>CAYTJV010000184.1:0-12471 GCA_964438165.1 uncultured Planctomycetaceae bacterium | reverse complement strand
TCCTCCACTCCCCCTCTCCCCTTCTCCCTTCTTCTCAAGTCACCCTCCGCTTCTCTGTCTCCGACACCGGGATCGGCATCCCGCCCGACGAGCAGGAGCGCGTCTTCCGCCCGTTCACTCAGGCCGATCCCTCGACCACGCGCCGGTTTGGCGGGACCGGGCTGGGACTGACCATCTGTTCGAGCCTTGTGGCCATGATGGGCGGGCGGATCTGGGTGGAAAGCCAACCGGGACAGGGGAGCGTTTTCTATTTCACGGTTCGATTGCCCTTGGCGAAGGAACTGCCGCCCGAGGCGGAAACTCCCGGCGTGCTCGCCGCGGCAGCGTCACGACTGCGCATCCTGCTGGTGGAAGACAACCCCGCCAACCAGAAGTTGGCGGCCTACATCCTCCGCGAGCGCGGCCATACGGTGGACATCGCCGGCAACGGCGAGCAAGGGCTGCGCATGGCCCTCCAGAACGATCACGACCTTATCTTGATGGACGTGCAAATGCCGGGCATGGATGGCTTGGAAGCGACCAAGGCCATCCGCGCCCGAGAAGACGGCAACCGCCGGCTGCCAATTATCGCCATGACCGCTCACGCGATGAAGGGCGACCGCGAGCGCTGCCTCGCGGGCGGGATGGACGGCTACTTGTCCAAGCCGATCAACGGCCGCGAGATGATCGCCCTTGTGGAGAGCCTTGCCGCCGGGGCAAGTCCCATGAGACCCCTGCCCGTGCCGACGCAAAGCGCGACTGTTCCATCTACCTGTGTCTTCGATCCGCAGTCGGCGCTGAAGGGGTGCTGCGACGATCCCGGCATGTTCGCGGAAATGGTGCAGTGCTTCTTCGATGAAATCGCCCTTCTGTTCCCGCAAATGCACTCGGCCCTGGAGGAAAACGACTTCGTTGCGCTCGGGCGTCTTGCGCACCGGCTCAAGGGAACGGTTGTTTACCTGGGGGCCGAGCCGGCCAGCGCGGCCGCGATCCGCGTGGAGCAATTCGAGCGATGCGGCGGCACACGCGCCGAAGCCGAAGAAGCCGTCAGGGCGCTGGAGCGAGAATGCGACTCCCTGAAGGCGGCGCTGGCCGAGCATCGAGCCGCGACCTGCCCGAAAGAGAGCTAGCCAAACCCGTTTCCACCGACGCGGGGTCGGTGGGGACTTCGTTGGATCATTTGCCGCCGTCAATCTTTGCCGCCGCCGCTGGCTGCGGCCTTCGGTTTCTTGCCCGGCGACGGTCCCCGGCGCGGCGCCTTCGCTTGCCCGGGCCAGGGGTAGTCGGCCTTTCCCGCCGCGGGTTCGACCGGGCCTGGAGGCAGTGTCTTTTGCCACGCCAGAACCCTGTCGGCCAGCCGCTCGATGACCTCGGAGTGCTGGGAAGCAAGATTGCTGAGTTGCGTGGGGTCCCGAGGGATGTCGTACAGCTCAACCCGGCTCCGGTCGGGATTCATGAGCAGCTTCCAGTCCCCTTCGCGGATGGCCAGCATCGGGCTGCGATGAAACGGCTCGCCGAAGATGCGGAAACGCCACTCCCACATCAGCGGCGTGCGCCGCGGCCGCGGTCGGCCCAGGAGCACGTCGCTGGCATCCTCGCCGTCCAGGGCATGGCCCGGCGGAGGCTCGATGCCAGCGAGCTTACAGACGCTTGGCAAGAGATCCACGCCTGCAACGACCGAAGCGTTGTCGATCCGGCCGGCCGGCACGTGTCCGGGCCAGCGGACGATGAAGGGCGTTCGCACGCCGCCCTCGTAGAGGCTCCGTTTGCGACCCCGGAACGGCCCGGCCGAGCCCACGCCGCTGTGGCCGGCGTTGCCGATGTGAATGTCTTCCGGCCCGTTGTCGCTGGAGAAAACCACCAGGGTGTTGTCGGCCAGCCCCAGGGCGTCGAGCTCCCGCAGCAGCCGTCCGACCTGCTGGTCCAGGTCGGCCACCGAGGCGTAGTAGATTGTCTCGGCGCTCTTGTGCTTCACGCCCTGTCCCCAACTGAAGCGGCTGTACGGGGCCATCTGTCCGTCGGTCGGATTCAGGGGCGCATGGGGCAGGAGCGTCCAGAGGTTGACGTAGAAAGGCTTGTCCCGATGGGCCTTGATGAACTGGAGTGTCGCATCGACGAACAGGGCCGTGGACTTGGGCCAGAAGGTGTCGGCCGGTTCGCTCCAACTGCGTTGGTTGGAAACGAGTGTCTTGGCCTCATCAAAGCCGTAGGCGGTCGGCTCGGGGGCGCCGGGGCCGTTTCCAAGGTGCCACTTGCCGAAGTGCGCCGTCGCGTAGCCGGCCGATTTCAGCAGCGCCGCCAGGTTGGGCACCTTGGGATCGAGCCAATCGGACATCCCCCGCGCGGCGTTCAGGGCGTGATCGGCGTAATGCCCGTGGATGCGGTGCCGGGCCGGATACTGCCCGGTCATGAAGGCACACCGGCTGGGCGAGCAGACCGAGCCGTTGACGTAGAACTGGCTGAAGAGCGTTCCCTGCTGAGCCAGCCGGTCCAGACTGGGCGTCTTCAGCCGCTCATGCCCGTAACAGCTCAGATCCCCCCACCCCAAGTCGTCCGCCAGGATGAAGAGGACATTGGGCTTCCCCTCGCGGGACGCGGAACGGGCGATGGACTCCCCGCTGAGAATTGCCGCCGCGACCGTGCAAAACACGGCCGGCAACCTCGATTGTCGATTGGACCCCATACTTCTTCTCCTGTGTTAGGACGACTATAAAAGAGCTATCCAATTGAGCTAGGGGTGCAATCGCTTATGGATACCAAGCTTACCAGAAAATCACCGCGTCGCAAGCCCCTTGAGCCTTACGCCGGTTAGCCCGTTAGCCCCGTAGGACGGATTGCCAATCCGTCCTACGAAATCCGGGGCGGATTGAAATCCGCCCTACTGGCACCTGACTTGCGGTGTCTCCACAATGCCGAGAGAATGAGTCGTCCCGTGCAGGATCCTGGGCTGTAGGTCAGGCTTTCCAGCCTAACGGCCCAGTTGTCAGGCTGGAAAGCCTAACCTACGTGTCCGCGCAGTTGCACATTGAGTCAAGGGAGATCGAATTGTGAAACACCGCCTTCTTTGTATCGTGGGCTGCCTGATGAGTTCAGCGTTCCTGGCCGCGGCCCCTCCAACACCTGCATTTCGGGCTGGGGCGGCCAAGAGCAACATTACGCCGTCATTGGGAGGCGACGTCATCGGCGGCTTCGTACCCTTTCCCGCCACTCACATTCACGACGAATTGCACGCGCGGTGCCTCGTGTTGGACGACGGGCGGACGAAGCTCGCTCTGGTCGTGTGCGACTTGTTGGGAATCGATAGCCGCCTGAGCGTGGAGGCCCGCAAGCTCATCCAACAGGCCGCCGGGATCCCGCCCGAGCATGTCTTGATTTCCGCCGTACACACCCATTCGGCTTGCAGTGCCCTGGGGAAGGATCGCTTCAAGTTCCCGCACGAGCTGGACGACTATCAGCGTTTCGTGGCGCGCCGCATCGCCGACGGGGTGAGATGCGCGGCCAACCAGCTTCGGCCGGCCCAAGTCGCACTCGCCGCGGCCGAGGCGCCCGAGCACGTCTTCAACCGGCGGTGGTTTATGAAGCCGGGGACGGTGCCGCCGAACCCGTTCGGCGGAACGGACCGGGTCAAGATGAATCCGCCCGCGGGCAGTCGCGATCTGGCCGAGCCGGCCGGCCCCACGGATCCGACGATTTCGATCCTTGCGCTGCGCGAGCCGGGCGGTCGGCCGATCGCGGTCTTTTCGGCGTATTCGCTGCATTACGTGGGAGGCGTTGGGCACGGACATATTTCGGCGGACTACTTTGGAATGTATTGTCGCCACCTGGAGCGTTTGCTCCATGCCGAGGACCAAGACCCGCCCTTCGTGGCCATGATGGCCAACGGAACCAGCGGGGACATCAATAACATCAACTTTCGCAATCCCCGTCCTGGCCAGGAGCCTTACGCGCAGATGCGACGGGTGGCCGAGGACGTGGCCGGCAAGGTGTACGC
This sequence comes from uncultured Planctomycetaceae bacterium, assembly GCA_964438165.1. Taxonomy (GTDB): domain Bacteria; phylum Planctomycetota; class Planctomycetia; order Pirellulales; family Thermoguttaceae; genus CALFBP01. Next base: position 8,501 of record CAYTJV010000184.1, on the reverse strand, counting down.
GGCACTAGCCAAGGCCGCGTACTGCGACCGCGTCACGCTGGCGGCGCGATATCGAGAGCCGATGATCGCTAGCCGCCGTCCGAGTGCGGAACAAATCCAGTGGGCGAAGCAAATGCTCGCCAAGCCGGCCCCGAAGCCGGGGAAGGCGGACCTTCCCTACATTTACGCCCAGCGGACGAAAAGCATGGCCGATTATCCCGAAGTCATCCCGCTGCCGCTGCAAGTGCTGCGGATCGGCGACGTGTGCATCGGCGCCATGCCGACCGAAGTGTTCTGCGAGATCGGATTGGAATTCAAGAAGCGAAGTCCCGTTCAGCCGGCCTTCCTGGTCTCGCTGGCGCACGGCTACTTCGGCTACTTGCCGACCGCTCGCCACCACGCGCTGGGCGGCTACGAGACCTGGCTGGGCACGAGCCGGCTGGAACCGCAGGCCTCGGAAAAGATGCTCGACGCGCTGCTGGAAATGGCGGCAGAAACCCGCAGCACGGAGCCCAAGTGAACCAGGTCTAAACGGCGTGGGAGGAGATTCTCATGAGGCACCAAACCGCGTGGCGGCTTATCTTGGCGGCGGGGACCTTGGGGGCGGGCGGCAAGTACGTGATGATGTTCGAGATCGGCGAGCCGAAGGAGCAGGCGGGGGTGCCGTTCACCGCCCGCTTCGCCACCTCAACCGACCTGAAACACTGGACCGTGACTCCGCAGGAGGCCGTTTACGAAGGAACGCTTGCCGATTTCTTGCGGGGCTGGTTTCCTGAGAGGCGCGGCCGATGAGCAACCGTGGAGGAGGAAGGCGATGAGACCTCAGGTGTGCAAACTGTCGATCGCGATTTTTTGAGGGATAGTAGGGCAAATGAATGAGGCGGCAGAAGAAGGACCGCCCCGGCGGCGCAGGCCGCCAGGGCGTTACGGGTCATTCACCCGCCCTAGCCTGGCTATTCCTTGTCGGGTTGCGTCCCCGCAGAGCCCGACTCCGCTTCACCAGGCAAGAGGGAGTGTAGTTGAGCGGGAGCAAGGAGAAAAGTAGCATCCTGCGGCGTTTCCGGTTAAAGATGGGGTTACAAAGTCATCCATCTCACCGGGAGCCACCACAGGATGCATTGGATCTTGGTCAAAGATCGTTTGGGCCTGGCCCATCAAGCGATCGAAGCTGTACCTCATGTTGGTTGGCGTCGTGCAGAAGAAAATCCGGACGTCAGAAAAGGTTGAAGCATAACCTACATCTAACGCGTCTGGGAAGCAATCACTTCACTTCGAGCATCCGCTGGACGGCTTCCAGGGCGTCGGCGGCTGTCTCGGAGTCGACCCCAATGACGTTCACCGGAGTGCCGGCGGCTAGGTTCTCCACGGCCCAGCACAGGTGGGCCAGGTCGATCCGGTACATCGTCGCGCACATGCAGACCACGGGCGAGAGGAAATAGATTTCCTGTTCCGGGTGCTCGTGCTTGAGCCGGTTCACCAGGTGCAGCTCGGTGCCGATGGCCCAGCGCGTGCCCGGCGGGGCTTCTTCCACCAGCCGGATGATCCGGCCCGTGGAGCCGATGGCGTCGGACTTGGCCACCACCTCCATCATGCACTCGGGATGGACGAGGATCTTGATATCGGGGTACTTCTTCCGGAACTGATCGACGTGGGCGGGTAAGAACATCTGGTGGACGCTGCAATGCCCCTTCCAGAGAATCACCCGGCTCGCATGAATCGCCTCCGGCGAGTTGCCGCCCAACTCGCTTGCGCGGGGATCCCAAACCGGCATTTGTTCCAACGGGATTCCCATGCGCAGGGCCGTGTTGCGCCCCAGGTGCTGATCGGGGAAGAACAGCACGCGGCTCCGCCGGTCGAACGCCCATTGAAGCACCGCGGCCGCATTGGCCGACGTGCACACGATCCCGCCATGCCGTCCGCAGAACGCCTTCAGGCTCGCCGCCGAGTTGACATAGGTGACCGGCATCACGTCGGCAATGTCGATCACCTCGCTGAGCTGCTGCCAGCAGTCTTCGACCTGTTCGATCTCGGCCATGTCGGCCATGGAGCAGCCGGCCGCCAGGTCGGGCAGGGTGACGGGCACGCGCTGACCGCTGCGCTCGGCCAGCCGCTCGGGCCGATTGGCCAGGATATCGGCCGTTTCGGCCATGAAGTGTACGCCGCAGAAGACGATCGCCCGGCATTCCTTGTTGGCCGCGGCCAATTCGCTCAGCCGGTAGCTGTCGCCCCGCAAATCCGAGAGCGCGATCACCTCGTCCTGCTGATAGTGATGCCCCAGGATCAAGAGCCGTTTGCCCATCGCGCTGCGGACCTTCTGGATCCGCGCGGTCAGCTCCTCGTTCTCCAGCGATTTGTACGGCTGGAGCGGAAACGTGACGGTCGAGCGATTCAATGTGCTTGCGATGCTCATGACGTTCTCAGGGCGTCCGCGTCTGGCCCTGCGGGGTCGAATGCACTTCCAACTCCGTTACCAGCAGCAGGTCGATGATGCTGAAGGAATCGTCCAGATGATGAACGATGATCGTGCGGCCGGTTGGCGAGTGAGAGAGAAAGTCGGGATGAGGAACCAACAGTTTCTTCCCGTCCGCTACATGGATCGTGAACGGGCGAAATGGTTGGGCACGATGCATGTTGCGAAGCTGTTCGATGGTCATCTCATAGCCTCCCAGAGGATCATCAACGATTGTGGCCCAGCGTCCTGCAGACCAACCTAGGATGGGCGCATTACCCCCTCTCCTTAGGACGGGGCACGGACGACGCCGTAAGCGACCTCCCAATATTATACCGCTTCCCGGCAGATATCCCACTCCCTCGAACGATTACGGATATCGCCACGTGGCCGCGTCACTCCGTGACGCGGAACCTCGGTCTCGCCAAAGACCGAGCCACGTGTCAGGGCTGCGGAGGTTTTGATTCCGTGTCGATGACGGCGCCGTCGCGGAATTCGTCCTCGGCGTCGGCCGAGGGACTGATCGCCGACACGATCCTGATCATGCGGGCACGGAATCTTTGCGTGAGGCGGCCGCGCACGAAGCGTCGCACGGGCGGTATCAAGAGGATCAGGCCGGCCAAATCGGTGAGCATGCCGGGAGAGATGAGCAGCACTCCGGCAATGACGATCAGCAGACCATCCAGCAGTTCTCCGGCGGGCACCTGGCCGCGGGCGGTCTGGTCGTGCACCAATCGCAGGCAGCGCCGTCCTTCCCGTCGCACCAACCACGCCCCAAGGACTCCCGGCGCGAGGATCGCCAGCAGCGTGACGACCCAACTGGTCTGCCGGGTGAGCCACACCAACAGCACGAGCTCAACCAGCGGAAGGAGCGTGAACAGAAGGAAAAGGCGAAACAGCATGGGAAGAGGGGTTAGGGGTCAGGGGTTAGGGGGTAGGGATGAAACAGACGTTGGCAGTAAATGAAGTCTAGCCTCTTGATCCCCTACCGGACAGCCTCGTTCCATCCCTAACCCCTAACCCCTGCCCCCTAACCCCTGACCCCTGACCCCTCACCGTTGCACCGTGTCGGGCTTGCTGCTGACCTTTTCGGCGTACTGTTTGGCCTTGTCGTCCTGGCCCTGTTGGCGGTGCATGGTGGCCAGGTTGTTGTAGGCGACGTCGAGGGCCGTCTTGGCGAGCGATCCCTCTTGGACCGCCTTTTCCATCATTTCCACGCCTTGCTGCGAGATCTGGACCGCTTTGTCGCGCTGCCCGGTCTCCCAATACGACACGCCCATGCTGACGAACGTTTCGCCGAGCCGGCCGCGCTCCGCCGACGACACATGGGAGGCGGCATCCTGGAGCGCTGCCACCGCCTTGTCGAACCACTCCACGGCTCCGCGATGATTCGACTCCCGGCTGGCGCGGATCGCGCCCATGCGGAAGTACAGCCGGCCCAGCAAGTAGAGGTCGGCCGGGCGGTCCTTGGAGGGGCTGGTGGCCTTGAGGAATTCGGTCGCTAGTTTGCCGTATTTTTCGGCGGCGTCGCGCTCGTTGCGCATCTGGAAGACCTGGACCGCGTCGTACAGGGCCAGCCCGACTTCCCGCTGGAACTCCTGCCTCTGCGAGGGCGAGGCCGCCCCCTTGATCAACTCCTGCCCGACCCCAGTCGCCTGCTCGGCCCAGGAGGTGGGATCCAGTTTGCCTTGCAATCCCACGCAGGCGGCCAGGGCCCGGCTGGCCACGCGGAAACGGATCTCGCCGGCGCCGCCGTCGTTTTGGATCAGGTCGTCGGCGAACTCCGACGCCCGCTTCAACCACGCCGCCACCGCGATCTCCTTGTTGTTCCAGTTTCCCCAGGCGATGTCCTGAGCGGCGCCGAGATGGGCGTCGACGAGCACCTCCTTGGCCGGCTGCCGGATCGCCGGGTGCGGATCGCCGACGAGCGTCTCGGCCATCTTGACGGCCTGACTATGGTGCTGCATCGCCCGCTTGTAGTCGGGCTGAGGTCCGCTGCTGGCTAGATCGCCGAGCAAGCACAGCGCGCGGACCTTCACGTGAGGCCGCTGGTCGCTCAGCGCGGCCGCCTTCTCCGCCCCCTCGGCCGCCTCTCGGAATCGCCCCATCTGGCCGAGGATCTGCGCCTGCGTCAGGTGGTACTGGCCGTTGTTGGGCTCCAGGCGGACCGCTTCCTCGATCGCCGGCAAGGCCTTGTGTACGTCGCCCAAGAGCACCAAGGCGCGGGCTTGGAGCCAGCGGGCACGGCCGTTCTGCGGCGCCAGCTTGATGGCGGCTTCGAGGTCTTTGAAGCTCGACTCCGTCTGACTATCCAAATCCGTTTCCGCTCGAAGCACAAACGGCTCCGCCGTGACCGGCTCGAGAATGATCTGGGCCACTTTCATCGTCGGCTTGCCTGGCGTCGGGCTGGAAGTGAACGAGAACAGCACCCCGCGCTCCGGATACGACTGCCCAAGGATCTCGCCCACCTCGTTGGACACGAACACGGGCCGGATCTTGGAAAGCGCCAATTGCTTGGCCACGGCGTCGGCGGGGAACGTGCCGTTGAGGCGAATGATGATCGACGTGAGTTTCCCCTCGTAGAACATCACCTCCACGTGATCGAAGGGATCGACGGCATAAAGGTAGATCATCGCCCCCTGGTGCTTGCGGATCTCCTTGGCAACGCCCCAGTGTTTCTTGACGTCCTCCAGCGTGCTCGCGCCGGGCGTCACGCGGTTGAAGCTCGCGGTCTCGATCTCGGCCGTGCCCGAGGCCGATTCCTCGGGAATCGGTTGCAGCGACTTTCCGTCGGGCGGTACGCCGGCGGCGAGTGGACTCGCCGCGGCGGGGTCGCTGGCCGGGGCTTCCGGGACGACGTGGAGGGTGCTCTTCGAGTCCGCGGCTTTCGCGGCAGCCGCATCGCCCGAGTTGCCGGGCAGGGGATCGGGAGCGGCTGTCGGCGCCGGCGTACCGGCCGGACCGTTGGGCCCGCTCGTAGGCTTGTCGGCGCCGGCCTCGCTGCGAGGCGGCGTACCCTTGGACGCTTCCTTAGAGGATTCTTTGGATGCTTCTTTCTTCGGTGGTGCCAGCGTAGGCCCGCGCTTCTCGCCTTCCGATGTGGACGATGCGGCTGCCGGGGCTGCCGGCGCCGCAGCACTGGGTTGCGGGGCGTCGTTGCCCGGCGAGGCGGCAGGCTCGTCGGCCATCGCCGCAGTCAGTGTCAGGATCATCCAAAGGGCGGACCCGACCCAGCCCGCTCCTATCGGCCGACGTAGCGTGGAACCCATCGCGTTATCCTCCTGAATCTCGCGATACCCCGAAAGATTGCCCGGACTGCGCTAACTGCGCATTGTGAAGTGAGTCCGAAACGCTAGACACGCAACCAGCGCGTAGTGTACCCATGCTCGCCAAGTTGAGTCCAGACGGGATTTTTTGCGAAACGCGCTGGCCTTGTCCCCGGATAATAGAATAGGAAGTCACCCGGTTGCATCGATGGAAATGTCAAGGAGATCATCCCATGCCCGACATCCCGCGCGGTCTGGAACTGTTGGATTCGCTCTCCGCCGGGGGCGAACAGGCACTCAGCCAGCGACTGCTGCTGGACCTGCTCGACGGCAACCGAAACGTCCGCTTCACGTCGGTCGTGGAGCTTCACGACCACCTCCGCCGCGACTACGGCTTCGCGCTGCGGCGAAACACGGAGCAGGGCATTCTGCCCGGTGGGCGGCACTTGTTCTATGTGCGCGGCAACCTGCTGGTCCGCGTGAAGACCAGCGGCACCGGCATACGCCCCAACCCCCATTTGACTCTCAGCCTGGCCTCCGGCCTGGATTGGAACCAGGAGGACGCCAAAGTGAACCAGGCGGGAGCGGTGGTGCCGAAGCTGGGCGCCTCCCGCGCGGGAAGCGATTGGAGATCGCTGCAAAGAATCGGCGATATGGCGGCGATCGAGGCCAGCGACCAGCGCTGGGCCGACACCTGCCATTTCAACTTCGTCCCCGGATTCAACGATACCGGGGCCGCCGTATTGCCGGTACAGCCGTGAACGAGGAACAAACGAATCACGAAAGAACGAAAACCCGAAAACCCGAAAGAGCGAGTAGAGGATGATTTGGGTGAGCATCCATCATTCGCGGTGTTTTTCGGGCTTTCGTCCCTTCGGGCTTTCGTGATTCCCCTGGCCCGGCCGGCTAGCTACAATACAGCGATACGCCTTGTGTTCCTGCGCACTCGAATGAACCGCGAGCGATGGCTTCTCCTACGTCCCCACCACCGACTCCCGACGCGTTGCCGGAAATGCTCCGCCGGTGGTTCTGGGACTGCGATTTCGACCAGTTGACTTGGGAGGAACACCGCGATTTCGTGGTTCGCCGCGTCTTGTCCGCGGGCACTTGGGATGCGGTTTGCTGGCTCCGCGCGAGACTCGGCGATTCCGCCTTGCGCCAGTGGATCCAACAGCATCAAGGGCGCTCGCTGAGTTCGCCGCAACTGCGGTTCTGGGAGTTGGTCCTGGACCTCGCGCCAGGCCTCGTCGACACCTGGTTGGCGTCCCCAGGGCGGAAAATCTGGGAGGGGAGCCGACATTGAATCCTCACGCCGAAGTGCTCACGCCGGAGCAGCAAGCGGTGTTGCGCCAAATCGGAAGCAGCGCTGCCCAGCGCGGATTCTACCTGGGCGGTGGCGTTGCCCTGGGCATCCATCTCGGACATCGGCAGTCCGTGGACCTGGATTGGCTCACCGGCGAGCGAATCGACAATCCCTTGGAGCTGGCCAAGGACCTTCAAGACCGCGGCCTCGAGCTCCAGGTCGGATCCGTGCAGCGGAGAACACTGCACGGCGACGTCCACGGCGTGCGCGTTAGCTTCTTCGAGTATCGCCACCCCCTGCTGGTGCCCCTCATCGATCGGCCGGACCTCGGCTGCCTTATCGCCTCGCTCGAAGACCTGGCCGCCATGAAGCTTCTGGCCGTCGATCAACGAGGCGTGAAAAAGGACTTCCTCGACATCCACGCGTTGGGCAAACACGGATTGTCGCTCGCGGATATGCTCGAACTGTTTCGCCGGAAATTTGCCATCGAGGACATCTCGCGCGTCCTCTACAGCCTCTGCTACTTTGAAGACGCCGATCCCGACCCCATGCCCAAGATGCACACCGGCGTCACGTGGGTACAAGCCAAGGCGGACATCCTCGCGTGGGTGAAGGCAACCGCGACCAGCGCGGACTGACGGGGAAGTGCGCGCCTATTGATACCTCCTCCGTGCTCTCCGTGTCCTCCGTGGTAAAAAAGGCGCGGACTGACGGGGAAGCGCGCGCCTATCGATACCGCGCCTGCCATTCCTCCGGCAGCCTGGCGAAGGCCCGCGAGGCCAGCAGGGCGCGTCGCATGCGTGCGCTGGAGAGGATGTTGCCTTCGTTGCGCCCTCGGCTGCGCACCCGGCGGGTGCTGGACCCGGCGGCCAGCATGAACATGTAGGCGTCGCAGAGGGACTCCAGCTCGCCGGAATTGGTCGAGACCCGGATCGTCCGGATAGATTCCCAGAGTTCCCCATCGACGCCGCTGATCGAGAGCCCGTGCCCGGTCATCACGTGCCCGAGCTCGTGGAAGACCCCGATGCACACTCCGAGGTCCGTCGCGCTAAAGACGGTGCCATAGGTGATCAGGATGGCGCGTCGGTCGTCCCAGGGCGTGTAGTCGAAGTCTCTGCCCGCATTCAGCCCGCCCGTGAAGTTGGGATTCCCGAGCTGCCCGACAAAGTCCGTCAACCCGATCCCCTCGGGCTTGGCCCGCGCCACGGCCTCCAGATGGGGCGGGGGAACGTGCGCCAGCGTGGCGTCGAGGATCTGGAGGTGTTCGCGGGTGGCATTGCGCACGTGGATATGCACACCGTGCTGAAAGATCCGCGCGTGGGGATACACCCAGGCGCGTACCTCCTGATAGAAGGCTTCGCGCGCGTGCGAAGAGAACCTGAACCGCGGGTCGGATGACCAACGCGTCCACACTCTAGTGCCCAGAGGACCGGGACGCCGCGCGCCCGTGCGCGTCCCCACGCGGATCACCGACAGCGCCCTGCCCTCGTGGGGAGTGGCCCTG
>CAYTJV010000183.1:0-12477 GCA_964438165.1 uncultured Planctomycetaceae bacterium | reverse complement strand
CGTACTTCTTCACCAGCGGTTGACCCTTTCCCTTGGCGGCCGGATCGGGGGTGCGCCAAGAGGCCGCTGGACGGCAAGGTGCTGTACTTCGTGGCCGAGGCGGTCAGCGGCAAGCCGATCGCCCGAGCGAACGTGGAGTTCTTCGGCTACCGCGTCGAGCAGCGCGACAACCGGCGGTTCGAGATCTTCACGAAACAGTTCGCCGAGCACAGCGACGCCGACGGCCAGGTGATCATGCCGCCGCAGGATCAGCCGCAGGATTACCAGTGGATCGTCACCGCGCGCCCGCCCGAGGGCCGCTTCGCCTACCTGGGGTTCACGGGCGTCTGGTACGGCCGGATCCACGACGCGGAGTACAACGCCGTGAAAGTGTTCGCGATCACTGACCGGCCGGTCTACCGGCCGGGCCAGAGCGTCCATTTCAAGTTCTGGGTCCGGCACGCCAAGTACGACCAGGACGACACTTCCGACTTCGCCCAGCGGCAATTTCCCGTCGAGATCCACAACCCGAAGGGCGAGAAGGTCTTCCAGAAGCAGTTGACCGCCGACGCTTACGGCGGCATCGAGGGCCAGTTCGAGCTTCCGGCCGATGCGACGTTGGGGGCGTACGGGCTTTTTGTCGTCAATCACGGCGGCAGCAACTTCCGCGTCGAGGAGTACAAGAAGCCCGAGTTCGAGGTCTCGGTCGACGCGCCCAAGGAGCCTGTCATGCTCGGCGAGAAGATCACGGCCACGATCAAGGCCAAATACTATTTCGGCTCGCCGGTCACCAAGGCCAAGGTGAAATACAAGGTCATGCGGACCACGCACACCGAGCGATGGTATCCGCTGGCGTCGTGGGACTGGCTCTACGAGCCGGGCTACTGGTGGTTCGCCTACGATTACGACTGGTATCCCGGCTGGCGCCAGTGGGGCTGTGCCCGCCCGTGGCCGTTCTGGTGGCCCCGGGCCTCGCAGCCCCCGGAGGTCGTGGCCGACCGCGAAGTGGAGATCGGGCCCGACGGCACGGTCAAGGTCGAGATCGACACCAGCGTGGCCAAGGCCCTCCATCCCGATCAGGACCATCAGTACTCGATCACCGCCGAGGTGGTCGACCAGTCGCGGCGCACGATTGTCGGCTCGGGCAATGTATTGGTGGCCCGCAAGCCGTTTAAGGTGCATGCCTGGGTCGACCGTGGCTACTACCGCGCCGGCGACACGATCCGCGCCCATTTCTCGGCGCGGACCCTCGACGGCAAGCCGGTCCAAGGCCCCGGCAAACTGACCTTGCTGGCCATCTCGTATCAGGACGGCAAGCCGGTTGAAAAACCGGTCCACGCCCAGGAACTCGCGACGAACGAAGAAGGGTTTGCCCAGGCCCAGCTCACGGCCGCCCAGCCCGGGCAGTACCGCATCTCCTACACGCTCACCGACGCCAGGGAGCACGTGATCGAGGGAGGCTACGTGTTCACCGTCGTCGGCACCGGTTTCGACGGCGCCGGTTTCCGCTTCAACCACGTGGAGCTCGTTCCGGACAAGCGCGAGTATCAGCCGGGCGAAAAGGTGAAGCTCTTGATCAACACCGACCGCACGGGCGGGACAGTGCTCCTGTTCCTGCGGCCTTCCAACGGCGTGTATCTCGCGCCCAAGGTCATCCGGCTCGACGGCAAGAGCACGGTCGAGGAGATCGCCGTGGTCAAGCGCGACATGCCCAACTTCTTCATCGAGGCCCTCTGCATCGCCGACGGCAAGGTCCACACCGAGACCAAGGAAATCGTCGTGCCGCCGGAGAAACGCGTCTTGTCGGTGGAGGTCACGCCGTCGTCGGAGACTTACCGGCCCGGTCAGAAGGCCCAGGTCAAACTCAAGTTGACCGATTTCCACGGCAACCCGTTCGTCGGATCGACCGTGGTGGCCATTTACGACAAGTCGGTCGAATACATCTCGGGCGGCTCGAACGTGCCGGAGATCAAGGCATTTTTCTGGAAGTGGCGCCGCCACCATCATCCCCAGACCGAGAGCAGCCTGGATCGCGGCTCCGGGAACCTCATTCCGCCCAACACGGTCGGGATGGGGAATATCGGCGTGTTTGGCGCCACCGGGGTCGATGAAGTGGCGGCCGGCGGTGAGAAGGGGATGGCGCCGGGCATGGGCGGCGGCCGTGGCATGATGAGGCAGCGGAGCTCCCTGGCACTGGGCCGTGCGGAATCGGCTCGGGCGATGCCGGCGATGGAGGCAGAAGGTATGCCCGTTCCTTCCGCCCCAATGGCCGGCGCAGTTGCCCTGGACGCAATGTCCGTGGAGAGGAAGGCCAATGGCATGGCCGACAAAGCGGCCGGGCCCGGCGCCCCCGCCCTGGTCCAGCCGACCATCCGCAAGGAGTTCGCCGATACGGCCCTTTGGGTCGGCGCCCTGGAAACCGCCAAGGACGGCACAACCCAAGTGTCGCTCAACATGCCCGAGAACCTGACCACCTGGCGGATCAAGGTCTGGGGCCTGGGCCACGGCACCAAGGTCGGCGAGGGCCAGACCGACGTGGTCACGCGCAAGGACCTCATCATCCGCCTCCAGGCCCCGCGGTTCTTCGTGCAGAAGGACGAAGTGGTCCTGTCGGCCAACGTCCACAATTATCTGAAGACCGCCAAGAGCGTCCGCGTCGCGCTGGAGTTGGAAGGGAAGGTGCTGGAGCCGATGGACGAGCTGGTCCGCACCACGCAAATCGCGCCCAACCATGAGGCCCGCGTCGATTGGCGCGTGAAGGTTCTCGACGAGGGCGAAGCGGTCGTTCGCATGAAGGCCCTGACCGACGAAGAATCGGACGCCATGGAGCAGAAATTTCCCTGCTATGTGCATGGGATGCTGAAGATGGAGGCCCGCTCCGGCGTGGTCCGGCCGAACCAGGCGGGCGGCAAGATGTCGTTCGACGTCCCGGCCCAGCGGCGGCCCAAGCAGACCCGGCTCGAAGTCCGCTACTCGCCCACGCTGGCCGGGGCGATGGTCGATGCGCTCCCCTATCTGGTCGATTACCCCTATGGCTGCACCGAGCAGACCCTCAGCCGCTTCCTGCCCACGGTGGTCACACAGAAAGTGCTCCTCGACATGGGCCTGAACCTCGATGAGATCCAGAAAAAACGCACGAACCTCAACGCCCAGGAAATCGGCGACGACGCCCAGCGGGCCAAGCAGTGGAAACGGATGGACCGCAACCCCGTGTTCGACCGGCAGGAAGTCGATCGCATGGTCAAGGACGGGGTGAAGCGGCTGACCGAGATGCAGCTTTCCGACGGCGGCTGGGGCTGGTTCTCCGGCTACGGCGAGCATTCGATGCCCCACACCACGGCTTACGTGGTCCACGGCCTGCAAATCGCCCAGCGCAACGATGTGGCGCTGGTGCCCGGCATGATCGAGCGCGGCGTCGAGTGGCTCAAACGCTACCAGGAAGGCGAGGTGCAGAAGATCCACAATGCCCTCAAGGATCCGAAGGTGACGCCGTGGAAGGAGCACGCCGACAACCTGGATGCCTTCGTTTACATGGTCCTTGTCGACGCGGGCCGGAAGAACGCCGAGATGCACGAGTTCCTCTATCGCGACCGCACCAAGCTCGCCGTTTACGGTCTGGCTATGTACGGACTGGCCGTCGAAAAGCTGGGCGACAAGGAGAAGCTCGCCATGATCCTCCAGAACATCGGCCAGTACGTCGTGCAGGACGATGAGAACCAAACCGCCTGGCTCAATCTTCCCGAGAACAACTACTGGTGGAGTTGGTACGGCAGCGAGATCGAGGCCGAGGCCTATTATCTCAAACTCCTGGCGAAGACCGATCCCAAGGGCGAGCTGGCCGCGCGACTGGTCAAGTACCTCCTGAACAACCGCAAGCACGCCGCCTACTGGAACTCAACGCGCGATACGGCGGTCTGCATCGAAGCCATGGCCGACTTCCTCCGCGCCAGCGGCGAAGAGAAGCCCGAGATGACGGTCGAGGTCTGGCTCGACGGCCAGCTTCAGAAGGCGGTCGAGGTAACGCCCGCCACGCTTTTCAGCTTCGACAACAAGTTCGTGCTCGAAGGCGAGGCCGTCAAGGACGGGCGGCACAGCGTGGAGCTGAAGCGCAAAGGCCGCGGCCCGCTCTATTTCAACGGCTACCTGACCAACTTCACTCTCGAGGACTCGATCGCCAAAGCCGGTCTGGAAGTCAAGGTCGAGCGCAAGTACTACCGCCTCAAGAAGGCCGACAAGACCGCGAAGGTAGCCGGCTCGCGCGGGCAGGCGGTCGACCAGAAGGTCGAGAAGTACGAGCGCGAAGAGCTGCCCAACCTCGCCATGCTCAAGAGCGGTGAGCTGGTGGAAATCGAACTAGAGATCGCCAGCAAGAACGACTACGAGTACCTGGTGTTCGAGGACATGAAGCCCGCCGGCTTCGAGCCGGTCGACCTGCGCAGCGGCTACAACGGCAACGCCCTGGGAGCGTACATGGAGTTCCGTGACAACCGCGTGGTGTTCTTCGTCACCCGGCTGGCCCGCGGCAAGCACAGCGTGGCCTACCGCATGCGCGCCGAGACCCCCGGCAAGTTCAGCGCCCTGCCCACCAAGGCCTGGGCCATGTACGCGCCGGAATTGAAGGCCAACTCGGACGAGATCAAGCTGCGGGTCGAGGATTGAGGCGTGCCCTTGCTAGCTGCAAAGCGGGCGTTTAGAATCAACCGATAGGACGGTGAAGTATCCGGGGTGCGAAGATCGCTCGTCGTCGGCCGGTTCGCGGTTTGGGCCGCCGTCATGCGTGAGGGTTGAAGCATGAAAATGAAAGTGGTTCTTGAGCAGGGAGAAAACGGCTACGTCGTCGCGCACTGTCCGTCCTTGAAGAGCTGCTGGTCTCAGGGCAAGACGCGAGAAGAAGCGCTAGCCAACATCCGGGAAGCGATTGCGCTCTATCTGGAGCCCGAATCGGCCGAACTCCAGGAGACCGCCGACCGCGAGGTCGTCGAGCTGGCTCTATGAAGATCCCGTTAATGAATGAGGGTTACGCGGAGGAGGAATTCGATGCCGATTCTCATTCCGAATGAATTGCTGGTCGAGGCCGGTCTGTCGGAGCGGGAGGCGCTCCTGGAAATCGCCTGCCGCCTGCATGACGCCGGCAAGCTGACGATGCCGCAGGCTACCCGATGGGCCGGGGTGCCCCGGGTGGAACTCGAGTCGGCGCTCTTGGAGCGCGGTCTGCCACTGGTTCGAATCGACGAACGCTATTGGCGGCAAGAGGTTGAGACGCTCGAACAACTGCGATCCTGATGCCAGCCATGCCCGTCGTTGTCAGCGATACGTCACCCGTACGCGCCCTAGCACACCTGGGGCATTTGGATTGGCTGAGGGAGTTGTTCGGCGAAACTCAACTTCTTTGTATCCTCTGGCTTGCGCGACGCGATCCTGAGGCAGGCTGGAGAATGACTCGTTGCCCACCGAGAACTTAGGGACCTACCGCGTTGGTGCAGGACGGGCTTGGGCACGATCCGCTCTCAGCCACCTGTTCGCCTTCCTAAAACCGCCTGATTCCGCCAGACCGAAAGCCATTGCCGGCTTTGCAGGGCGTTGGCCACCAGCGGGCCGGGGCCCACGGCGAAGTCCAGATCGCCGTCGCCGTCGAAGTCGCCGACTTCAAGCGTGGAATAGTAGGGGGCCCCGGTCTCCAGCGTGTGGCGGACAAACACCCCGGGCGCGGTCTGCTCGAGGCAGATGATCGAAACCGGCGTTGTGGCCATGAGGCTGGCGGGCTTCGCCATGGGGGGAAGCCAGGCCACGGCGACGATGTCCAGATCGCCATCAAGATCGACGTCGCCCGCCAGTGCACGGTAAGCGCCCGGCAAGTCGGTCAGCCGATGGTAAGCGAACTTGAGGTCGCCGAGATTCTCGAGCCATTGAACGCCGTGCGACGGATTGACGTACCAGTTGTCCCAGGCGTCGCCGTTGGTGTACAAGACGTCCATGTCGCCGTCGTGATCCAAATCGACCAGCTCAATGCCGCTGGATCCGAAGTTCAGATCGGGCCCGGCCCAGAGATTCTGGAGGTGAAATCGCCCTTTTCCGAGATTGACGAACGCCTCAACGTGCTCCCATTCCTGGCTGACCAGGGCCACGAAATCGGGAAGTCCGTCGCCGTTAAGATCATGAACCGGTACGTGGATCGTGCCCGGGCGGCCGTCGATCGTCTCGGACTTGAAGCGGGGACGTTCCCCGGCCGGCGCCACGTTTCGCAGCAGGAGGATCTTGCCCGTCTGGTAGTGTCCGAATTCGGCCACGATCAGGTCGAGATCGCCGTCGCCGTCGAAGTCCGCGGGCCGCGCGTCGGCCACGCGTCCCAGGCCATCGGCGAGGACGATTTCTTCCCACGGACCTCCCGCTTGCCGGCGCCGCAGCCAGACGACTCGACCTCGGTTGTGGTCGGTGGGGCGAAAGCTGCCCAGGTCGGCCACCACGAGATCGACCAAATGATCTCCGTCGAGATCGCAGGGCTCGACGTGGCAAGGGTTGCCCAGCCGCGCGAGGATCTTGGGTTGCGGCTTCGGCGCTCGCAGGTCGGCTGTCGCGACGTAGCCGAACCGCATGTCGCACAGCAGCAGCGAGGCGGCCTGGGGATCCAGCCGGGCCCAGCGTAAGTAGGCGATCTCGGGCACGACGCCGGCGCTTTCGTCCAGAGTCAGCCTTTGGACATCGAACTTGACCGCCAATTTGGTTTCGGCTTCGACGGGCGTGGGAAACACGATGTGTTCCGGAGCACGAGATCGGTAGTAGGCGATGGTCTGGTGTATGGGCGGCGGATCGAGATCGTTGCGCCCCGAGCGGGCGTAGAACTCGTATCCCCGCTGCACCTCGCGGTGCCACCGGTCGCGAGGAAAATTCTCGGCCAAAGGCAAGGCGTGACAATCGCTGCAAAAGGCCACGATTCGCGACTCCGCCTGGTCGTCAAGCGTCGTGCGTGCCGAATCATCATCCAGGAAGTCGAGGTACTCGCGCGCGTTGGGGTCCCTGCGGAAGACTTGCCACGCGACAAGACCGATCGCCGCACAGACCCCGAGTCCGGCAACCATCCATCTTCCGGGGCGGACCGATCGGTGGGTTGGCGCGTTGCCCATTTGTTGCTTTGCCTCAGGTTGAACCGTCACTTGATTGGAATTAGTACCATGGTAGCGCCCGGTGCGTATTCCGCAAGCTCTTTTCCCGCAGCGGGACCCCGCCTCACTCGGCGAGTTGCGCTGGAGCCGGCGCAAGACTATAATTATTGGCCGTAGGCCACCCTCGGAGGAACCTTGTGGAAAACACCGTGACGTCGCCGGGAGCTCCCGAGGCCAGCGCGAATCGTTCGTTTCGTTCCTGGCCCAGGCGCCTCGTGATCATCGGCGCCGCAGCCCTCCTGATCGTAGGAGTGGCCGTTTTTGGTCGGAGCATGCTGGCATGGTGGACCTGGCAGAAGGCCGCGCAGCAGATGGCCGTCGGCGCCCTCAGCACGGCGCAGCAGTGGCTGGCCTGGTCGGCCTGGTTTGATCCGTCGGACGGCAGAACCGACCTGATGCGGGCGACCTGTCTTCGTCGGCGATACCAGCAAGACGCCTGGAACGCAGCACTGGAATCGGCCAAGCGCAACGGGGCCCCGACCGAACTGCTCGAGCAGGAGAGGCGACTGGGTCTCATCCAGGCGGGTGAGATGAACGATCAACAGGATGAGCTGACCGCGTTGCTGGAAGCGGGCGTGTCGCCGCACGACGCCTGTGGGGCGCTCGTGCACGGCTACCTCGCCCGGCAAGACGCGTCACGTGCGGAAATGGTGCTCAAGGCCTGGGCGGCAGACCGTCCCAACAGCGCGCACGTCGCGTACATGCGAGCCGTTTACTGGCTGTGGTTGGGCGACCGCGCCGGCGACTTGACGCGACGAATCGAGTGCCGCAATCGGGCTGAGACGGAATTCAACAGCGCGCTGGCCATCGAGCCTCGCCACGAGTTGGCCCGCCAGGCTCTCGCCGATCTGCTCGAAGAAGACGATCGGCTCGCCGAGGCGCTGCCGGAGTACGCCACCCTGGCGGCTGACGCCCCCGCAAACGACCCAGCCAAGCTGGGCGTCGTCAGAATGCTGCGAAGTCTGGGGGGCCTCGAACAGGCTAGGTCGGCGTTGAATCGGTTGCGGCCGGGGCTGGAATCTCCCGCCGGCACGGCTGCCGAGATGGGCCAAATCGAGCTGGAGTCTGGCAACTACAAGGAATCGCAGAATTGGCTCAGGCAGGTGGATCTCAACCGGACGAGCGACGTCGATGCGTTGCGGGCCGCGGCAACCGCGTCTGCAATCGAAGGGAAGACAACGATTGCCGAGCGCCTTTTCGCCCGGCTTGACCGCGAGCACGCCAACTGGGCGAGAACCGAGGAGTTACAGCTCAGGTTGGCCACCGGCCTTCCCGACCCGAAAGCCGCCGACGAGTTACGGCGTTTGTCTGCGACCAGCGCGGGCCTGCCCGCCTCGGAGCCGCTCGATGAAGACCGCCTGGCCACGTCGGCCTCCGACTTGTACGCCCAGCACTGCAGCGGTTGCCACGGCAACAACGGCGACGGCAACGGTCGCGGCGCGCGGCACCTGTTCCCCAAACCTCGCGATTTTCGCACCGAGAGTTTCCGACTGGTGAGCAGCGTCAATGGAGTCGCCACCTTGGACGACGTGGTCGCAGTCATCCAGCGTGGAATCCCGGGCACGTCGATGCGGGCTTACGATGCACTGAGCGATGAGCAACGCCTTCTGCTGGCGCAGGAGGTGCTGCGACTGCACCGCGAGGGGTTTCGAGAGCAACTCAGAAACCAACTCAGAAACGAAGGCGAGGAGATCGACGCCGCCGAGATCGAGCAGGCGGTCAAGTTCCGGACCACTCCCGGAAAAGCCCTTTCCGTCCCAGCCATCGGCCCGGGCGACCCGCAGGCCATCGCACGCGGCAAGGACCAGTATCTCGCGCTGGGGTGCCACAAGTGCCACGGCAAAGACGGGACGGGCACAGGGGATACGCCCTGCTATGACGAGCGGGGGCGTCCCTGCCCGCCGCGGGATCTGGTCCACGATCCTTTGAAGGGAGGTCCCGAACTGGATTCGATGTACCGGCGGATCTTCCTGGGGATGCCCGGCACGCCTCATCCCGCGTGCAGCAGCCTTCCCGAAGACCGACTCGTCGACCTGATTCACTACTGCCGTTGGCTGTCGCGCGACCCCAAACGGGTGCGGACCGATCATCAGCGGGCCGTGGAGGCCAGCCATCGTCGCCTCCTATCGGTGCCGGACACATCTTCGGCGCCGTGAACCGCGGCGGCCCCGGTCCGTATTGCGGCGTCGTAGGAGGAAGAACGCTGGTGGGAGTTGGCTGGCCATCAGGGGGCTTTGGACCAATTGCTCAGGAACTCCAACTGGTCGCGCATCTCTTCAGCGGTCTTGGCAGCGATCTGCGGCCGCAAGGCGGTCGTACTCAGCTCCTTCCTCCGCCAATTCGGCGTCGATCTGTTCGCGGTTAGCGTGGTAGTACGTCAAGGCGGCATGGACCTGCGCCAAGCTCAGGTGCCCATAGTTATCGGCGATTTCCTCAGGGCTATAGCCCTTCTTGTACCAACCGGCAATGCGGAGGACGGAGACCCCAGTCCCTGCAACACGGGGGCGCCCGCCGCATATCCCCGGAGTCTGCATAATGAGCGTTCCAATGTCGGTCAACGTAGCCATGATCGATTACTCCAGGAGCTAATGCACCCCCTTATTCTAGCCGCGTTGGAGTGGTGCGAGCAAGGTCGGCGCCCCCTCGCCAGTCTGGCATCCTCTTTGGTTGCGGCCATGGGCCGAATTGGGGGCGTTGGGCGCATGACGCTTGCCCGTCACCGTCGTGCTCGTCACTTCGGTCTGCCTGCCAAATGACGGCACGACTTGCCGGCTTGGTAGAGCTGCAACTGCTGGCGAAGCCCCTGGGCCAGGGTCTTGTCTTCACGGACAACCAGAGTGGTCGCCTTACGAGCAGTGTCGATGGCCTCGGGAAACCTGCCGACTTCGGCATAAGCGGCGGCCAGCGTGCTCAGGAGCACGGGATTCGTATACTCCGTCACTTTGCTTGCCCGCTCGGCCAATTGGACCGCTTTGGCGCCGTTGCGGACAGCGTCTTGAGGACAGGTCGCCAGAAGCCAAGCGAGGTCATTGACCGGGCGGAGGTTGTTCGGCTCGACGGCCACGGCCTTCTCGAGCTGCGCCACCGCCGAGGCGTACTTGCCCTGCGCCGCCTGGGCTTTGGCCAGGGCGAGGTGGGCATCGAGTAATTGAGGGTCGAGTTCCAGGGCTTTCTGGCAGTGCTCGATCGCCAGGTCGTGCATTTGCCGTTGGAACAACACGCCTGCCAGCTCGAAGTGGGCCTGCGGGTTGTCCTGTTGGATGTTCATCGCCGAGAAGAAATGGGCCGTCGCCTCCTGGAGCCGACCCTGCTGCTCGAACAGCCTTCCCAGGTTGGCGTGCGCCTCGGTGTAGTTCGGATCGAGCTTGATGGCTTGCTGAAACTGAGCCATGGCCTCGTTGACCATACCTCTCCTCGCCAGAACCACCCCCACGCTTCCGTAGGCGTGGGACCGGTCAGGGTTGGCCTCGAGCACCCTCTTGAGGCGAGCCATGGCCTCGTCGAACTTTCCTTGGTCGACCAGCACGGTGGCCGCGTTGGCGTGCCCCTGCCAGTAGTCGGGCTGGAGCTTGATCGCCGCTTCGAACTCGGCCAGCGCCTCGTCGAGCTTGCCTTGCTTGGCCAGTTGCACCCCCCGCTGACCGTGTTGGAGATGTTCGAGCGCCCGCACTTTGATGCTCACCAGCTCGTCGTAGGGGCGGTTGACAAACTCCGGGAGGTTGACGGCCCGGTTCGCCGCGGTCGAGTTCGGGATGAGAACGGGGGGACTGTCGTTTCCATCCTCGTCGATGTGGGTCAGAAACATTTGCGTGTAGGGCGTGTTGGCCTTGGAAGAAAAGACCATCCAGCGTCCGTTGGGCGAGAAGCTGTGCCAGGAATTCATCAACCGCGTGTTGCAGCGCATTTTGCGGGCCGTGCCGCCCGTGGCCGGGACGATCCACAGGGTGCTGTCGGGACGCATGAGCTGCCCGTTGCGGCACTGGACGAACACCACCCACTTGCCGTCCGGCGAGACCTTGGGAAAGCTGTTGCTCATGCCGTTGTTTGACGCTCCCGCCAAAGGTTCCGGCTTGCCCCCCTGGCCGCCGCGGAACGGGATTCGGTAAAGGTCGTACCGGATCTGCGGCTCGGTCGGGTCGTTGGCCCGCTCGGGGAGCACAAAGTCCTTCGAGTAGGCGTCCCGCGCCGCGGCTCGAGCGAAGATGAGATGCTCGCCGTCGGGGGTCCAGACCGGGTCGCAGTGTACGTGGCTCGGGTCGTCGGCGCCGGGCAGGACCTTGATCTCGCGGGTCGCTCTGGAGTAGTGGCCGAGAATGCCGCGAGTCGGATAGAAGACCTGGAGGAACCTGTAATCCAAAAAATTGGCGACGAACACCTCTTCGTTGAGTGTGGTGACGACATATTGCCCGTTAGGCGAGATTCGGGACAAGAAACCGATCGTCTTGTGTCCCTTGGGTTTGTCGGGGAACGAATTCCAACTGATCACGTCCTCGTTTCCGATCACCATCTCGCGCCTGATCGGGGCAACCACGTAAGAGCCCTTGTCTCCATTGGGGCCATCCAGGTCCATACCCAAAGTGTTGCCATCCGCGGAAAAAGAGTGGCAATTGGTGCACGTGGCGACATTGGTCAGCAACAGCCGGCTCTCGGGCCTGCCCACGTCGCGAAGCCGCCAGCCGATCAGGCCCACCGCGTTCTCGCCCAAAGGTGCGATCACGCCTTTTTGGGTCACCGCCGGCGCCAGCGGCACGTCACGGTAGAAGATGGGCGCCCCGACCCGATCCTTGCTGGCGGTCAGCGAGATCGCGCCTCGAGAAAGGACTCGTCCGGGGTCGCTGGCGCGGAAGCCGAAAATGGTCACGCGGGCAGGCGTCTGGAGCGACCTGCGCTTGATCGTCCCCCAGGCCTCCTCGTTGACGGTCCAACTCTTGGCCGAGGCTTGGTAGGGGGTTGGCTGGTAGATCTCGTTGTTCTTGGCGATGCACTGGGGATCTATCGCGCCCGCCACAGGCGGACTGCCCCGCGCGACAACGCGAATGTGCTCCGCTCGGCCGCTCCACGCCACGTCCACCAGCCACGTGTCCGCGTTGTCGGCCGGCTCGTGCCACAGGAGAGTAGGCGGAACGATCTCTGGGGGGAAAATCGTCTTGTCGACTGGGTAGTCGATGGTCAACAAAGCCGCGTCGGTCTTCTGCTCGCCCGACTGGACAACCGCCCGGACGACCTCCGCGAGCTTCGATCCGGCCGTTGAGCGAAGCTCGCCGCCGTCTTCACCCAACACCGCCGCGTCGTCGTCTCCCAAGAGTGGGTGGGGCGGCGGTCGGGTGGCACGCCCAGA
>CAYTJV010000182.1:0-12483 GCA_964438165.1 uncultured Planctomycetaceae bacterium | reverse complement strand
AAAGCCTCTGCGGAGCAGAAGGTTGTCTCTTGGACAGCTAAGCGATGCGTGGCTCAACAGCATGTTGCACCCGGGTCCCAAGGGGTTCCCGGAGATCGCTGAATGACGCCGCGGATCTGCGATGATCGAGGACCAAGCCATGGAACCCATCGAATCGAAGAAGAAGAGCGAGCAGCCGCCGCGGCAAACGAAGCCCTTGCCGCGGGGCCGGATTTGCCGCCGTTTGCCCCCTGCCCGGGCACTCGCGCGGCGCACGCCCCCTCAGCGCATACCGAGTGCGAGTCGTAGAGCGGACGGGCCGAGCGACTCGCGGCAAACCCGCTCATAAACGGCGGGCCTCACTTCGTTCGGTCCGCCCTACGCTGACCGCAACAGCCGTTGGATTTCGCCGAGGACTTGATGCCGCTGCCTAGCCCCGGGGTCCAGAGGCAGATAGGCGCTTCGATCGTCTGCCACGCGGAGCCGGCCGCGGTGTTCGGCAGCCAATTGGCGGATCAATGGGGCCGTCGTCAATCCCTGACGGTGCGTCGCGCCTTTCCCTCCGTCGTCCCTTGATTACCGGCCGCGGTTGCGCGGGTCCTGGTATTGGAACAGTTCGGGGTAGTCGAGGCCGCGGCGCTGGACCAGCAGGCGGAGGTTGCCGCCCAGCAGGCCGCTCGCCCGGTCATAGTCGGCCGCGGAGTGGATTGCTTCGCCGTTGACCTTGAGGATCCGCATTTCCGGCTGCAGTCCCAGCCGCTCGGCGAGCGAGTCGGGGTAGACGAGCCCCACGTAGACGTTCCCGCCGCGGTCCAGGGAGATCTCGCATCCCAGCCGGACCGGCCCGGTCAACTGCCCGGCGGCCGGCGGCGGAGGCGCTTCCTGCGGCTTGGCGGGCCGCACCAGGTTCGTGGAGATCTCGGCGGTGCGCCCGTTGTCGAACAGGATGTAGTACGTCGAGCCCAAGGGGTGCTTTCCCAAGACCTCAAGGACTCTCCCTTGCTCGACGGTGCTCGGCGTGCCCCGCTTGCCGGTCCGCACGGAAATCGGCGCTTGGGCCGTTGTTACCACGTACTGCCATTTCTCTGCGGGCTTGGGGATCTTGACCGGGATCACGCTGGCGATCGAGATCAGCGCCTCGCGGTTGCCGTCCTTGACCACGTAATAAGAATCGAGCCGGCGAAGCACCTCGAACCGATCCCCCTGCTCGACGTCCCGCTGCTCGCGGGCGCCGTCGCGGTACATAAGGAACGCGGTCTTGTCCTTCACTTCCACGCGGTCCGGATCATCGCGCGGCGCTGCCGCCCCGCACGAGAACAGCACGGTGAGCAGAATCGCCACTGCTTGGACTCGCGCCAACGTGCGGCGCGCTTTGGTCCCTGAAAGCCCGATCATAGAACACCTCCTCCGGTCTCGGACGACGCCAACGACGATCAAGTCTTCTGGATTCTATCCACACGTCGCCGGGAAGGCCACGCCGACGCCATCCTACCGCCCGGCAGCTTGATCGAATCGTTTAGCCCGGAGCCAGCGGCGACGGCGACCGCGGCGCATCAAACGCCGTTGCCGTTGGCTCCGGGCTAAACGATGGCTCACTCGCGGTCCGTCTTCAGACCGTCCACCGTGACGGATTGAATAACTGATCCGTCGGCGGCTAGCCGGTGGACGACGATCGTGCCCGGCCCTTGCATGCCTGCCGTTCTGCGTGCGCCCGTGTCGCCGGCCGGGAGCAACATGGTGACGCGGCCGTCCGACAGCGTGGCGCGGAGCGTGTATCCGGCGGCGGTTGGCTGGAGGAGGGCCCCGCGCGGAACGTCCTGGCTGCTGCGATGCGGCCGCAGCAGGGCCACGAACTCGGCCGACCTCGATTTGGCTGCCGTGGCTGCCGTGAGGTGCCACTCGCGGAGCTTGACCCGCTCGCGTGGCTGCGGCTCGCATCGGTCGGTCTGCGTGAGCTTGAGCTTTTCCGGGGCAAGGAACATGATGGAGCACGCTGCGTCGCCGGCGCTGATCTCGATGTTCCGCTGGTCCTTGACGACAAACTCACTCGGGGCGTGCAGCCGGTACTCGAAGCTCGCCTCGCGCCGGGCCACGAGCCGATCGAAGACGATCACCAGCTCCGGCTTCACGAACACGATCGCCCGGGTGAATCGCTCCAGGATTCCGCCCGCCGCGGGGTCGGCGTCATCGAACGGCGGGTAAGAGTCGGCCGCTTCGCCGACCACGACGTCGATTGCCGGCGTGGTCTGGAAGGCCACGATCCGCCCCTTCGACGAGGCCGCGTGCGGCGTCTGCCCCCGCCCGTCGACCGTGATGCTGTTCACCGATCGCGTGTTCCACATCCACAACCGATGATGCTCGCTGCCGTGAACGTCGCGCCGGCCGCTGGAGATCAGTAAGGGCTGACCGTACGCCGCGAGTTGGAAGGCGTTGTTCGCGTCGTAGCCGTGCGACTGGGTGCCCATGGGGCTCGACTTCAGCGACACTTGCACACCTTCGCGCGCGTCGGTGAGCGTGCTGTTCAGGCAGGCCAGGCCGGTGCCGCGAAAAACGCGCGAGGAGGGCAGATCGTCGGGCGGCTTGGCAGCGACCTTTGGCATCGCGCCGCGGATGAACCCCACGTAGCCGCCACTCTCCACCGGCCCGCCCATCTGTTGGACGTACCACTGCCAGTGGCTGTTGCCGGCCTGCGACGCCAGGGCCGACACCAGCGGCACGTTCTGCTCCGCCCGCCGATCGGCGGCCAGGTCGCCGAACCCTCCGCCCCGCTTGTGCGGCGGCATGAGATACATCGCATAGTACCCGGCCTTGGAGAAATACGGCTTCTCGTAGGCGCTCATGCCCATGGCCGAACGCATGATGTCGGCCCACCAGGTGAATCGCTCGACGTAGCTGTTCCAATAACTGACACCTTCGTGCCAGCCGCCGTCCTCATCGCACCAGACCGGGTAGACGTTGGCGAAGTAGTTCATGGCGAACCAGACCCAGTCGTCGGCCCCGTCGATTTCGCCGTGGAAGGCCACCCCCACCTCGCCCAGGAAATGCCACGCCCGGTTGGCATGGCTCTCATAGGGGCGCCAGAAGATCCGCGGGCAGAGGTGCTTGAACATCTCGTCGCCGCGGGCCTTCATCACCTTCCGACACAGTGCCCGCTCCTCATCGCTCAATAGATCGTGGACGAACGAGTACGTGCGGGAAAACCGCGAGGCATAGGGCATGCCCGCCTCGTCGTTGTAGCGGTAGCCGGTGGCGCCGTGCGGGTCCCACTTCGCGCACTCCATGAGAATCCGTTTGGCGAGCGTGCCGTACTCGTCGTTGCCGGTCAGCAGCCGGGTGAAGGCGAGCGTGGCAGCCCCGTCCAGGGCGTTGATCGTGTACACGCGGTTCCCCCACCAGATCTTCCGCCACTCCTCGCTCAGGCGTACCGTGCCTTCCGGGTACTTCGGCGGTTCGGCCGTGGGCGGCGGACTGTCGACGAGCTTGCGGCACTCGGCCTGGAGCTTCTTGAGCTTGTCGGCCAGCGGCCCTTGGGCAAGCTCCTTCAACCGCGGCACGTCCTCGGGCCGCACGAACAATCGCGGATGGCTCTTCGCGATCCGCCCGAGCAGCTCCTCGCGCGGCGCAAGGGGCATGGAGACCGCGCCCTCGGCGATCTGGAACGTGCGGGCCTGGCTCCAAGCGGTCTTCGCGCCCGACTTGTCGCTGCCGCGGTAACGCCACGTATACTGGCCGGCCGGCAGGACCTTGGGCGGACAGTGGACGTTCCATGCAAACCCATCCGCCCGATAGGCAATCGCCGCCTCGGAACACTTGCCCCCTCGGCAGCATTCCAACTCCCAGGCGACGATCCCTTTCTGCGGGCGCCAGGTAAACGCCGGCGGACTCACCGCCGACACGCTGTCCGTCGCCGGACGATAGCCCCACTCGTCGTCCTTCGCCGCACTCTCATCCAACGCCGGTGCTGCTGCCATGGTCTCGCCTGCAAGTGCCAAAACCAACAAGATGTCGAGTGTGAACCTGGCGGTCGTGCTCATCCCGTTTTCCCTCCGCAGACCTGGTATCCTATTGTAGCTGTCGGATGCGGCTTTGGAAACTCCGACCGCTACGTGATTCGCAAGCCCTTGGGGAGCGCTTCGCCGAACACGAGGCCCTGTTCCTCGACGTCGAGTTGGCCGACCTCGCGCACGAGTTGGGCGAAATGGGCCGGGGCCTCGTGGCGGGCGAGCCAGTCGAGCACGTGGGTGCGGAGTTTCTCGGGGACGTCGCGGTAGCGGTCGCCGGTGCGGCGGGCGGTCTGCATCGCAGCCAACAGTGCCATGGGATGGCCGTCGTCGAGCTCCATGAGCTTCTTGAGCCACGCGGCGGCCGTTTCGGCGGGCACGACCGTGTTCAGCGGCCCGTAGATCGGCTGCCGGGCCCCCAGACGTCCCAAGGCCCAGAAAATGGCAGGCCGGGTGGCCTCGACTTTGCGCTTCGGCAAGAGGTCCAAGAGCATGTTGCCCAGCTCGATCTTGGAACTGCTCGCCACGAGCTCCAACGAGCCGAGGAACCGCCAGACTTCGGCGGTCTCGTGGGAGCCGACGCTGAACTCGCCGCCGCGCCCGCGGCCGGTGGTCATCTGGTAGTGCAGGGCCCGCAAGGGGCCTAAGAGCGGATCGGCCAGGGCCTGCTGCTGGCCCGCGGCGAGCCCTCCGGCGATTCGCCGCCAGAGGATCCACCATTCTGCCCGGCACATGGCGGCCGGGTGGACGAGGTTGCCCTGCAAGCGCCGCCAGGTCTCCGCGACTCGCCAGTCGTCCAGGGCGAGCCCGTACCCCGGCCGCAGCGCGAACCCCAGCAGGTTCAGCCAGCGGGCCTCGTGGATCGCGCTTTTGCGCCGCCCGGGCTCAAGCTCGATCAGGGCTTCCCACATCCGCCGCAAGAGCGACGTGGGCCACTCGTTGCGGCTTGAGCCGACCACCTGGGCCAATCGCTTGATGAGCCCTTCGGGCTTGTCCTTGGCCTCGGGCCCGAAGGTGTTTCCCACGAGCGACGCGCAACGCTGCCACACCGCCTCGTCCAGGAAACCTTCGCGCTCGGCGGCCGATTCGTGGGCGGCCAAGTCGGTCTGGGTGGTCGAGCGGACGTCGAACTGGAGCCGCCAAGAGCGGCGGCCGTCGACCTGGCTGCACCAGAGGTCCAGCGTGCCGATCTCCGTGAGCCGGGCGTGGAGGTTCACGGCAATCGTGCCCGTCTCGCCCTTCTTGCTCGTCTTCAAGACCGTGCGGATCGGCGGCAGCGGCGTCATCTGCTCGCGGTCGATCGCAAACACGTCGCCCGGGCGATCGACCAACCGGGTGCTCGACACAAAGAGCGGGAACTCCACCGGCTCCGACACGCGGAGCTCGAAACTCCGCGAGGTGAGATCGACGTCGTGGCCCGGCTCCACGCCCGCCGGCACTAGGCACACGGCCGACGGCGGCTGGCTTTCGACGCCGATATAATACGTGCGTGCCAATCCGGCGGCGATCCGCACCCCTTTACCGCGCCGCACCATGCCGTAGTAGGCCGCCCCGCGGGCCACGGCCAGGTCGAGCCGGTCGTTGCCGAGCACCACCGGCTCCCACAGCGGGATCATCTCAAAAAGGGGACTGTCCCCCTGTGACGTGAAGGGGACTGTCCCCTTTTTGAGATCGTCGCGGCGGAACCAGCTTGTGAGCACCTCCAGCACGCGGTCGCGCAGGGCCCGCGACTCGAACAGCCCGCCGTTGAAGAGCACCAGGTCGGGCCGGGCCGGATCATGGTCGGGCAACGCCGCGGTCTCATCCATGGCCACGTGCCGGTGCGCGGTGAGGAAGGCCGCCAGGTACCGCGTGACGGCCGCATCGGGGGCGTAGGGCAGCCCAAACTCCTGGAAGCCCGATCGCCGGCTGGCCGGTTTCTCATCGAGTCCTACGCGAGGAAAAAAACCGTCCAAGAGCACGCCGCGGACCTCGTCGCGGGTCAATTCCACACGCATGCCGCCGCCTAGGAGCTTGGAGCCGGCACCGGCCACGTTGACCGTCAGCCGCTCAGGTGCGTCGTTCCCCAGAAGCGTTTCCTTGGTCTTCTGACACGTGCGCACGAGCACCGCCCACTGGCGAGGCTCGAGCTTGCCGTCGCCGACCAGCCGATGCTCGACGTGATGCGCCAGGGCCAGGTCGAGATTGTCGCCGCCGAGGATCAGGTGCTCGCCGACCGCCACGCGGTGGAAGCGGACGCGGCCGTCTGGCTCGCCGCGTACGCGGATGAGGGTGAAATCGGACGTGCCGCCGCCGACGTCGCAGACGAGGATTTTCTGGCCGGGCGCCACGCGCCGCTCCCAGTCGTCCGAGTGGGCATCGATCCATGCGTAAAACGCGGCTTGCGGCTCCTCGATGAGGACCACGCGGGCCAGTCCGGCCCGGGCCGCCGCCTTGACAGTCAGCTCTCGCGCGACCTCGTCGAACGAGGCCGGAAGGGTGAGCACGACATCCTGCTCGGCGAGCGGGTCGTTTGGGAAGCGGGCATCCCAGGCGTCGCGCACGTGGGCCAGATAGCGAGCACTGGCCTCGACCGGCGAGAGTTTCTCCACGTCGGGCGCCCCGTGCCACGGCAAGAGAGGCG
The DNA here is from genome assembly GCA_964438165.1 of uncultured Planctomycetaceae bacterium. Lineage (GTDB taxonomy): Bacteria > Planctomycetota > Planctomycetia > Pirellulales > Thermoguttaceae > CALFBP01. Next base: position 5,880 of record CAYTJV010000182.1, on the reverse strand, counting down.
CCGTGCGATCGACCCCCGAGTGGCACAGCCACGACTTGGCCGACACCGTGAGCCGCCCCGGCACCAGCGCCCCGTGATCCCGGGCAAACACTCCGACCGTCCAGGCCGGATCCTCACGGCTCCACGGCAGCTTCAAGGCCCCGGCGGCGAACTCCTTGGGCGCAGGCTGATAATGGCACGAGGGCAACGTCTCCCGGGCTTCGACCTGCCCCGGGGCCACCAACTGCGGCACCGCAAAGGTCCCCACCCGCCACGGCTCCTCGGCCGTATCGACATACGTGACCGCCGAATTGGTCGTGCCCAGGTCGATCCCGACCACGTAGCGGCTGGGGAGCACGTCGGATTGAGACTGAGAGGGAGGCATTTTTCTCTATTCTACTCGATGCGTATAACGCCTGGGTAGATGGTTTGCCGTTCGAGTGAAGTGTATAGTAGTCCTATCACTTGATCGAAAGGGCTCGACCGTGAAACGCTGGACTGTGTGCTTGTGGTTCCTGGCATTCGTGGCCTGCTGGCTTCCGGTGCTAAGCGTCGCCGCCGAGAAGCCGGCCTTGCTGCGGGTCGCCACGTTCCGCTGCGACGTGACGCCGCCGTTGGACGGCCGATTCCGCGGCGGTTGGGCGCAGCCGCTGACCAAGCTCGTCGATCCGCTCTGGGCCAAGGGCATTGTGCTCGACGACGGCTCGTCGCGCTACGTGCTCTGTGCGGTCGATTGGTGCGAGCTGTGCAACGGCACGCATGCGCTTTGGCGACGCAAGGTGGCGGAGGCGGCGGGAACCGACCCGTCGCGGGTCGCGGTGCAGTGCGTCCATCAGCACACCGCCCCGATCGCCGACGGCGACGCCCAGGCCCTGTTGGATAAGCAGCCGTCGCCGCCGAAGTGTTCCGACCGCAAGTCGCTCGAAGCCCTGGCCGATCGCCTCGCCGCCGCGGTCCGAGAGTCGCTGGCGCGGCTGGAGCCGTTCGACCGCGTGGGCACGAGTGAGGCAAAGGTCGATCGCGTGGCGGCCAACCGCCGGGTGATGCTCGCCGACGGCAAGATCCACGTGCGCTGGAGCGGCTGCACCGATCCCGAGCTCCAGAGGGCGTCGGAAGGGCTGATTGATCCGATGCTCAAGACGATCACCTTGGCCCGCGGCGACAAGCCGCTCGTGCGTCTCCACTACTATGCCACCCATCCACAGACCGGACTGGCCGACGGCCCGGTGAGCATCGACTTCGTCGGCTTCGCCCGCGAGAAGCTGGAAAAATCGGAGGGCGTGTTCCAGGTCTATTTCACCGGCTGCTCGGGCAACGTGACTGTCGGCAAGTACAACGACGGCTCCGACAAGGCCCGCGCGGATCTGACCCGGCGGCTCTTGGCCGCGATGGAAGCCTCCGTCGCGGCCACGCGTTTCGCGCCTGCCCATCGCATCGGCTGGCGGACCGTGCCGCTGGCGCTTGCGGCGCGCACCGAGCGCGGCTTCGGCTTGCCCGAAAACCTGCGGATTGCGTCCGACGCCAAGGCCGACGCGAAGGCCCGGGTCATGGCCGCCTGCCACGTCGCGTTTCATCAGCGGAGCGGCATTCCGATCGAATTGAGCGCGCTGGAGATCGGCCCGGTTCGCGTGTTGCACTTGCCGGGCGAGCCGTTTGTGGAGTTCCAGCTTCTCGCGCAGAGGCTTGCCCCCAAGCACTTCGTTGCGGTCGCGGGCTACGGCGACGGCGGCCCGGGCTATCTCTGCACCGAAAAGTCCTACCCCGAGGGCGGCTACGAGCCGACCGCCTCGATGCTCGTCCCGCAGTCGGAAACGATCATCAACAAGGCGATCGGCCAGTTGCTCGGGCCGAGATAATCGTAGCAGGCACACTCCGTGTGCCGTCCGCGGGTTACGGCACACGGAGTGTGCCTACTACTTTGGACTCTTGCGCGGGCGCTTACTTGCAGGTGCGGCAGCAGCCCTTGCCCGTCGCCTTCTTCTTGGCGGCGGCCTTCTTCGGAGCGGCCTTCTTTGCGGCTTTCTTGACGGCCATGGTTCTCACCTCCTGTGTGAACTGAAGAGATTGGGGAAAACACTTGACCGCCTAGTATAGCGATACCCGTGCAGGCGTCAACAGGGCCCCCAGGTGCGATGCAAGCCGTAGCCGAATTCGCCAGAATTCGGGCGGTTTCCGACGAGAGGCCCGAAGTCTGGCGACTCTGGCTACGACCTTATGCGGTCACCATCCGATCTTTGCCATCAGCGGCGGCCCGAGGACCAGCAGGGCGATGACCGCGGCGCCGACGGCAGAGATGAGCACCGCGCCGGCGGCAACGTCTTTCGACTTCTCCACCAAGGGGTGGAACTCCGGCGAGGCGGCGTCGGCGAGGAACTCGAAGGCCGTGTTCAGGGCCTCGGCGGTCCACACGGCCACGATGGCCAGCACGATCCAGCACCACTGCGAAGCCGAGATTTCGAGCCACAACCCCGTCCCGCAGACGAGCACCGTGGCCAGCGCGTGGATCCAGGCATTGTGCTGCGACGAGAGCATGATCCCGATGCCGCGCAACGCATACTTAAACGAGCGAATCCGGCCGGTGAATTGGAATGGACGGTGGGGCATCTTCGTACTCACCCTGGCGACGAGGTCTATGGAGTGCGGCGATTCATCGCCGCTTTCTTTGTCTCGCGGGCTCTCCTGGCCACTCAAAAAGCGGTGATAAATCACCGCACTCCAATCTTCAGCGCCTGAAATGCCTCTTCGACTTCCTTCTTGACTTCTTCACTAGCGGCCCGCGACTTGATTTCTTCCAGCGCGGCCTTGGCCTGCTTGGGGTGGACCGGACCGATTTGCCTGGCCAAGCGGATGACGGCCGAGGTCGCGTCGCTTGAAAGCGATGCATCCTTCATGCAGCCTTGGAGCAGTTCGAGGGCGCCCAGGGAAGGCAATTGGGCCAGTCCGGCGATCGCCTGCTTCTTCTCCTCCGTCCGTTTGGCCACCTCCAGCACCCCGCGGTAGATGCCCAGACGCTCGGCCAACGGCACTTCCTTCAGGTTTGCCAATCGCAGGCAGCCGTCGCGCAGGGCCAACACGGCGTGGGCCGGCTTCTGCGTTGTTTTGGCCAGTCCGATGAGATGCGGCGCGGCAGCCGCCTCGGGCCAGGCGACCAGGGTGCGGATGGCCATCTCGCGGACCTCATCGTTCTGGTCTTCGACCGCCTTGCGAACCGCATTCAAGGCTTCCTCGCCGCGCGTGTAGACCAGCAGGCGCAGCACGGCGCTGCGCGCGGTGGGCGCGGTGGCCTTGTTCATCGCGGCCAAGAGGGTCCTGGCGGCTGCCTGCTTGTCGGGGGCTCGGGCACAAATGGCCTTCACGGCGTCTTCGGCCGCACTGCGCAGCTCGGAACTTTGGGCGTGGATCAGGACGCTGGCCAAGGCCGTCAACTGATCACTCTTGCCCAGCACGCCCAGGGCCTTCGCGGCCTCCGCGGCCATGGCCGCATCGGACCCGCCCAGCAGCCGCACCAGGATCGGCAGCGCCGACTCGGCGCGGCGATTGGCCAGCACGGCCAGCACCACCGCCCGGTCGGCGGCTTCGGGCGACTCGATGAGCCGGGCCAGGGCGTCGTCCACGCCCGGCTTGCTCATGCGCTGGAGAACCTTGCGGGCTGTATCCGCGACGGCCTCGGGCTTCGCACCGGCCAGACGCACGACCATCGGCACGTCGGCCGCTTCGCCGTGGCGGACCAGGCATTCCAGAGCCGCCACCCGAACTTCCACGTCGCTCGCCGATTCCAGCACCTTGAGTACCGCGGGCCGGGCCCACACATCGGGCGCGTCGATCAAGGCGCGGAGCAGGGCAAGCTGCCCGACAGGATTCATCGTCGGCAACCGCTCGGCCACGGCATATTTCATCGCCTTGTCCGTGGAACTGAGATACGCCGCGATCGCGGCGGTCCGGGCCCCTTCATGCTCCCGCTCGTCTGGACCTTGCAGCAGATTCAGAAGGCTCCCGACAGCGGATTCACGATCGAACGTTTGAATCATGCCCTTGATCGCGGCAATGCCAAGGGCATCCGGCTCGCCCAGGGCCAACGTCTTATAAAGGCGTAGGGCTTGGTCCTTTTTGCCGGCAGCCGCCAGGCGGTTTGCCGCGGCGATCTTGGCTCGGGTCAGCGTGCGCGACAGGGTCGCGGGCACGTGGACGCTGTCCAGTGCCTTAGCCGCCGGCTCGGTGCCGATCTCGCCCAGAGCGGACAGGGCAGCCCCGGCCACGAGCGGATCGCTGTCGGTTGCCAGGCCGCTGAGGGCCCCGATGGCCTCCGCGTCGCGCCGCACGCCGATCGAGGAGATCAGCCCGGCCAGGAGCTTCCCCTTGACCTTCGGCAGGGCGGCGCGCAGGGCAGCCCCGGCGGCTGGGTCGGCCTTCGGCTCCAAGGCCATGCGAGCCGGATGCGACAGGTCCTCGTCGGTCAAGAGCTCCGCTACAGCCGGGATGCACGCCCCGGAGCCTACCACTCCAAGCCACCGGCAGATGTACCGCTTGACGTCCTTGGTGGTCTCGGGCGATTTCAGGATGGCCAGGAGCCGGCCCTCGATGTCCTTATAGCCCGAGGTGGACGTCTTGCGGATCTCGGCCTCGATTGTCGAGAGCGGCTCCCGGCTCTGTCCGAACTGATACTTCGCTAGGGCCTCGTAGGGATCGGCCAGCGATTGCTGAGGCAACACCGCCGTTGCCACGACCAAGCAGGCCAGCATAGTTAGAATGGTACGGAAACCGAGTTTCATGGGGTTTGCTCCAAGGATCAGGTCGCTTTGTTTCACAAACGTCATCGTACCGCAGACGCGAAGCAGTCGTTTAGCCCGGAGCCAACGGCGACGGCGTGTGTGACGCTACGTCCCCGTCGCCGTTGGCTCCGGGCTAAACGACTGCCGTCTGCCTACTCCTCACAAAATATTCCACGGCTCCCGCTTCGCCCGGCCCAGCAGGGCGGAGTCGGCGGGGTCGTCGAGGATTTCTTCGGTGTCCGGGTTCCAGCAGATCGTGCGGCCCAGCGTGATCGCGATCACCGAGAGGTGGCCGACGCCCGCCGAGCGATGGGCCACTTCGGCGGGCGTGATCGTCTGCCGCCGTGAGATGGTGCAGTCGATGAAGTTGCCGATGTGGTTGGTCGAATGGTAAAGGTTGATCTCATCGGGCCGGATCTTGTCCTTCATAATGCTCTTGGGCTCGCTGTCGAAGCCGCCGCGATCGACCCACACCCAGCCGTCGCTGCCGATCCACTTGGCGCCCATGCGGTGCGAGCCTTCGGCATTCTGCACGATGAGCTTCACGCCGTTGGCGTAGGTGCATTCGATGCGGTAGCGCGTGGCGGCATCCCAGATGCCGGTCTTGGGGAAGTCGGCGTGGATGGGATTGAACTCGACGGGTCCGGTCGTGTCGGTGCCCAAGCCCCACTGGGCGATATCGCCGTGGTGGCCGACCCAGTCCATGAGCTGCCCGCCGCCGTAGTCCATCTGCCATCGCCAGTTCCAATGGGTGCGGTCGGCCGAGTACGGAGCCCAAGGCGAGGGCCCGCACCAGAAGTCATAGTCCAACTGGGGCGGCGGGCTGGCGAACGGGGCGTTGCCGCCCGCGCTGCCCGTGGGCAGGCCCACCTCCACGGTGTGTACCTTGCCGATCCGCCCGTTGCGCACCAATTCGCAGGCGAAGCGGAAATCGCCGGTGGAGCGCTGCCACGAGCCGGTCTGCCAGATCCGGCCGTACTGATTCACCGCGTTGACCATGGCCCGGCCTTCTTTGAGATCGTGGCTGAACGGCTTCTCGCCGTAGATGTCCTTGCCGCTCTTGGCGGATGCGATGGCCGTGACGGCGTGCCAATGATCGGGCGTGGCGATCGAGATCGCGTCGATATCGTCC
>CAYTJV010000181.1:0-12518 GCA_964438165.1 uncultured Planctomycetaceae bacterium | reverse complement strand
CGCCCTTGGTCGTCGCCGAGGGAAAAAGGGCGATGGGAGTGATCCACTTGAAAGACATCGTCAAGGGTGGCATGAAGGAACGCTTTGCCCAGATGCGGCAGATGGGCATCAGAACGGTCATGATCACCGGCGATAACCGTTTGACGGCGGCGGCCATCGCCGCCGAGGCGGGCGTGGATGATTTCCTGGCCGAGGCGACCCCCGAGGCCAAGCTCGCCCTGATCCGCAAGCACCAGGCCGCCGGCCACCTGGTCGCCATGACCGGCGACGGGACCAACGATGCCCCGGCCCTGGCCCAGGCCGATGTGGCCGTGGCGATGAACACCGGCACCCAGGCCGCCAAGGAGGCCGGCAACATGGTGGACCTGGACTCGAACCCCACGAAGCTGATTGAAATCGTCGAGATCGGCAAGCAGCTCCTCATGACCCGCGGGGCGCTGACCACCTTCAGTCTGGCCAACGACGTGTCGAAGTACTTCGCCATTATCCCGGCCGCGTTCGCCGGGACTTATCCGGTGCTGGACAGATTGAACGTCATGCATCTGGCCACGCCGGCCAGCGCGATCCTTTCGGCGGTGATTTTCAATGCGCTCATTATTGTGGCTTTGATCCCCTTGGCCTTGCGGGGCGTGAAATATCGTCCCGTCGGCGCAGCCGCTCTCTTGCGCAACAACCTCGTGGTCTTCGGGCTCGGCGGATTGGCGGTGCCGTTTTTGGGAATCAAGCTGATCGACATGCTTCTGGTTGTTCTACACGTTGCGTGAGGTAAGTTCCATGCTACGTCAAATGCGGCCCGCGTTCGTAATGTTCTTGGCCATGAGCGTCCTCACCGGAATCGCCTATCCCTTGGTCGTGACCGGCATTGCCCAGGTGGTCTTCCGTTATCAGGCCAACGGCAGCCTGATCGAGCGGGACGGGAAGGTCGTGGGCTCGGCGTTGATCGGGCAGGCGTTCGACGGGCCGGGGTACTTCTGGAGCCGTCCTTCGGCGACCTCGCCAATGCCGTACAATGCCGGTTCGTCGTCCGGCTCGAACCAGGGACCAACCAATCCGGCCCTCCGGGAGGCGGTCGAGAAGCGGATCGCTGCCATCCGTGCGGCGGACCCGGAGAATCAATCGCCAGTTCCCGTCGACCTGGTGACCGCCTCGGCGAGCGGGCTGGATCCGCACATCAGCCCCGCCGCGGCCGAATACCAGGTGCGTCGGGTGGCGAAGGCCCGGGGGCTGAGCGAGGAGGCGGTGCGGCAACTCGTCGCGGCGCACACCGAGGGCCGCACGCTGGGGCTGCTGGGCGAGCCGCGGGTGAATGTCGTAGAATTGAACCTGGCCCTCGACCGCCCATAAAGCCGCGACCGCTGGTCGCGCTTTGGAGTGCGGCGATTCATCGCCGCTTTGTCTTTCCTTGGAGCGGTGGCCGCTCTTGCCGAGAAGAAGAAAACAAAGCGGCGATGAATCGCCGCACTCCAAAGATGAGACCGACCCATGGACACGCACCGCCCTGACCCCGACGCTCTTCTGGCCCGCGTGCGGGCCGAAGAAGCCCAGCAGGCCCGCGGCAAGCTGAAGATCTTCTTCGGGGCGGCCCCGGGCGTGGGCAAGACCTACACCATGCTCGAAGCCAGCCGCGAAGACGCCAAGGAAGGGAAGGACGTGGTAGTCGGCTACATCGAGCCGCATTCGCGCCCAGAGACCCAGGCCCTGGTCCTCGGCCTCGACGTGCTTCCCCGCCGGAAAGTCCTTTATCGGGAGGCCAAGCTCCTGGAGTTCGATCTCGAAGCCGCGCTGGAGCGTCGCCCCCAGTTGCTCCTGGTGGACGAGTTGGCCCATACGAACGCCCCGGGCGTGACGCACGCCAAGCGCTGGCAGGACGTGATTCGTCTGCTGGATGCGGGGATCGACGTCTACACCACGCTCAACGTGCAGCACCTGGAAAGCCTCAACGACGTGGTTGCCCAGATCACCGGGGTGGTCGTGCGCGAGACCGTGCCCGACGCGATCTTCGAGCAGGCCGACGAGGTGGAGTTGGTCGATCTAGCGCCCGACGACTTGCTGGAGCGGCTCCGCGAAGGGAATGTCTACATCCCGCGCGAAGCCGAGCGGGCGATCGTCAATTTCTTCACCAAGGGGAACCTGATTGCCCTGCGGGAGATGGCGCTGCGTCGGACGGCCGAGCGGGTCGGCACGCAGATGGACCTCTACCGCACCGAGCACGCGGTGGCTTCGACCTGGCCTGCCCGGGAAAGGCTCATCGTCTGCGTCGGCCCCAGCCCTTACGCCGGCCGGCTGGTCCGGGCCACGCGGCGCATGGCGGTCAGCCTCAAGGCCCCGTGGATCGCGGTCCACGTGGAAACGCCCGACGGCGCGAAAATGCCGGACGCGGATCGCGACCGGCTGGCCCGGACCATGCAGTTGGCGGAGCAACTCGGCGGCCAGACAGCCACGATCAGCGGGCACGACGTGGCCGAGGAGTTGATCCGCTACGCCCGCGGCCGCAACGTCACGAAAATCGTCGTCGGAAAGCCGAAACAATCGCGGTGGTCCGAGTGGTTCCGCCGGCCGCTGGTCTACGGGCTGACGCGGATCTGCGGCGACATCGACGTGTACGTGATCAGCGGCGATCCGCAGCCGGGTCCGCCGGCCCCGCCTCGGGCCGCACCCCGGGCCCTGCCGCGTCTGGACTACCTGTGGGCGATCCTCGTCGTCGGGCTCTGCACGGGCCTGAGCGCCGTCCTCTCGCCGCTATTCCATCCGACCAACCTGGTAATGATCTACCTGTTGGGCGTCGTGATCGTCTCGCTCCGCTTCGGACGCGGTCCCTCGATCTTCGCCTCGGTCCTCGCCGTGGCGGCGTTCGATGTCCTCTTCGTGCCGCCCCGGGGGACGTTCGCGGTCGCCGATACGCAGTACCTGCTGACGTTTGCCGTGATGCTCATGACCGGCCTGGTGATCAGCACGCTGGTGGCCCGAGTCCGCTTCCAGGCCGATTCGTCGCGGGGCAGGGAGCGAAGCACGGCGGCGCTGTATGCCCTGAGCCGCGAGCTGGCCGCCTCGCAAAACCGCGAGCAGATCGCGCGGATTGCGGTCCGCCACGTGCGCGAGGCAACCGACGCGCAGACCGTGGTGCTGCTTCCCGGCGAAGACCGCCGCCTGATTCCCTCGGGCGTTGACGTGGGCGGGTTCGAGCCGAGCAGCCACGATGAGGCGGTGGCCAAGTGGGTGCTGGAACATGGGCAGACGGCGGGCCTCGGCACGGCCACGCTTCCCGGGGCACAGGCCCTCTATTTGCCCCTGCCCGGCTCGCGCCAAGCGGCGGGTGTGCTGGGGGTGTTGCCCGCGCAAGGACGGACGTCGATCGACTTGGAGCAACTGCACCTCTTGCAGACGTTCGCCGACCTGGTGGCGCTGGCCCTCCAGCGCGCGGAACTGGCCGCCGAGGCCGAGCGGATCCGCCTGGGCATGGAGACCGAGCGGCTGCGAAGCTCGCTCTTGAGCGCGGTCTCGCACGACCTGCGCACGCCGCTGTCGGCGATCACCGGAGCCAGCAGCACGCTCTTGGATAGCGACACATCGCTCGAGCCTTCCGTGCGCCGAGAGCTGGCGGCGTCGATTCTCAAGGAGTCGGAGCGGCTCAACCGGCTTGTGGCGAATCTGCTGGACATGACCCGCCTCCAGGCCGGCGCCTTGGAGGCGCGCAAGCAGTGGCAGCCGGTCGAAGAGGTGATCGGCGCGTCGCTGGAGCGTATGGCGCGTCAGTTGAAGGACCGCCCGCTGACCACGCACATCGCCCCGGATCTGCCTTTCGTTCCCCTGGATGACCTGCTCATCCAGCAGGTGTTGATCAACCTTCTGGAAAACGCCGTGCGACACACGCCGCCGGGCACGCCGATCGAGGTGACGGCCCGGGCCGAAGCCGATGCGGTGGTGATCGAAGTGGCCGACCGAGGGCCGGGCCTGCCCGAGCCGCCCGGCCGGCTGTTCGAGATGTTCTACCGCGCCGGGACCGGCGACGCCCGGTCGGGTACGGGATTGGGGCTGGCGATCTGCCGGGGAATCGTGGAGTTGCACGGGGGGAAGATCGAGGCAGCGAACCGGTTGGGCGGAGGCGCGGTCTTCCATTTCCGCCTGCCCGTGCAAGGAAAACCGCCAGGACCGATCGTGGAATCGCCAACCGACTAAGGAGCGACCGAACCGTGAGCGACGGCCCCAAGCTGTTGGTGATCGAAGACGAGCAAGAGATCCGGCGATTCTTGCGGGTTTCGCTGGAGGCGCACGGTTATCGGCTCGTGGAGGCCGCAACCGGCAAGGAAGGCATTCGCCACGCGGCCGGTCAGCAGCCGGAGCTGATGATCCTCGATCTCGGCCTGCCGGACGTCGACGGCATGGATGTCATTCGCCAGGTCCGAGAGTGGTCGCACATGCCGATCATCATCCTCTCGGCCCGCGGACGCGAGGAGGAAAAAGTCGCCGCACTGGACGCCGGGGCCGACGACTACCTGACCAAGCCCTTCGGCGTCGGAGAACTGCTGGCCCGAATCCGCGTGGCCCTTCGGCACTCGCTGCCGGGGGCCCACGAGGGAGAAGAACCGGTCTTCACACTCGATCGTCTCCGGGTGGATTTTGGCCGGCGGCAGGTCTTCGTCGGCGAAGACGAGGTCCACCTCACGCCCATCGAGTACCGGCTCTTGACCACCATGATCAGGCACGCGGGCAAGGTGCTCACGCACCGCCAGTTGCTTAAGGAAGTCTGGGGGCCGGACAGCCTGACCGAGAACCACTACGTGCGCGTCTACATGGCGCAATTGCGCCGCAAGATCGAAGCCGATCCCGCCCGCCCCCGGTTCCTCCTGACCGAGCCCGGTGTGGGCTACCGGCTGGCGGCGCAGTGACGTGGCAAATCCGCGCGGGCGCGGATGTCACTTCGCGTTGGACGTGACCTTTGCCGCGCTGTTCTTGACGGGCGACTTCGCCGCCGTCGGCTGCGGCTTGCTCTTTTCGTCGACCGCCACGCCCTGCGCGATGAACTCCTCGACGGTCCGCACGTCGTGGCCGCCGATCAAACGCCGCAAGCGCCAGCCCAGGGGCGTTTTGCGATAGACCACGATTTGCGGGATCGGGCCGCCGGCGGTCAGCTCGGTGCCCAATTCCTGTTCTTCATCCAGGTCAACCTGGGCGAACGCCACATTGTGCAGCAGCCCGTGACGCTTCAACTCGGGAATAACACTGGCCTTCATCTCTTGACATGCGGGGCACCAACTGGCGCCCACCACGACGACCAGAGGGCAGCCTTTTTCCGTGGTCGCCTTGTGGGCTTCCGAATACGTCTCCGCGCTGGTGGCCAAAAGAGCAGCCTGCAAGACAATAGTAACTCCCAGACTCATGGTGAGTCCCCTCCTTGAGCTAAAACCAAGGTATGGTCCGGCCTGCGACCGGCCTAGACAAACTGAACAGCTATCGCACGCGGAAGGTCCGCGACTCCGTCGCGGTCGACAGGGCCCGGATACCCTTCGTCTCGGACACCTCCTGTGCGGCAGGACGCCCCTCGTGGGCGATCAGGGACTGCGGCCCGATGATTGCTCGGACCCATCGATTCCCTTGGAGCCGGCTTGTGCCGATCGCGCGAACGTCCAGTGTAACGGGGCAAGACGATGAATCAAGGCGTTGTGACGAGATTCTTCCGAATAAATGTTTTGGGCATTTTTTACTGAGTATTCCGTCATACCGATAGGCGGATTAGCCCGGCTAGGCTATGGAGTGCGGCGACTTGTCGTCGCTTTTCCTTAGGCGGTCCAGGCGGGCGTGCCCGTAAAAGAAAGCGGCGACAAGTCGCCGCACTCCATAGGGGGGCACCCTCACGATCACTCCCCAAGTGCCGTTGCGTCATGAACTTCGGTGAAGCTCGCATTGAGCCTTGGCCCGCTGGGGCGGTATAATAAGATCCATGAAGCTTCGCGTCGGCTTGGTTGGATTGGGAGAGGCATGGGAACACCGGCATCGTCCGGCGCTGCGGGCGTTGGCGGACCGATTCGAGGTCCGCGCCGTGTGCGATCAGGTGAAGCACCGGAGCCAATGGGCGGCGGCAGAGTTCGGCGCCAAGGCCGTCGATGGTTTCCGCGCACTGGCCGCCCGCGAGGACGTCGACGCCGTCCTCATGTTAGCCCCGCAATGGTATGGCTCGTTGCCCATCCTGGCAGCGTGCGACGCGGGGAAGGCCGTGTACCTGGGCCACGGGCTGGTGCTGGAGGCGGAGTTGGCGGAGACGATCCGCCAGCGGGTCGAGAAGGCGGGCATTGCCTTCATGGCCGAGTTTCTCCGCCGCCAATCGCCGGCCACGCTCCGGCTTAAGGAGTTGATCGCCACCCGGCTCGGGCCGCCACGCCTGCTGTTTTGTCATCATCGGTTGCCGATTGCCGATCCCAGCGAGCACGTTTCCTTGTCCCGTCCTCAGCCGTCGATTCACCAGGAGTTGGTGGAGTTGGTTGACTGGTGCCGCTATGTGGTAGGCCAGGAACCCCACTGGGTAACAGGAATCCGATATACCGGCGGGTGTGCTCCGGGGCCGGAGTACCAGATGATGAGCCTGGATTTCTCCGAGGGGTTGGAACCGGGCACGGGGGCCATCGCCCAGATCAGTTGCGGCCGGTACTTCCCCGCCAACTGGCGGGAGGCGATCAGCTACCGCCCTCTGGCGGCACTGCAAGTCTGCTGCGAGCACGGCATTGCCTTCGTGGACCTGCCCTCCACGGTCATTTGGTTCGATGACGCCGGCCGGCACCAGGAATCGCTCGACGGCGAGCGGCCTGTGGGAGAGCAGCTCCTGACGCAGTTCCACCGCGCGGTGACGAGCCTGGTCCGCAAGAGCCGCGACCTGGACGACGCCTGCCGGGCGATGTCGATTGTCGAGCAGGCGTTGCGGAGTTTTCGGGAAGGCGTGCGTCTGCCGTTATGAGATGGAATGAAACGGAATACTGAATGAGGAAGATGGAAGTCGGAGTGGGATGCCGTAGAACCTTCGGGCGAATTCATTCTGCATTCCGTATTCCGTATTCGCTAATGTGCGGCATTGCCAGACCGCCGACGGCATTTCGCTCCAGCTCCGCGTGCAGCCCACGGGCAGCCTCAACCGGGCCTATCCTCACGAGCCGATCCGCGGTAAGCTCCAACCGGCGATTGCCTGGGAGACCAGCCGTGCCGAGTAGACTTAGACGAGTCATCGATCGAGCGCTTCTGACCGTGGGCCTGGCGAGGCGCTACCACTTTCTCGAGGCCAACGTTCTCGAAGTGCGCAGCCTGGCAATGCTCCAGAAGGCGATGGGCTGGTCGTGCGACCCGGATCTCGATTTCGATCATCTCCGCCGGTTCGAGTTCCTGGAGGATCTCAACGACCGGCGGCTGCGCGACGCCGAGGTCATCGCCTCGGCGTGCTGCAACGGGGCGCCGAAGGTGATTCTGGAGATCGGCACGGCGGGGGGCCATAGCACGGCCCTGATGGCCCGCAATGCCCCCCAGGCGGCCGTTCATACAGTGAACATCCCGCCCGACGAGATCGCCGCGGGGGGCACGTTCGTCACCTCGGCCCCCGACCGGGAGCAAATCGGCAGTTTCTACCGCGAGTTGGGGCTGGGCAACGTGCGGCAGATTCTGGCCAACACGGCCCGCTGGTCGCCCGATTTCGGCCTCATCGACGTGGCCTTTATCGACGGCTGCCACGACGCCGATTTCGTCTTTTCCGATACGTGCAAGGTCCTCGACCGGTGCCGGCCGGGCAGCCTGATCCTCTGGCACGATTTCTCGCTGCGCCACGCCGCAGTGTACCATTGGATCGCCGCCGTGTGCGACGGTGTGGAGCGGCTCTATCGCAAACGGCGTTTGCGCGGACCGATCCTGCACCTGGCCGATTCCTGGGTTGGACTCTACCAGGTTCCTTCTGTTTAGGTAAAGACTTGTCCTTGCGCCATGAACGCCGACGAAAAGCACCGCACGATCCCGCCCACCGACTGTTCCGCGCCGCTGGCCGGAAAGCGCGTGTTGGTGGTGCTCGGCTGCCTCGACATGGGCGGAGCGGAACGGCAGGCGATCAACTGGGCAGACTGCCTGCTGCATCGCCAGCAAGCCAACGTGCAAGTGTGGGGGTTTCGTCCGCCGGGCCGCGCGGCTGAGCTCTGCGACCGGCTCGGCATTCCGTGGCGCTACGTTCTGGAGCGGTGGGGGCGAGGGCCCTTTCGCTGGCCCGTGATGCTTGGCCGCTTCGCGCGCGCCGTACGGCACGAGCGGCCCGACATCCTCTTGCCCTACACTGCCTTTCCCAACGTCATCTGCGGACTCTCCTGGCGGTTGACGGGGGCGAGGGTATGCGTCTGGAATCAACTCGACGCGGGGCTCGGGCTGGGCTCGCCGGCGGTCCCTTGGGCGGTTCGCAACACGCCGCTGTTCCTCAGCAATTCCAACGTCGGCGCCGAATTTCTTGCCGCAACCTTCCGCATCCCTGCCCAACGGATTCGCGTGGTGCGCAACCCCGTACGACTCCAGCCGCCCCGCGATGATCGCGTCACGTGGCGGGCCCGGTTTGGCGCGGATCCTTCATGCTTTGCGGTCTGCATGGTCGCAAACCTGCACAAGCACAAGGACCACACCGCACTGCTCACCACATGGCGAATCGTCTGCGATCGCCTGATCGCGGGGAACCGCCGCGCGGTGCTCCTCCTTGCCGGCAGACTCGATGCGGCCGGCCCCTTGAGACAAATGGTCCACGACCTGCAATTGGAATCTGCTGTGCAGTTCCTCGGCGAAGTGGACGACGTATCGGGCCTGCTGGCGGCTGTCGACCTGGGTGTATTCAGCTCCCGCTCTGAAGGTTGTCCCAACGCCGTGCTCGAATCGATGGCCGCCGGCCTGGCCGTAGTCGCCACCGATTGTCCGGGGATCCGCGAGGCGGTCGGCGAACAAGGCTTCCCATGGCTAACACCCGCCGGCGACACGGAAGGCATGGCGGAGCGCATACTTCGCCTGGCCGACGACGCCGCGCTACGGGCCGAACTCGGGACGACGAATCGTCAGAGGATCGAAAGCGAGTTCACGCTGGAGCAGATGAACGCCAACCTGTCCGCGCTCTTGCCGTCCGCCCTGACGACCCGCCGCTGGCCGTGAACTGCCTGGCACGCACGCCTGGCCCGTTCGTCCGAGACCACGTTGCTGACTGGTCGATGCCCCCGCTTGACGGGAGCTTGGGTCCCACACATAGTAATCATGGGAAGGAGAAAGTGGTTCTCCGTTTTATGGAGCACGATCCGAGAAGGAAGCGATGGGATGACAGGCAAGGAATTCCTGAACCATCTGGCGAACGGGAAATCGGACATTATCCAGGTTCTCGTGGAGATCCTGGCGGAGACGGGTTCGCGGTATTGCCTGGTCGGGGGCCTTGCCGTGAACGCCTATGTGGAGCCTGTCGTGAGCCTCGATTTGGATATCGTGACGGCGGTTGGAGACATCGAGGCCATTTGCAGAGCGGCCGAGAAACGCGGCCTGAAGGTTGCGCACTTCGAGCATAGCGTGAACCTCACGAGCGCGGATTCCGACCTGCGGATTCAGCTTCAGACCGATCCCCGATACCAAACGTTCCTTTCGGCTGGGGAAGACAAGGACGTGTTGGGCTACAGGATGAAGGTCGCCAGCCTCGAGGACGTGCTGCAGGGAAAGGTTTGGGCCTATTTGGATAAGGCGCGACGAAAGAGCAAACGACAGAAGGATCTGGCCGATATCCTGCGGATCATCGAGTCGTATCCGCGTCTTGAAGCGTCTCTGCCGCAAAGCCTTCGCGAAGCAATGGAGCGGTGAGACGCGCAAAAAGCCGGGGGCGTCGGCGACGCCCCCGGCCATGCACTCCCGCCGAATGCTCGGCCTGTTCTGCGGTTGCTCAGCGGTTGATCGTGATGCCGATGCCGACGCCTTGCAAGAAGGCCAGGTCGCGGTTCATGTTCCGCAGGATGCCCAAGACGCTGGTCTGGCCGAGCTCGTAGTTGATCATCCGGGACGGGCGAGCGATCTCGCCGATGTACATGCCGTTCCAGCCGGCCCGGAAGGCCACGCTGCGGGTCAACTGGTACTTGCCCTCGATGCGGAGCTCGACCACCGGGCTGAAGACCGACATGTGTTCGACGTAGTCGGCGTTGGTGGGGGGCATGGCCAGGAGCAAGCCCGGCCCGCCCGCCGCGGCCGGCCCGCGGGGGAAACTGGTCGGCGTCAGGTCCGAGCCGACGACGCCGTGGAGTCGCACGTTCTGGCTGTTCCATCCGGCCAGGAACTTGCCCTCCGCCGAAAGCTGCCAGCGATCGTTGGTCGTGAACCAGCGGAGCCCGAGTTGCGGGCCGAAGATGTTGTTGTGGGCGTAGCTGGTGAACACGGTATCGGCGAGCTCGGAGACGGGCGGGGTGCCGTTGGCGTTGATGTCGAACTGTTCGTCGAAGTCAAGGTACCGCGCCCCGAAGAACCACTCCCACATTCCGCCCCGCTGGCGAGGGTGCGTGCGGAGCAGCAAATTGAATTCGGTGCCCCAGATCTTGGTGGCCACGTTCATGATGACGAAGTCGAAAAAGACCGGCGCAGCGACGATGTTCCCTCCACCCACGTCATGGGTCAGGTGAGGGAGGTTGTTCACGCCCCACTCCTCGTCGTTGAAGAAGGCTTGCACCCCGGGGATCGTCTGCCCTTGGCTCAACTCGTGGAGGCGGAAGTAGCTGAAGAGCCATCCGGCGTGCTCGTGGATGTGCCCAACCTCGATCCGCTGGCCCGGGGTGAAATCAGCCTGCAGGGCGCTTGTGTCCATCGTCGAGCCCTGGGTGAAGGTCTGGTTGGGATCGTTGGCCCACCAGACGTTCCGCACATCGGTCAGGGTATTGGTGTCAATGCCGAAGGTCGCGCGTTGGGGTGGGCTGATCGTCCAGTACAGGGCGTCGTAGGTGAGGAAGAAGCCCTGATTGGCCCGGACGCCGCCGCCGTAGTGACTGGGTTCCGCGGGTGCAAATAGATCGGCATCCCGCAAGCCTTGGGCCGAAGCAGGCACCCCCGCAAGCCATCCGACCAACAAAGCTGCCAGCCAAGTTCCTTTGGGATTGAGCGACATGGTTCTCACCCATCTCGGTGTGCACGGAGTGAACGTCTTGTCCAGACCATGGGACTCGCAACGTCCATGAATTCTGGTTGTGACGTTAGTATCGGACGTAGCACTCGTGACAGTTGAGTAAGAACGGCAAGACTTGCCGAAAATGCCGATTGCTCCCCCTGTAAAAATACACCCCATGCAAGATTCGGGTGGTCTGCGCAGAATGAGAAATTATGTAGCCGGGCCGCCAGGTTGCCTAAGGCCTCGCGAGGCTCTATCATGGGTGGCCGAGCGCGTGCCATTTTGGAGTGCGATGACTCGTCATCGCTTTCTTTTTCGCTTCACCGAGTGTGCAACGGGAAAAAGAAAGCGACGACGAGTCGCCGCACTCCAGACACGGCAGGAAGATTTACCCCCCCAACGGCTGAATCCACGTGTTGCTGCAAATCACTGTCTGGCATTGGGTTGCGTTTGGCGTCTTGGTCGCGATCTTGTTGGCGCTGGACCTGTTTGTCTTCCACCGCCACGCCCATGCCCCTTCGTTGAAGGAATCAGCAGGCTGGTCGGTCTTCTGGATCGCCCTGGCTCTGCTATTCAACGGATTCATCTGGTGGTGGCTGGGAGATCAAGCGGGGATCCGGTTCTTGTTGGGTTATGTAGTCGAGAAGGCATTGTCGGTCGACAATCTGTTCGTGTTCCTGGTGGTTTTCCGGTTCTTCCAAGTGCCTCTTCAGTATCAGTATAGAGTCCTATTTTGGGGGATTCTCGGTGCCGTGTTCATGCGGCTGGTGTTTATCCTGGCAGGCACGGAACTGATCGAGCGTTTCCACTGGATGAACTTCATCTTCGGTGTCTTCCTGCTCTACACCGCCTTGAAGCTTTGCCTGCACAGCGGCGCCGACGTGCACCCGGAGAAAAACGTCGTGCTCAGGGCGGCCCGCCGCGTGCTCCGCGTCAGCCGAGGCGATCATCGGCAGCACGAGGACCGATTCTTCGTTCGGGAAGACGACCGGCTGCACATTACGCCTTTGTTCTTGGTTCTCTTGGTCGTCGAGAGCACCGACGTGGTGTTTGCCGTCGACAGCGTGCCGGCCATTATCGGTATCACCAAGGACCGCTTCCTGGTCTTCACGTCCAACATTTTTGCCATTTTGGGTTTGCGGGCGCTGTATTTCGTGCTTGCGGGCGTGATGGACCTGTTCCGGTATCTGCACTACGGACTGGCCGCCGTGCTCGGCTTCATCGGCCTGAAAATGGCGGGCGAGTACGCGGCGGAGGTCGCGGACCGGAAAGACAAGGGCGTGGACCTGGGCCCACCTTTGACGTCGTTTGCCGTCGTTGCCGCCACTTTGACGGTGTCGATACTCCCGTCGCACGTTTGCCCGCCTGCCCAGGGCGCTCGGGGGGGGGAAACACCGCTAAA
>CAYTJV010000180.1:0-12547 GCA_964438165.1 uncultured Planctomycetaceae bacterium | reverse complement strand
GGCCTTATTGACCGTGTGGCCGAGATAGGCCTCGGCGGCCTCCTTCAGTTTGCGGAGGATCTTGGCGGAGATTTCCGGCGGGGTGTACTCCTTGTCGCCGACCTTGACCCGCACGTACTCCTCGGGCGAGCCGACCACCTTGTACGGCACCATCTTCTCTTCGACGGCGACTTCATTGTGGCGGCGCCCCATGAATCGCTTGATCGAGTAAACCGTTCGCGTAGGATTAGTGACCGCCTGACGCTTGGCCGGCTCGCCGACGATCGCCTCGCCGCTATCGGTGAATGCCACCACGCTAGGGGTAATCCTGTTCCCCTCTGCGTTGGGGATCACCTTCGGTTCCTTGCCCTCCATGACGGCGACGACGGAGTAAGTTGTCCCCAAGTCGATTCCAATGATCTTCTCGCCACGAGCCATTACGTGCTCCTTTCGTGTGTCCGCAAAGCCCCTACCTACGGACTCTGGCACTCGATACTGATAGAATAATTGAGAAGCAAAGTTCGTGCCGTTGTCTGCGGCGAGCGGTATGAATACGTAACTGGTTAATTTATAAAGACTTGGAGATTAGAACCAGACCCGTCGTGACAGTCGGCCGGGAGTATCCCGCAGGTCGGCTGCCATTTTGACACGCTCGCCAAACGGCTGCTTTTCCGGGTTTGGGTGCAAACGTGGAGGAGCCCTCTCGTTCGTAGTCCCGTCTTCAGGCGGCATTCCGCCTGAAGGCCGGACTACGAACACACTTCCCTCGACTTTTGCACGCAAAACCGGAAGAGCCCGAACGGCTGCCTTGGGCAGTCCTTTGGGATGCGGAGGTGGCATACCCGGCCCCGTCGTCGTATACTGCCGGGGGAGGGAAGAAGTATGGCCAAGTTGCCGTCGGAGAACAAAGCATCGGAGAGGAGCCGCGGCGCGCCGACTCGCCCCGCGTCCGTGTCCGGCTTGCAGACGCGGCTCGACCAGTTGGACCGACAACTGGTGAAAGCGGTCAACGAGCGGACCGAGTTGGCGATCAAGCTTGCCAAGCTACACCAGGCGGCGGGCGAGCCGGCTTTCGCGCTCGGCCGGGAGGAAGAAGGGATCGCGAGGGCCGTCGAGATCAGCAAAGGGCCGTTGCCGGCCCGCGCCGTGCGCGCCGTGTTTCGCGAGTTGACCGCCGGGGCCCGATCGGTGGTGCAGGAACTGCGGATCGCCTTTCTCGGCCCCTTGTACAGCTACAGCCACCTGGCGGCGATTCACCGTTTCGGGCAGAGCGTCGAATTCCTGCCCGTGGGGAGCATTGCCGCCGTGTTTGAAGAAGTCGACCGCGGCCACTCCGATTTCGGGATCGTGCCGGTCGAGAACTCCACCGATGGCCGCGTGGCCGATACGATGGACATGTTCACCCGGCTGCCGGTGCGGATTTGCGGCGAGGTCGAGCTGGAAATCCGTCACGCGCTCTTGGCGAAGTGCCCGCGGGCCGAGATCAAGGAGGTGTACAGCCGGCCGCAGGCGTTGTCGCAGTGCCGCAACTGGCTGGCCAAGCATCTTCCCCTGGCCCGGACCATCGAAGTCACCAGCACCTCCACCGCGGCGCAACTAGCCAACGAGAAACCCGGGGCGGCCGCGATCGCCAGCTTGCAGGCGGGAATCCATTACGGACTCAACGTGCTGGCCGAGCAAATCGAGGACAATCCCTCGAATACAACCCGCTTCGCCGTCATCGGCGATCAAAAGCACCACCGCACCGGCCGCGACAAGACCGCCATGATGTTCCAGGTGGAGCATCGGCCCGGCGGGCTGGCCGACGCCCTGAACATCTTCAAGCGCAACCGGCTCAACCTCACCTGGATCGAATCGTTCCCCTTGCCCGGCGCCAAGGGGGCGTATTTGTTCTTTGTGGAGATGGAAGGCCACGAAAGCGATGCCCGCCTGCGCCGAACCATCACGACCCTGGAGCACAAGACGCTCCGCCTGGAGGTCCTGGGGTCGTTCCCCGCGGCCGAAGTGATCGCCGAGGATCTCCCCGCGCCCAAGAACTGAGCCGGAAACGGCGCGAGAAGGAATCTGCTGCCACAACGTGCTGTACTCAGTACTGGGTACCCTCACTCACCAGGAGGAACTCATGCGCCGGACGACCGCCGTCTTCGTCGTGCTCGCTATCAGCGTCTTCGTCGTATTTCTCGCGGCACTCTCGGTTTCGGCGGCTGCGGCGGCCGAGTCGGGCGCCAAAGCGCCGGCCGCCCTCCAGCCCGTTGTGGAAATCGAGGAAGAGGTCTATCGCTTCGAGCCGGCCAACAACGGGGCCGGTCCGCTTTGGTGCAGCGGCTCGACGTGTCTGGTCCGCATCGGCGACAAGGTGTTCGCCAGCGGCATCGAGACGCTCAAGGGCTTCAAGCCGTTGAACAACTGCCGGTGGCTGCTGTGGGAGCGCACGGCCGATGGGTGGCAACTCCAGCAGGCCGACAAGAGCGGGCGCACGCGGGAGCCCAGCCCGGTGGCGTGCTTCCAGGACGGGCCGGTCTTCTTGTCGGTCAATCCAACGCTGATGACCGATCCCAACGCCTACTCGGGCCCGGCCCGGCCGGAAGTGCTTCAGTTCGACCCTGCCGATCCCAAGGGCCCGTACCAGACGCTCTTGCCCACATGGGAAGGCGCGCCGGCGTTCACGGAGCACTCCTATCGCAGTTTCGCCGCCGACGGGCCGAACCGCGAGCTGATCCTGCTGCAAGACATCGGCTACACCCACGCCGAGTGGGGCTTCCGCGATCGCAGCGGCGCGTGGTCGGCCGCCGGGAAGCTGGTCTGGCCGTGGGGCGCGGAGTACCCGAAGCCCCGAGCGGTCCGAACGTGTTATCCGAACGTCGCCCTGAAGGATCGGGCCGTGTATTTCTGCGGCGTGAGCGACATCGAGGAGCCGAACCCCGAGTGGCGGGCGTACAAGAAGGAGCTCACCGGCCAGAACTGGGATTATGATTTCCGCCGCCTCTTCTTCACCTGGACGCCCGACGTCACCAAGACCAAGTTCCACCCCTGGGTCGAGGTCGCCAGCCGCGACAAGACCTGCGGCTGGATCATGCCCGGCGACCTCTGGGTCGCTCCCGACGGCGCGGTCCACCTGCTCTGGCTGGAGCGGGCCATCGACCAGCGGCTGCGGGCGAAGTTCTTTCCCGACGCGAAGCAGTCGCACGTCTTGAACTACGCACAAGTGCGCGAGGGCAAGGTCGTCTTGCGGCGGGCGCTCGTGGAGGCCGTCGAAGGCCGCCCCGGCGAGACCGCCGCCGCGGGCCGCTTCCACGTCACGCCCGACAATCGCCTGCTAGTGGTCTGCTACGTGTCGGGCACGAATGCCGCGGGCAAAGGCGTTGCCGAGAACCGGCTGCTGGAGATCGGGCCCGACGGCACGATCGCCAACCAGTGCGTGCTGCCGCTCACGCATCCCATGAGCAGCTACTTCACGGCCACGATTCGGGCCGGCTCGGCGCCCTCGAAGATCCTCGACATGCTCGGACACCGCGTGGATTGTCAGGGAACGATCAGCTACGCCCGCATCCGGCTGCAACTGTAGGGGTGCCGTAGCTGGCAATCATCGTCCCACCGACGCAGGCGGTCCGTCTCCTTCTTCGAGGTCTGGAAAAGGTGAAGACGGAATGGCGTTGGGTGTGTACGGGGTACAATCTGGCAAAACAGGAAGCATCGGTATTTTCCCTACCCTGAATGACGGGAAAGCGCCAAGAAGGGACATGGATCGGCCGCTTCACGCCGCACAACCGACACTTAAAGGCACACCGTGGCAGCGTCTCCGATTAGTGGCTTCGCACCCGCTCCTTGTCTTGGTCTCACGGGGATAGTATTGTCAAGAATGATCGCAATTGTCAAGAACGAGCGCCGTTGAGTATCCGTAGCAAGCCGCAAAGCTCGTTTCATTGGGCTCGAGTCACCCGGGGGCGTAAAGTGGCCGGAGGGGCGCTCTAGCGCCAATGACGGCTCCGGGACCGCGTATATTCATCATCGAAAAGTAATGCAACATATCTCTTTCAGAGCCGGGGCGTGACGCCCCGGTTTTTCCGGGCCGACACGGCCCGGCTCGGATTTGTCGTTGTTGCATTACTTTTCTGAGGCTCAGTAGGTATCGGAATGCGTTTGCTGGAACGTGGGAGCAACGACCTGACACGTCGGGTTTTGATCGTCAGCGCGGGTCCCTATCGATGCGCCGTGCCGCTGGCCCACGTGGTCGAGACCATGCGCCCGTTGCCGATCCAGTCGTTGGCCAACGTGCCGCCGTTCGTTTGCGGGGCATCGATCATTCGGGGCGAACCGGTCCCCGTGGTCGATCTGGCTCGGCTGCTCGGCGCCGCTGGAGCAACGAGGGGCCGATGGGTGGTGGTTCGTGCAGATCGGCGAAAGGTGGCCCTGGCGGTAGGGAGCGTTTTCGGACTGGAAGCGCTCGCCGAAGCGTGCTTGAGCTCGGTGCCCCCGTTGCTGCGGGAGGTCCGCCCAGAGCTTGTCGAAGCTCTCGGGTCGGCTGACGAGAAGTTGCTGATGGTTCTGGGGACGGCACGGATCCTTCCGGATGACGTGTGGGAGACGATGGCGAGGGAACATGGCCGGCCCGCTTGAGCAAGACGTCCAGCAATTTTGCACCGCGGTGGTTTCCCGCCTGGGGTTCCGCGTCGATGATCATCACGCGGACCTGGTGGACGAACTGTTGCGGCGCCGCCTGCGCAAGACCAACAGCGCGTCGGTGGCTTCCTATCTCGATCGGTTCCAGGACCCGGTTTTTGCGGAGGAGGAGCTCCGGGAGGCGGCGGCGGCTCTCTCGGTGGCGGAGACGTACTTCTTTCGCCACCGCGAGCATTTTCAAGCCCTCCGCGAGCAAGCCCTTCCCGAGCGCATGCGGGCGCGGGCGAACACCCGCCAGCTTCGGATCCTTTCGGCCGGGTGCGCCTCGGGCGAAGAGCCGTATTCGCTGGCCGCGGCCGCCGGCGAGATCGCGCGCGCGTCGGAAGGCTGGGTGGTCCGCATCTGGGGAATCGACGCCAATCATCATCTGTTGGAAGAGGCGGCCGGCGCCCGTTACCGCCAGTGGTCCCTGCGGGGCATGACCGACGAGGAGCAACGTCGGCACTTCCGCGTCGAGGGTCGGGACCATGTGCTCAGCGCGGACCTCCGCTCGATGGTGACGTTCCAGCAGTGCAACCTCTTGGAGGACAATCCCGCCTTTTGGCAGCCGGGCTTTTTCGACGTTATTTTCTGCCGGAACGTGATGATCTATCTTACGAGCGCCGCCATTCATGAGCTCACGCAGCGATTGGCCTGCGCTTTGGCGCCGGGCGGGTTCCTGTTTCTCAGTCCTTCGGAAACGCTTCGCGGCATCACGCAAGAATTCCACTTGCGGCACACGCACGGGGCCTTTTACTACCAGCGGCGCTTTCCGCACGAGAGGGTCGAGCGGTCCGCCGGCCTGCGAGGCCCGGTCGAGCTGCCGTCGGAGCCCACCGCGCCGATACCCCCGTTGCCCCGGCAGGAAAGGGAATCCTGGATGGCCGCGATCTCGCTTGCGGCCGGCCGAATCGCCGCCTTGGCCGACCGCTCGGATCGGCTTTGCGTAGGGCAAGCTGCCAGCTTGCCGCGAACTGTCCAGGGGCAAGCAAGCTGCTTGCCCTACGGCGTGCCCGACCCGCTGGACGCCGCCAGGGAACTGCTGCGGCTGGAACGATTTGAGGACGCCTTGCAGGAGCTGCGCGGGGCTACCGCGGAGTGGGACTCGGACCCCGATACATTGCTCTTACGGGCAGTGCTGCTGGTCAACAAGACGGAGGTGACCGCGGCCCAGGAAATCTGCCGGCAACTGTTGACGATGGATGAATTGAATGCAGGGGCGCATTATCTGATGGCGGTGTGCCAGGAGCATTTGGGCGACACACTCTCCGCCGCCGAGCACGATCAGACGGCGATCTACCTCGACGCGGAATTTGCCATGCCTCACCTGCACTTGGGCCTCTTGGCCAAAAGGTTGGGCGACGCGGCCACGGCGCGGCGAGAGCTCGGCGAGGCATTGGAACGATTGGCGCGCGAGGACGCCTCGCGCATTCTGCTCTTCGGCGGAGGGTTCCATCGCGAGGCCCTGGTCCAGTTCTGCCAATCGCAGTTGCGCAGTTGCGGAGGGGCCCCATGAGCGATTCGCAGCCCGCTTTGGCCCGGCGCGTCCTCCAACTGCGCGAAGCGTTCGACCGCGGCTTCGCGCTGCCGGCCGCCGAGCCCGGCGAACTGAAGCAGGAGCTTCTCATTCTCGGCGTGGGCGCCGATCGCTATGCGGTCAAACTCGAAGCCGTGCTGGGCGTAGACCATGGGCGGAAGATCGTCCCCTTGCCTTCGCGGGCGCCGGGGCTCTTGGGGTTGGCCGGGCTTCGAGGCGAGCTGACGCCGGTGTTCAGCCTGGCGTCGTTGCTCGGCTGCGGCGCCGAGTCGGACTCTCCGCCGTGGCTGATCGTGTGCCGGAGCCAGCCGCGGATGGCCCTCGCATTCGACCGCTTTGAAGGTTCCGTGCGGGTCGCCCGCGAGGACGTTTCCACGGCGGAGCCTGAGGAGGGATCGCAGCCTCTGACTCGGCAGACGGCGAGGCTTGGCCCGAGCGTCCTCTATGTGATCGACGTGCCCTCGACGGTCGCTGCGGCAAGAAAGCGCGTGGAGAAAGGCTAAGTCTAGGAGCTTGTGAATATGAAACATGCGTGGACATTCGGCCGGAAGCTCGGGTTGGGGTTGGCCGCTCTTGTGGCGCTCAATCTTCTTGTCAGCGGCGTTGCCATTTACGCCTTGAGGTTCGTGATGGACGCCGAGGACGGGGTAACGGTGGACGCCAAGACGCTGACCGACACCCAGAAGCTGGAATCCATAGCGCTGGATCGCATGGGGAACGTTCGCGCGTACCTGCTGACCGGGGACGAGACCTTTCGAGAGGCCGCGAGGGAACTACGGCAGCGGTTCCAGGAGCAATTGGAGCAAATCAGACAACAGGTGACCTCGGCGGAAAAGAAGCAGGAGCTGGACGAGATCTCGCAGGCCGCCACGACCCAATTCGACGTCGGCGACAAGGTGACGGGAATGCGCAAGGCGGAGGATCAACTGCCCAAGATCGGCAGGGCATTTCAGGACGAGGTCGCTCCCCTCTTCAAGATCGTCAGGAAGCACCTGGGAGACCTCGTGGCCCTGGCACAAAAGGACCTGGATGACGCCCGTCTCGCCGCCGACAACACCGGCGAGACCGCGATCAGCGCGGCCATCGTGTTCGCCGTGATCGGCGTGGCGGCGGCAGTGCTGTTGGCGGTCGTCCTTTTGCGCGTTCTTGGCCGGCAGATCGGCTCGGCCGTGCAGCACATCCAGACTTCCGCGAGCGAGCTGCAGGCGGCAGCCAACCAGCAGACGACCGGAGCCAAGGAACAAGTCGCGTCGATGACCGAGATTTCGACAACCATTAAGGAGCTGCTGTCTACCGCGAAACAGATCGCCGAAAGCGCTCAAGGCGTGGCGCGGATTGCCGAGAATACAACGGGTGCGGCCCGCGGCGGGGACGAAACCGTCGGCCGGTCGCAAAGCGAGATCGCGGCCATCCGCAAGCAGGTCGACCTGGTGGTCGAGCACATGCTCGACCTGGGCAAGAAGTCCCAGCAGATCGGCAGCATCCTGGAGATCATCAACGAGTTGGCCGAGCAGACCAATATCCTGGCCATCAACGCCACGATCGAGGCGGCCGGCGCCGGCGAGGCGGGCAAGCGGTTTTCCGTGGTAGCCGACGAAATCCGAAAGCTGGCCGATCGCGTAGGCGGCTCGACGAAGGAGATCCGCGGATTGATCGATCAGGTTCGCTCCGCGGTCGCCGCCGCGGTGATGGCCACCGAAAGCGGCTCCAAGGCCGTCGATGCCGGCAATTCGGCGAGGTCACGGCCGTCTTCCGGCAAATCAGCGATCTCTTGGGAAACACGTCCGAGGCGGCGCGGGAGATCGAGCTGAGCACCAAGCAGCAGAGCACCGCCGTCGAGCAGGTGAATATCGCGGTGGCCAGCGCCGCCCAGGCCGCCCGGGAGTCGGAGGCCAGCTCCAAGCAGGTGCTCCAGACCGTCGCGGAGCTGACGACGCTGTCCCGCGATCTGACCAGCTTGATCGAACCCGGAAAACAGCCATGATACTGTAGGACGGCCTTTCCAGGCCGTCCTACGTGATTTTCTAATATGAGCACCGACCCGTACAAGTATTTCCGCATCGAAGCCCGCGAGATGGTCGAGAGGCTCAGTCACGGCGCCCTGGACTTGGAAAAGGGACGCGGCGACAAGGACCTCATCGCCCGCCTCCTGCGCTACGCCCATACGCTCAAGGGGGCGGCCCGGGTCGTCAGCCAGGGGAGGATTGCCGAGATCAGCCACGCTATCGAGGAGACCCTCGCTCCTTACCGCGAGGATCCCACCAGGATCTCCTCCAGCGACATTGCCCAATTGCTCTCCCAGATCGACGCCATGGCCGCGCTTTTGCCGGCGCTGGACTCGACGCCCATTCCAAAAGCTTCCGAAGTCTCGAAGACTTCGGAAGTTTGCGCCCGCGGCACGGAAGGCCCACCGGCCGCGCCGGCGGAACCGTCTGAGGATCGTTTCGAGTACATTCGCGTCGACGTCTCAGAGATCGACGACTTGCTGCGGAGGATTGCCGACCTGCGGGTCCACCTGTCGTCCCTGGGGCGCCAGGTGAAGGCCGTCGAGCACGTGTCTCAGTTGAGCAGCGGCCTGGTCGCCCAACAGCGCGAGGAATCCAAGGCAGGGGCTCTTCGGCGAATTGACCATCAGGTGTCGGCCGGCCCCGAAGAGATCGACAACTCGTTGAGGACAGTCCACCGGGCCCTCGCCGCGAGCCTGGACCGGACCGAGCGAGAGCTGGGACGGGTGTACGAGCAGGCCAGCGAAATGCGCCTCGTCCCGGTCAGTTCCATTTTTGGCGTGCTGGAGCGGTCCGTTCGCGACGCGTCGGAGACGCTCGGCAAGCGCGCCGAGTTCGTGGCCACGGGCGGCGACACTCGCCTCGGCGCCCATGCGCTCGGACTGCTCCGAAACGCCCTCATTCACCTGGTCCGCAACGCGGTGGCCCACGGCATCGAGAACGCCGACCAGCGTGTTGCGGCCGGGAAGGATCCGACGGGCCGCGTGGAGTTGCGGGTCCAGCGGAGGGGAGACCAGGCCGTCTTCACGTGCAGCGACGACGGGCGGGGAATCGAGCTGGATCGGGCACGACAAGTCCTCTCGGCTCGCGGCCTGGTGACACCGGCCGAAGCCCGCGAGTTGACCCCTGACGCCGCGATGGGTATGCTCCTGCGAGGCGGCATCAGCACGAAGCAACGCATTACCGAACTGTCCGGACGCGGGATCGGTCTGGACGTGGTGAGGGAAACCGTCGCGATGCTCAAAGGCAGCACCAGCGCGAAAACGGAGCCGCGGCGGGGCACCGCCATCGAGATCTCCGTTCCGGTGTCGATCGAATCGATCCAAGTGCTGCACGTGGAGGTCGGCGGCGACGCGATCGCGGTTCCTTTTCAGGCCGTGCGCCGGGTGATGCGCCTCGCGGATTCCGACGTGGCCAGCTCGGCCTCGGGCGAAGCGGTGGTGTGCGACGGCCAGGTCGTGCCGTTGGCGCCGTTGGCCGGTTTCCTCCACCGGGAAAGCAGCGTCGTCGCGCGTGGCCGACGCGCCAACGCCGTGGTCCTGGATACCGGCGCCGGCGCAATGGCCGTCCGAGTCGACCGCCTGTTGGGGCGCGAGCGGGTAGTCGTCCACTGCCTGCCGGAGATGCTGGGACCGGTTCCCGGGGTGCTCGGGGCCTTCCTCGACGGCGAGGGGGATCCCCGGCTGGTGCTCGACCCGGCCGGCTTGCTCCCGATGGCCTATGCCGGCGCACAAGCAGCGCCGCCAGCCGCGCCTTCGGTCAAACCTCCGCTGTTGGTCATCGACGATTCGCTGACCACGCGGATGCTCGAACAGGGGATCCTGGAAGCGGCCGGATACGACGTCGATACGGCCGCCTCGGGCGAAGAGGCGCTCCAGAAGGCCCACCGGCGATCGTACGGCGCGTTTATCGTGGATGTGGAGATGCCGGGAATGGATGGTTTTCAATTCATCGAGGCCGCGCAAGCCGACTTCCGCTTGAGCCGGGTGCCCTCGATCGTGGTCACGTCCCGCGACTCGGACCGAGACCATGCGCGGGGAGACCGCCTCGGCACGAAAGCCTACATCGTCAAGAGCCGCTTTGATGAGAAAGTGCTGCTCCAGACAATTCGCGAGATCGTTGGATAGGCACGTAGAAACTTCCGAAGTCTTGGAGACTTCGGAAGTTTTCGGTAGCGAGATGATTGGATAAGCGATGGCCAGGATTCGAGTTCTCGTGGTGGAAGACTCGCTGACCGTCCGAAAGTACCTGGTCGACGTGCTCCAGCGCGATCCGGACGTTCAGGTGATCGGCGAAGCCGAGGACGGCCGGCACGCCATCGAGCTTTGCGAGTCCTTGCGGCCCGACGTCGTATCGCTCGACATGATGCTGCCGGTCATGAACGGCCTGGAGGTGACGGAATACGTCATGGCCTATTGCCCCACGCCGATCCTGGTGGTGTCGGCTTCGATCAACCGAGGCGAGGTCTTCAAGACCTACGACGCCTTGAGCGCCGGAGCGGTGGACGTGTTGGAGAAGCCGACCGGCCAAAAGCACGATGGCCAGTGGGAACAAGGGTTTCTGCGGTCTCTCAAGGTGGTGTCCCGCGTGAAGGTGATTACGCACCCGCGGGCCCTCATGGCGGACCGGAGACATGCCCGCCGGCCGCGCGGGCTCCCGAGTGCGATCCCAGGGGGCCCGTACCGGTGCGTCGCCATCGGCGCTTCGACCGGCGGGCCGGGCGCGGTGGCCCAAGTCCTGCGCGGCTTGCCGGCCGATTTCCCCTTGCCGATCCTCGTGGTGATTCACATTGGACCGCCGTTCGGCGAGGCGCTCTCCGAGTGGCTGGATACGCTTTCGCCCATCCCCGTGGTTACCGCCGGCGACGGCCAGTTGCTGCCGCCGGTGGGACAACCACAGGTCATTCTCGCCCCGCCGGATCGGCACTTGGTGGTCCGCGACGATTGCCTCTGGACCACGGCCGACTCGGAGCGGCATTTCTGCCGCCCTTCGGTCGACGTCCTGTTCGAGTCTCTCGCCCGCGAATCGGGCAGCGCGACCATCGCCTGTCTCCTCACCGGAATGGGGCGCGACGGCGCCGCGGGGCTGCTGGCCATCCGTCAAGCCGGCGGGACGACGCTGGCGCAGGACGAAGAGACTTCCGTGGTCTTCGGCATGCCCCGCGAGGCAATCCAGTTGCGGGCTGCTTGCTCGATTCTCCCCTTGCAGGAGATCGCTCCCGCCCTGCTGGCGCTGGTTCAATCACAGGATCTGCCGCGAGGTGAGCCGTCATGATGCACGTCTTGATCGTGGATGACAGCTTGACGTATCTGCACGCGTTGGCCGAGCAATTGGGGAATGACTACGACGTTGTGCTGGCACGTTCCGGGCAGGAGGCCCTCGACTTGCTCCAAGCTCAATCGGTGGACTGCATTCTCCTCGACTTGGTCATGCCCGAAATGTCGGGCCAGGAGACGTGCCGCCGGATCAAGGCCTCGCCGGCCTTCAGATCCATCCCGGTCGTGATGCTCACCGGGCGGGAAGATCGGGAGGCGATGATCGAGAGCTTCGACGCCGGCGCCGACGATTACGTCCCCAAGTCGAGCGAATTCGCCGCACTGCGGGTCCGGTTGCGAGCCCAACTCCGCAGGAGGCTATTTGAAGACGAGAACCGGCGGATCCGCGAGCAACTGCTCCAGAAGGAGATCGAGATCGCCGAGGCCCGCGCCGCCCGCGAGCTGGCCGAGACCAAGGCGGCCCTTCTGGCGGACCTGCAGCGGGCTAAAGAGGCGGCCGAGGCGGCCAACCGGGCCAAGAGCCAGTTCCTGGCCAACATGAGCCACGAGCTGCGCACGCCGATGAACGCCATCTTGGGAATGACGGAGCTGGTTCTCGCCGGGGATCTGTCGCCCATGGCCCGCGACTGCCTCCAGACAGCCAAGGATTCAGCCGATACGCTGCTGGAACTATTGAACCAGATTCTCGATTTCTCGCGGATCGAGGCCGGCAACCTGTGGCTCGATTCCAAGGAGTTCAGCCTTCGGCTGACGCTCGAAAAGACGCTCAAGCCGCTGAGCCTGCAGGCGTTCCAAAAGAAGCTGGAACTCAACTGCGACGTCGCGCCCGACGTGCCTGATCGCCTTGTCGGCGACCCATTGGCTCTGCGGCAGGTCCTGACGAACCTGGTCGGCAACGCCATCAAGTTCACGCACCAAGGCGAGATTGTGGTGCGGGTGGAGGAGACGGAGAGAGGGGGAGACGAGGAGTGGAGGAGAGGGGGAGACGAGGAGTGGAGGAGCGGGGGAGACCAGGAGTTGAGGAGAAGAGGAGGAGAGGACAAGGGGAGACCCGAAGATGCGGCCCGCCCCCCCCCCCCGCCCCCCCCCCC
>CAYTJV010000179.1:0-12609 GCA_964438165.1 uncultured Planctomycetaceae bacterium | reverse complement strand
GGTCGTAAGCCATCCTTGTTCTGAGCGCAGAGGCCGGGGCCGGGGAGGGGCCATGGGAATCGGTTGGGGAAATCAGGTTGGCGACGTTCCGGAGGAGTTGGATCGGAGTCAGGAACAGCCCCCGGGGGCTCCACCAACCGAGAAACAGGCAAAATGCCATGTCGCGCCACAGCCTCTTTACGGCGCACGAACGGCAGGAAATCTCAGGCCTGTCTTGCCAGCTCGTGAAAACAACAACAGACCAGACCCGATACGAGATATGCACGTCCACAGGACCCGGCCCAAGGCATCTTGGGCAAATGCCCTGATGAACGGCGATCGCTCGCCTCCAGACTTCGTCGTCTGGAACGCTCTCGGCAATGCGCGCGACAACGCCATTCTCAAGGCAGTCTTCATTGCAGAATCTCAGGTGCCCGCGTCGTTCGCCCCCAAACAGGATGAGCGTCCCGCAGTAGGCGCATTTGGGCATCTCTTCGTCCTTACTCCTGCCTGGGCAACTGCCTGGCCCCGTGGACCACAGACAAAATCTCGACCCGCGACGCGCAGACACGATAGATGATCCGATAGGGATACGCCAGGATCTCTCGGACGGATTCGTCCCCCTGTTCCCGGACCTTCGCGCCGAGTTGAGGCCACTGGGCCAACTGTTCCGTTTTCCGCGTAATCCGGTCCACCATCCCTCGGGCGTATCGCGCGGAATTCTGTGCAATGTAATCGTGGACCGCGCACAGCTCGCGTTTCGCGTTCTGGGTCCAATAGACAGTCATTCGGGCAGCCCGAAATGGCGGCGGACCTCAGCAACCGTTTCTACGCGTCCCGCTTCGGCATCCCGCAGCCCGGCTTCGATCGATTGCCGAACGTAAATCTGGTAGATCAGATCCTCCCAGGACGCATCGTTGGGCAGTTCATCTACGATTCGATGCGCTTCACTCTTAACGTTCGAGGCCGCTGACATCTTTGACTCTCCCAACAGTGCCTCCCCTCCTCGCGAGAGGGGCCATCCGACACCGCTCCGTTTTCGAAGCTCACTCGACGACCTCCCGTTACCGCCATACCCGTGCGGGGTGGCGGAAACCTCTTTATTATAGCCTCTCCAATACGGCGGGGGGACCCCCTGAATTTCACCTGCGGATCACTGCCGTGGATTTGCCGGCGGCGGTGTGGTATGGTGTTGAGTCTTGCAGAAACTCAGCCAACGGAGGAGGATTGTCGATGCCTTGGTCGCTGTTGTCCAGCGGAATCTTTGTGCTCGCGGCGTTGTCGTTTGGTTGTTCCAAGGAAGAAGGGTCTCAAGCCAAGAAGCCGCCGTCGCCGAGCGCCGGCGCGTCGGGCAAGGCCGCTTCGCCGGCGCAAGCCACGCCCACAGCCAAGGCGGGCCGGTCGAGCGAGGTCGCGTCGGCTTCGACAAGTTCCACGGCTGCGGCTTCTGGGGCACCGTATTGGCCCCGTTTCCACGGGCCCAAGGGGGACAATCTCTCGACGGACACCGGCTTGCTCAAACAGTGGCCGGAAGAGGGGCCAAAGCTCCTCTGGACCGCCAAAGGGCTTGGGCACGGCTTCGCCAGCGTCACCTTGGCCGGCGGACTCATCTACTCTGCCGGAAACAAGGACAAGAAGACTATTGTCACCGCCGTCGACCTGGACGGAAACACCGTCTGGCAGAAGGACAACGGCCAGGCCTGGACCGGCTCTTATCCCGGCGCCCGCGGCACGCCCACCATCGACGGCGACCGGATCTATCACGAATCGCCCGTCGGCCAGGTGGCCTGCATGGACGCCCAGACCGGCCAGCCGATCTGGAGCCTGAACATCCTCAAGGAGTTCGAGGGGCAGAACATCACTTGGGCCCTGGCCGAATCGGTCCTCGTCGATGGCGACCGGCTGATCTGCTGCCCCGGCGGCAATAAGGCGAGCGTGGCCGCGCTGGACAAAATGACCGGGAAGACCGTCTGGACGGCAAAGTCGACCGGCGTGAAAGCCAGCTACGCCTCGCCCGTCCTGGCGGAGTGCCAAGGGCTGCGCATGATCCTCACGATGAACTCCAAGGCGTTTCTCGGCGTCAACGCCGACAACGGCGAGTTGCTGTTCACCTTCCCCCACGAAACGACCTACGACGTCAACGCCACCTCGCCGATCTACCACGATGGGCAGGTGTTCGTCTGCTCGGGCTACGGGTCCGGCTCGGCGATGTTCAAGCTCAAGGTCGAAGGGCAAAAGGCGTCGGTCGAGCAAGTGTGGAAATCCAAGGACCTCGATAACCATCACGGCGGCGTGATCCTCTTGGACGGGTATGTCTACGGTGCGGCGTCTGGGGGGCGTTGGATGTGCCTGGACTGGAAGAGCGGCGAAAAGATGTACGCCGAGCGAGGCGTGGGCAAGGGCTCGCTCACCTACGCCGACGGGATGCTCTACACCCTCAGCGAGCAGCGCGACCTGGGCCTGGTCGAAGCCACGCCCAAGGGCCACAAGGTCATCAGCAAGTTCAAGGTCCCCTCCGGCGGCGAAGGCCCCTCCTGGGCCCATCCCGTGGTCTGCGGCGGACGCCTCTACGTGCGACACAGCGATCAACTGTTTGCGTACGACGTGCGGGAGAGGCAGTAGGAAGAAGGGAGAAGGGAGAGGGGTGACAAGGTGACAAGGTGACAAGGTGAGAGGGACTCGGGATAAGAGAGATCGGATGGGTACAAACAGAGATCGTTGCGTCTGCGTGTCTCCCCTCTCCTCTCTTCCCTCTCCCTTCTCGACCGTTGCGGGAGAGGGGCAGGGGGTGAGGGGACGCTGAATTGCCTGCGGCGCACCGCGACACGATAATACAAAGAAACTCGCCCCGTTTGGTTGGCCTGTTCCGGGGAGTCGCTCCATGGCAATGACCACAGAACCTTGCGTCGGAACCTGGACTGCCGTCGATCTGGCGGCGCGGTTTGGTCCCATCCCGTTGCACCGCATCCGGCCCGATCCTCCGCCGGGGACTGCTTCTGAAGAGGACGTGGTCCGAATCCACGATCATGAAGATCGTCTTTACGAACTGGTCGACGGCGTGCTGGTGGAGAAGGCCATGGGAACCTATGAGTCATACCTTGCGGGTGTACTCTTGCGGCATCTTGGGAATTTCGTCACCGATCATAATCTCGGGATCGTGCTCCCCCCGGACGGAATGATGCGGCTTGCGCCCGGGCTGGTACGGATTCCTGACGTGTCGTTCATCTCGTGGGATCGGCTCTCCGGTGGAGAAGTGCTGCACGCAGCAATCGCCCCGATCGCGCCCGATCTGGCAGTCGAGGTCATCAGCCGCGGCAATACGGTCGAGGAAATGGAGGACAAACTGGTCGAGTACTTCACCGCGGGCGTCCGGCTGGTGTGGTATTTGTATCCGATTCCACGTGAGGTCAAGGTCTACTCGGCACGCGACCAGTGCGTCATCCGGGGCGAGAAGCACACGCTCACCGGCGGCGACGTGCTGCCTGGATTCAGTCTTTCCGTGCGCAAACTCTTCGCCGAGCCGAGCCCGGACGCGATTGGCTAGGGCCGATTCACGACCCCGAATACGGCGCCATGCCCAGCAGCGTTTGCGGCGTTTCATACAGGACTGCCCGAGCGATCGCCAGAGCGTCCTCGCGGGTGTACTGGCCTTGCTCGATCTTCTGGGCTAGCACCTGGGTCATCTGTTTGCGCACGAGGAGGGCCTTGCCGTAGGTCCATTCGACCGCGTAGGCGTCGGAGAAGAAACCGACCTGCTTGTTGACCGGCAGCATGTCGAGCCGCTCGGCCATGACCTGGCGGATCACGTCGGGAAAGAAATTGTGCCACCAGTAGCCGGCGAGGCTCAGGTTGGGCAATTCCCGGGCCATAATGCACAGCGACTGGTTGGCGTGCCGGCTGGAGAGGAAGGCCTGGAAGCGGAGCCTGGGGTGGCGGCCGATGATTTCCGCCAACTGGGAGATCGTCCGCTGGGAGAGCCGGCTGCCGGTCTCATAGGGCAGCGGCTCGGCGCCCAGGCTGAACTGAAAAACGATCTCGTGCCCGTGCTGCTCCAACGCCGTGAGGAACACTTCGTTGATGTACGAGGCGTAGGCGTCGCGCTCGGCCGGCCCGGCCTCGCGACGGCGTGCCAGCGCGGCAGTCATTTCGGCCTCGCTCACCGGGCGGAAGTCAATGTCGGTGGAGATGTGCGTGGCCATGGCCAGCACGCGTCCATAGGGGATGTTGGCCACGTAGTGGTCGATCGCCGCGTGAGCGTCGTCCAGCGTGCGGATGGTCCGCTCGGTCGGCGGGCGCGAGCCGGCGCCGATCGGCGCCGGGCTCTCCGGCGTGCGGCCCCAACAGCGTTCCAACTCGTATAGGGCGGTGTCGAACTCGCCCCATTGGCAGCGCGTGAAGAAACCCCACTCCAGGGCGTACTGGAGCCGGTCGTCGTCGATGCCGGCGCCGCGCCGGGCCCATTCCGCGCCCGTGCGGCGGATATTGAGCCGATCGAGGATCGCCCGGTGCCAGGCCCGGTCGTCGGCGCGCTCGCGGATCACCCCATCGAGCCGGCGCCAGTTGTCGGCGGTGATCGGCTCGCGCCAGTCGTACAGGTCGCGGAGGATCATCCGCACGCACCAGGAGCAACTCGTGTTCTGGATCAGCGGCAAGAGCGGAACGGCCTCTTGAATCCGCGCGTGGGCCTCCTCCTGGGTGGGCCAGCCGGGATACTGCGTCAGCCGGGCGCCGCTGGGACACCCGGCCGCGTAAAGATCGCTGACCACCATGTGGTAAAGGAGAATGTCGTGGAGTCCCCGGGCCCCGAGCCGGCCGCCCACCAGGTGCGTGTGTACGTCGAACATCGGCAGTTCGGCAAGCCCTTGTTCCAGGTCTTCGGTGAGCATCTTGCTTGAAATGGTCATGATCGCGGTTGTGAATGAGGTTGGTTGGCGAGGAAATCCTCAACGCGCCGGCGGTCCGGAATGCCGGCTTGCCCGCCGCGCCGCATTGCCTTCAGGGCCGCGGCCGCCGAAGCAAACAGAACCCGCGACGGAAGGTCAAGCCCGCGGGCAAGCGCTGAGGCGTAGGCCCCGTGGAACACGTCGCCGCAGCCGGTCGTGTCGACGACCTCGACGGCAAAGGCCGGTTGATGCCGCACGGCCGCGGGGGCGTCGCTGCCGACGTACCAGCATCCCCGGTCGCCACAGGTGACGACGGCCGCTTGCCGCACGGGCGACCAGAGCCGGAGTACGGCCGCCGCGGGCTCCTGCTCGCCGGTCAGTTTGGCGGCGAAATCGCGCGATACGATTGCGTGGTCCACCAGTTCCAGCAATTCCGGAAAACGCGGATGCTCGTTGCTTTCGAGGTCAGCGACCACGGGAATGCCGGCCTCGCGGGCCACGCGGGCCGCACGCGTCATCCCCTCGATACCGAAGTGATCGACAAACAGCACCCGCGACGAGCGGATCACTTCCTCGCCCGGCCAGTCGGGCTCGGCGCCGAAAGCCCCTTCGAGGTTGTAGAAGATCGTGCGGGTCTTGGTCGACTCGTCGACCACGATGATCGAGTGGATTGGCCGGGCCTCGGGACGCCGTTTCATGTACTGGACGCCGATCCCCTCCTCCCGGAAGCGATTCAGGACGAACTGCGACAGATCATCGTCGCCCAGGACGCCGCCAAAAACCGCGCGCGAGCCGAGCCGGGCCACCGCCACCAGGGCGGTCGCCGTCAGGCCGCCACAGTGGCGCTCGCGGCGCTGGACCTGCATCTTCGTATCCGCCGCGGGATAGCCCGCCACGTACAGCAAGTCGTCGATGGCCACGCAGCCCAGGCCGAGAACGTCGTGTGCCGGATTCATATCGCCAAAACGTGGCACACCGGCCGCGGCATGTCAAGCCCCCGCGGGAAGAGACGACTGGGAGTACAGAAACGCGTTGCGCTAACCCGTGAACTTGGGCCAGAGCGTGTGTCCTGGCGTTGCGGAGCAAACCGCTGATCTGCCCACCACACCTTGGCCTAGATCGCCTTCGAGCCATCGTTGGGCTTTGACCCAACCGGTAGTGGAGGTACAATAGCAGGTGAAAGGGTCTGAAGCATGATTTCCGACGATCGCTATCTGGAAATCCACTCGGCCGATGACGTTCGCATCAGGGGCACGCGAGTGGGGATCGAACATTTGCTTTCCGCCTATCTCGCGGGTGGCTTGCCGGAGGAGATCTGCCTGGAGCTCCCCACGGTGACCCTGGAGCAGGTTCATGGAGTGATCGCCTGGTATCTGCGCGACCGGCAGGAAGTTGACGCGTATCTAGCCAAGCGGCAGATCGAGGCCCGGCGTGTGCGTCGCCACCAGGCCGAGCAGCCGCAGGCTGCGGTGGTGCAGCGCCTGCGACAGTTGGTCGAGGCCCGGGTGGCCGAATGAGCCGCTGCCGTTTCTTGATTGACGAATGCGTGCCCAGGTCGCTCGCTCGAGGCCTGCGCCGGCGTGTGCCCGAGGTTTCCGTGTTCCAAGTCGGCGAACCCGACGCACCGGCCAAGGGCGCTTCGGACCAGCACCTCTTGGAGGTTTGTGAGGGAGAGCGGCGTCTGTTGGTAACGGCCGATCGGGCGACCATGGCCGACTGGGTCAGGAAACACGAGCGGGCTGGGCACCATACCTGGGGCGTGTTGCTCATCGGCCCCAATGCCTCCGTGGGTCAAATCCTGAACGACCTGACGTTGATCTACGAAGCCTCCGAAGATTCCGAGTGGATTGACGTGTTGCTTTATCTGCCCCTTTGCCCGTGAGGTCCACTATTGTGTTGCACGAGGATCCGAGCATGAAGATCGTGGAAAAACCGTGGGGGCGGGAAATCTGGGTGGCCCACACCGACCGGTATGCCTTCAAGATCATCGAGATCAAACAGGGCACCCGCTCCAGCCTCCAGTATCACGTAAAGAAGCACGAGCACATCTACGTGGACCGCGGCGTGCTCCAGATGGAGTGGGAAAACGAGCAGGGCCAGATGGAAACGCTCACCCTGCGGCCGGGCGAGGTGGTCGAGAATAAGCCGGGCCGAAAGCATCGGGCAACGGCCATCGAAGACGTCCGTCTGCTGGAAGTGAGCACGCCCGAGCTTGACGACGTGGTCCGCCTCCAAGACGACTTCCGCCGCGAGGGGACGTCGAAACCTTGAGAGAGCCGTAGAGTGCGTGCTCTGCACGCACGTGAGCGGGAGATGAATAACACGTAAACCGGTTCCGTGCGTGCAGAGCACGCACCCTACAGGATCCTGCTGATGTCGGAAAAAATCATCGTCTTCGGCGCCGGGGCGACCGGACGCGGCCACGTGGGCCTGTTGGCGTGGCAGGCCGGGTTCGAGATCGTCTTCGTCGACAAGAAGCCGGAGCTCGTCGACGCCCTCCGCCACGCTGGCAGCTACACCGTGAAGCTCTACGGGCGAGGCGTGCAGGAATTCGAGGTTCGGGGGCACCGAACGTACTTCTACGAGGAACGTCGGGCCATCGCCGAGGAGATTCGCGACGCCGCGCTAGTGCTCACTGCGGTGTTCGACCAGAACCTGCCCGACGTGGCCCGGACCACCGCCCTGGCCTGCTCGGCGTGTCGAAAGGCCGGGCGCACGCGGCCGCTGAATTGCATCGCCTGCGAGAACATGATGGACAGCTCCTCGACCCTCGGCCGGCACGTGCGAGGGCTCTTGCAGGGCGAGGACTTGGCATGGTGTGAAGCCAGCGTCGGCTTTCCCGACTGCATGATTAGCCGCGTCGTGCCCCGGCCGGAGCCCGACCCGCTGGTAATCGTGGCCGAGGACTACAACGAATGGACCGCCCGGGCCGAGGCGTTCAAAGGCGAGAAGCCGGCCGCCCTGGCAGCCCTGGAACTGGTTGACAATCAGTCCGCGCGCCTGGAACGGAAACTCTTCGTCCACAACGGCGGGCACGCGGTGTGCGGATACTTCGGCTTCCACCGCGGGCACAAGTACATCCACGAGGCGGTGGCCGACCCGGTAGTGGCCGAGCACGTCGTCGGCGCCCTCGATGAGCTCGGCGAAGTGGTGCGGCGCAAGCACGGTTTTTCGGCCGAGTCGATCGACGAGTACAAGCAGGACCTCTGCCGCCGCGGCGCGGTCCCGGAAATGCGCGACGAAATCCTCCGCGTGGTCCGCGACCCGATCCGCAAACTCTCGCCGCGGGAACGGCTGGTCGCCCCGGCGAAACTCGCCGTCGAGTACGGCTTGCCGCGGCGGTGGATCGTGCAGGGCATCGTTGCCGCGCTCAAGTACTATCACCCCGGCGACGCCCAGTCGCTGGAGCTCTCGCGGCGCCTCGCCCGCGACGGACTCCCGGAGGTGCTTCGCCATGTCTGCGAGATCGAGCCGGGCTCGCCACTGTCGCGGGAAATCGAAGCGGCGTGGCGCGTAGCCTGCGAGGGTGCCAATGGTACGCAACTCCTGTCCCGGAGGGACACTTGATAATAGCCCAGCGATTCATCGCTGGGTTAGAGAGGTGGATCGCGCTGGGTGTCCCGTAGGGACACTTGAAAGCGCGTCTTGGCGACCTCGCACACGCCGCCGTTGCGGAGATCGAAGAGGCGGTCGGCCAGCAGTTCGGCGTCGGAGCGGTTGTGGGTCACGTGGAGCACGGTGGCCTCGGTCTGCCGGCGGATCGACAAGAGCAGCTCGCACATTTCGCCGCGGGTGTCTTCGTCCAGGGCGCTGAGCGGCTCGTCGAGCAGGAGCACGCCGGGCCGCATGGCCAGGGCCCGGCCCAACGCCACGCGCTGGATCTCCCCACCGCTGAGTCCCTTGGGCCTTCGGTCCAGCAGGGGCTCGATCACCAAGAGCTCCGCCAACTCCCGGACGCGTTGCTCGATGGCCGCCCGGCTCCAGCGGCGCACGACCAAGGCAAAGGCCAGATGCTCGCGCACCGTAAGCTGGGAGAAGAGGCTGCCGTCCTGAGGCACGTAGCCGACGCCGCGGGCCGCGGGCCGCAGGGCGGTCACGTCTCGGCCCAACAGCCCGATGCGGCCGGCGGCTACCGGCCGCAGGCCGCAGATCGCTTCCAGCAGGGTTGTCTTGCCGGTTCCCGTTTTGCCCATCAGCACGCCGTACTGACCGGCCGGGATTTCCAGCGACACGCCCTCCAGCCTGAACGCGCCTTGACGGATACTGACTTGCGAGAGCGAGATCATGGCAGGCTTGAAAATCTATCCCAATACTTCCGAAGTCTCCAAGACTTCGGAAGTTTCTCTAAATCAACCCGGTTCCCCGCAATCCGAAGCCGCGCGCGAGGATCAGCACGACGATCGCCGCCACGACCATCACCAGCGACACGGCGGCCGCGGCCTCGATGTTGCCCACGCTGAGCTCGAGAAAGACCGTGGTGGGGAGCACTTCGGTCCTCATGCGGGTCGCCCCGGAGAAGACCAGGATCGGCCCGAACTCCCCGAGCGCCCGGGCCCAGGCCAGCGTGGCCGCGGTGAGCATCCCCCGCCGGGCCTCGGGAAACACGACCATCCAGAACGCCTGGCTGCGGCTGCACCCCAGGGTCATGGCCACCTGCTCGGAGCGCGGGCTGATCTGGTCGAACGTCACCCGCATGGTCCGCACCGCAAACGCGCAGGCCACCGTGAACTGGGCCAGGACCACGCTGGGCACGTCGAACGTCACGTGAACCACGCGTTCGATCGCGCGGCCCAGCGGCGTTTGGAAGAGGATCAACAGGGCCAGCCCGATCACCAGCGGCGGCAGCACGATGGGCACGTCCAATACGGCGTCGACCAGGCTCTGCCCGCGGAAGCGGAATCGCGACAAGAGATACCCGGCGGGCACCGCAATCCAGAGCGACAGCAGCGTCGAAAGCGTACACGAAATCAAGCTCAGCCGAAACGCGTATTGGATCTCCTCGCTGGCCATGGCACGCAGCAGGTACGCCGGCGACGTGAACGACCCGAGCGCGACCAAAAGGCCCACGATCAGCAAAACGTACGAGCTCAGCAGCGTCGTCAGCCCGGCCAAAAAGAGCGCGTCGGAGCGGGACGGCACGTCGCAGCGCTGCTCGCACGGCGCGTGGGGAGGCGGCGCGGGTTCGGTGGGGGAAGGCGGGAGGGGTGGGTCCGAGCTCATTGATTCTTTTCCGCCACCCACTGGAACCCCGCTTCGCGGAAGTGCTTCTGCGACTGCGGCGAAAGGATCGCGTCCAGGAGCCGGCCCATCAAGTGCTTGTGCCGGGAATCCTTGGCCACCGCGTAAGGCTGGATGGCGACCGCCTCCGGGATGTTCATCTCCACGATTTCCAGGAATTGCTCTGGATTATCCGAGTGGCTCAGCGCGTTGCTGCGGTAGGCCACGATCAAGTCCAGGGCCCCGGCGCGCAACTGGTTCACCAGCACGTGCCCCGCGTCGGAGTGGACCACCGGGTGCTTGCGCGTGGCCGCATAGATCTTCTCGTGCAGCCCGAGCTTCTTGACCAGATCGTCGGTCAAGGCCCCGAGGGCGGAATTGACCGGGTGCGCCAGCCCGACGCGGAAACCCGGATGAGCGAGGTCCCCAATCGAGCGCGCCTGCTTCGGATTCCCCTTGGCCACGGCCAGGACCATGTCGTTGCGCGAGATCGTTTTAGAGGCATCGAACCACTGCTGGACCGTTTTCATGAAGGAAACGTCGCACGAGAAGTAAGCGTCGGGGAAATGCGTCGGGACTTGCTCGCCCTTCTTCATGGCCTTCATCTGGGCCACGTGGATCCCACAGCCGGCGTAGATCGTGTTGATTGAGACGCCCTCGCGCTGGCTGAATCGCTTCACCAACTCGTCGATGGCCGGCTTGAGCATCGCCCCCGACATGAGCACCAGCGACGGCCGGTCCTCCCACGCGTCGGCATCGGCAAGCGGCTGGAGGAAATGCCGCTGGAAACCCAATTGCCCTCGGTCGCGGGCGGCGAGATATCGGGCGAAGTGCAGGGCCTGCGTGGGCCGTTGGCTCGCGGCGACCACGCCCAGGCTCACCTGTTCGGTCGCCTTCTCGCCGAGCGCCGACACTTCCACGAGCTCGACGCCGAACTGCCGGGCGGTGGCGTCCCAGACGATCGCCGCGTCGGCCGCCCCGATCCGAATCGCCTGGGCCGCCTCGGTGACTGTGCCCACCAGCGAGACCTTGGCCCCGGCTTGTTTCGAGCGTGCCACCAAGTCCTCCCATTGGCTGGTTCCCGCCAGCGCCCGCTGCGCCGCCTTGCCCACCGCCGCCAGCTCGGGATTGGGAATCGCCACGGCCGGGTTGCCGCGGAGCAAGTCAGCCACGTCGGCGATTTTCAGTGGGTTTCCGCGCTGAACGGCGATCACCACGTGCTGCCGCGCCACCGGAAGGATCTCGGCCACCAGGCCCTGGACGCGGGCCTCGCGCACGTAGGATTCCTCGGCCGCGAGGTATAGATCGGCTGCCGTGGGCGCGACCCGGAGCTTGCTCAAGAGCGTACCCGACCCGCCCGGCTCAATCCTCACCTTGACCCCGTACTCCTCCTCGTAGTCTGCGCAGATTTCCTCCACCGGTTTGAGCAGGCCGGCCGCACAGTAGAGGACAAGCTCGCCCTCGTGCGGGCTCTTGAGCTCGGGCCGCCAGAGCAGGAGCACCAGCCCCGCGATCGCCGCCAAAGAGCCTCCCACCACCAACCAGGCCCGGGATGCAAAACCGCGGGCCGCGGATCGTGCCGTTGGAAACATAGAGATCCCCTTTATTGTCGCCCTTGCCCGGCCGGCGTCAACTCCCGCAGGTGCGGTCGGACAAGGTCGGTCCAAACGCAGTACCCGTCGGCGTTCAAGTGCAATCCGTCGCGCAGAAAAAGCTCGGGCCGGGGCTTGCCGTCGGCGCCCAGCATCGGCTTTTCCACGTCGATGAAAACCAGCCGAGGGTCGTTGGCCGCGAACTCGCGGATGAGCCGGTTGGCCGTGCGGATCTTTTCGATCAGCTTCCAGCGAGCCGTGCTCGGCTTGATGGCGATGTACACGATCCGCGTCTTGGGAAGCGCCGCGTGGACCTTGACCACGAACTGCCGATAATCGGCCAACACTTGCTCGGGGCTCTTCCCGGCGGCTAGGTCGTTGTCGCCGGCATAGAGGACCACGATCCGCGGCTGGTAGGCAATCACGATCCGTTCGGCGTAGCGGACCGAATCGGACAACTGCGACCCGCCGAAGCCGCGGTTGAGCACGCTCATGCCCGGGAAGCTCTTTTCGATTTGCCAGAGGCGGATGCTGGAACTGCCCACGAAGACGATTCCACCCTTGGCCGGCGGGTGCTCGCGGTCCTTGGCCTCGA
The DNA here is from genome assembly GCA_964438165.1 of uncultured Planctomycetaceae bacterium. Classification (GTDB taxonomy): domain Bacteria; phylum Planctomycetota; class Planctomycetia; order Pirellulales; family Thermoguttaceae; genus CALFBP01. The sequence goes on along the minus strand of CAYTJV010000179.1, from coordinate 343 downwards.
AAGCGCGAATGGCCGGCTCCCACCGGTCCGCCGCAGCCGCGGCGGCCTGTTTCGGGGATTTCGCCGCAGGCTCTTGCGATGCGCCGCTGGAAACTGACACGCCCACGAGAAGCAACAGCCCGAGAGCGACGTGAGCATTTCGAGACTTAGGTTTCATGGTACGGCTTTGTCGACGCGAGAAGGTCCTCGGAGCCGGGGCGTGTCGGCCCGGAAACGCCGGGGCGACACGCCCCGGCTCTGACTCCCCCCGGCTCTGACTCCCCCGGCCACTGGGGTCCAGTTTACCACCTTCGGGCCCGGACAACAAGCGTCCGGCCGGCGTCATTGCGTGTCACGATGAGGA
>CAYTJV010000178.1:0-12649 GCA_964438165.1 uncultured Planctomycetaceae bacterium | reverse complement strand
TCATCTCTCATCCTTCATCTCTCATCCTTCATCTCTCATCCTTCATCTCTCATCCCTCCCTCATCCGTCCGTCGTCGAGCTCGAATCGGCGGCTCATGCGCGCGGCTAGGGCGGGGCTGTGGGTGACGACCACGAGCATCGTCCCTTCCTGGGCCTGGAGCTCCAGGAGCAGCTCGGCGACCTTGGCGGCGTTGGTGCGATCGAGGTTCCCGGTGGGCTCGTCGGCCAGGACCAACACCGGGTTATGGATCAAGGCCCGGGCCAGGGCGGCACGCTGCCGTTCGCCTCCGGAAAGCTCCGCCGGACGGTGTTCCGCGCGGGAGGCGAGTCCGACGCGGGCGATCAGGTCGCGGGCCCGGTCCATGATTGCCGGCGTGGCCGGACCGTGGGCAATCGTGGGAACCAGAACGTTCTCCAGCACCGAGCACTGCGGCAACAAATGGTGGTCCTGGAATACGAAGCCGATCCCGCGATTTCGCAGCGCGGCCAGGGCCGGCTCGGCCAGGGTGGCCGTGTCCTGGCCGTCGAGCGTCACGCGCCCGGAGGTGGGCGGCTCGAGCGTGCCGAGGATGTTCAACAGCGTGCTCTTGCCCGATCCGCTGGGGCCCGTGATCGCCACGTTCTCGCCCGAGGTCAACTCCAGCGACACGCCGCGGAGGACCACCAGGGGCTCGTCCCGGGTGGGAAACTCCTTGGTCACGTTGTCCACGATCAGTTGGCTCATGACTGAAGCAAGGCCAGCGTGCCCAGCCCGTAGAACGTATATTCCAAATCGGCGCGATCGTCCCAAGCCCCGCCGCGAAAGCCGCCTTCGGCGAGCTGGAGCGACTCGACGTACTGCCCGGCGGCCGTCGCATCGATCGCCGCGAGGGCCTCCAGGTCGGCCAGCGCCGTCAGCCCGGCGAATGTGCTCAACAGATCGGCGGCGGCAATCCGCGTGTTGGCCCGCAGGCCGCCCTCGCGGTTCTGCATGCCGGCCAAGAAGCGGCTGCTTTGCGACCGGGTCGGCTCGTCGAGGGCCTCCAGCAGCCGCAATAGGCCGATGGCGGCCGCGGTGGGATTGGTGCCGCTGTGCTCCAGCCCTTCCAACTCGACAAAGCCGCCGTCGGGCCGTTGGCGCGACCGCGCCAGCGCGGCCATCCGCTCCGGCTCGGCGACCCCGGCGCCAGCCAGTTGCAGGCAGGCCGCCGTCAGGAACGTGTGATACGTGCTGCTGGGGCCGCTCCGTTCGGTCTTGGCGTAGCCGCCGTCGCTGCGGCGGAACCGACTTGTGGTTTCCAGAAGGGTCTGCTTCCGATCGCGGCCGGCCTGCGAGTAGACATCCACTCCCGCAGTGACCTCCAAGAGCACGGCGCTGAGAACGAGAGAGAGGAAGTCGACCGCGGGAAGCGCTCTTGCGACGTGCTGGCCGAGAAAATCCGCTGCCCGCGAGGCGACGCCCTCGCCGAGCCCTCCCAGCAGGGCCAGTCCGCGGAGGGCAAACCCGGTGTAATACAGGTCGCTCGGCCCTTCTCGGCCGGAGAACCCGCCGTCGCCGTTCTGCGCCGCGGCAAGGAACTGGCCGTGCCGGCCGCGCAGCGGCTCGGGCAGGCGCATCGCGCCCGTCGACAAACGCAACGTCATCTGACCCAAATACGACATGCCACAACGTCATCAAGCCGCGACCGCCGGTCGCGCTTCCGGCGCGACCAGCGGTCGCGGCGTTATGAGCCGGAAAACGCGGAAATTCTTCTTCGGCCGATCCCAACCAGTTTACGGGCCGTGCTTTGGGCGGGCAAGCTCTGTAAGGCCGACAAATAGCCGGCTGCGGAGCGATTGAAGCCGTGCCGCATGGCGGGCCAGGGGCCGGCTGAGCCCCTCGCGGTCGAGGCGTTCCGGCTCCAGGAAGAGCCGCGCCGGGTCAGCCAGTTGGTGAAATCGCGACAGACGCCACAGCAACCACACGTCCCTCCAGGTGAGCCGATGGGCCTTGGCGAGGGCAAGAAACAGTCTCCACGGGCTGTGATAGGCGACCGGTCGGCGTCGCTTCTCCGAGAAGTACGATAAGAGCCAGACCGCCAACACAATTCCCGCCAGAGCCACAAGGATCGCGATGAGACGGGTCGAGTCCATCGGCACCCGGTCGCCGCGAATCCCGTCGGCCGCGCGACCGGCCAACTCGTCCACCCCGCCGCGCTCGGCGAACAACAAGGCGAGATCGTGCCAGCGGCTCATCGTGCCACCTCTGCGTGGTAATCGGGGGTCGCGGACGGCGCGGAGGACGTCGCCGCCTGTCGATTCAGCCCGAGGCTTTTTAGGGCTGCGTCGCGAACGGCGGGGCTGCGGTCGCCCAATGCCTCGGTCAGCGCATCGCGTGCCGCCTTCGACAGCGACTCACCCAAGGCCGCGGCCGCCGTGGCGCGCACCAGGTGGTCGTCGTCCTGCAACTGCAGCAAGACGGCGTCCTCGACTTCCGGCACCACGCCGAGGGCACGGGCCACGGCCAATCCGCGCAGGCGCCGCGAGCGAACCAGCGAGCCGAGCTCGGCGCGGAGCAGCCTGGCGGTCTGCGGGTCGACCTTCTTGACGAGCTCCCCGGTGCTCGCGCGGACCTCCTCGTCCAACAAGTCGAAGCTCGCCAGGTAGCGCGAGAAGCTGAATTCGGCCAGGCACTTGCGCGCGGCGGTGCAAACCACCTCGTGAGGACTGTCGACCATCTCCACCAGCCGCGCCAAGGCCCCGGGAATGCCGCGGGCGCGCAACTGGACGAGGATCTTGGCCTGCACCTCGGGGTCCTCGTCGTCGAGGGCCGCAAGCGCCAGGAGGTTGGCGTCGGCGCCGCGGAACGCATCGAGGGCCTCGGCGGCCGCGCGCCGGCCCCCGGGTTTCCCGTGCTGCAGCAGATACTCGACCAGCGAACACGCCTGCGCCCGCGGAATGCCCGAGGTCATCGCCACGCGGACCGCCGCCGCCTGCTCCAGATCGTCGCAGGCGTCCAGCAGGGCGGTGTCGTGGGCCCAGGCGATGGTCTCGATCCGCTTGAGGTTGCGGGCCACGGGCCCGGTGGGCTCGCGGCCGACCTTGTGCAGCAGTCGCTCGATGAATTTCAGATCGCTCCGCTTCGACACGATCGAAAGCACCGCCGACGGGGCCCGCGGATCGTCCAGGAAGCTTAACAACAGGCCGATCACCGCGTCGTGCGGGATTCTGGAGAGCATTTCCAAGAGGACGACGAAGGCCGGGTGGCGCGGATCCTGGAGCACCTGGCGCAACACGGCGTCGTCGCGATAGGTCAACAGCAAGAACGCCTCGACAATTTCCCGGCGGCGATGCCTGGCAAACCGCGCGACCGACGTCCCCAGCGTCCCCACCACCCGCCGTCGCACGAAATGCGCGTCGCCCCACTGCGCGCGTTGCCGAGGCGCCGCCAACTCCTCGCAGAGAAGCTCCGACAGATCGAGGAGCGTCTCGCTGAGCACCGCGGCGTTGGGATTGTTGGCGTCTTCCAGCCCGCTGACCAGCGGCGCCGCCAGGTCGTACTGGCGAAGCCAAACGGCCGCCCGACAACCGTTGATGCACATCTGCCGGTCGGCCGAGATCAAGGCTTCGCGCAAGGCGGGAACTATCCGCGCGTGGTTTTCCTCGACCTTCTTTCGCCAGGAGTCATCGAAGGTGTGCAGCCGGGCGACGATCTCGCGGTGGCCGACCAGGTTGCGACGGCTCAGGAGGGCCTCCAGCGCGCGCTCCCGAATCGAAGGAAAGCGGGCATCCAACGCCGGGATGAGAACCCGGCTGGCCGCCTCGTTTTCCGTGCCGCAAAGGACGTCGAATGTCGTCTTCAGCCCTTCACTCACAGGAGCCACTGCCTTTCATCAAAACTATAGTCCGTGAACTCAAAGAGGCTTGGGCCGGAGAGTTTACCGAGTGTAACGCTTCTTCCCGTTTTTCCTATTCTTCCACTTCTCTCAGCGCCGGCTTGATTTCTGAGTCCGACTACACCAAACTTCACCAAGAAGGAGGCTTGTTATGACCGCTCCAACCAAGTCCTTGGACGTTTTGAACCGGGAATTCCTGCCCCTGCGCGGCAAGCTCATCGAGGTGGCCGCTGCCCTGGATCGGATCGGCCGTGCCGGGGGGGTGTGCGATGACCCTCGGGTCGACCAAATCCGTCGGAGCTTGGAGATGCTGGCTCAGCCTCGTGAAAACGCCGACCGCGCCGAGCGGGTGCAGATGATCTTCTCGCTCCCTTACGATCCCCAATGGCGCAAGCCACGCGTCTGAACGAGGAGGGCCGTGCCATGTACTTCTTCGATCCCCATATCCACATCGCTTCCCGGACCACCGACGACCTGGAAACCATGGCCAAAATGGGCTGCCTGGTGGTCGGCGAGCCGGCCTTCTGGATGGGCTACGACCGCAGCGGGGCCAATAGCTTCTACGATTACTATCGGCAGCTCACCGAGTGGGAGCCGAAGCGGACCGCTCAGTACGGCATCCGTCACTACGCCTGGATTGGTTTCAACGCCAAAGAGGCCGAGAACGTCGCCTTCGCGAGGGAAGTGATCCCCCTGATTCCCGAATTCCTCGACCGACCCAACGTCCTGGGAATCGGCGAGATCGGGCTGAACAAGAACACTCCCAACGAAGTCGCCACGCTGGAGATGCTCATCGACCTGGCGATGAAGACCAACGAGCAGATGCTCTTCCACACGCCCCACTTGGCCGACAAGTACCAGGGGACGCGGATGATCCTCGATATGCTCCGGTCCGACTCCCGCGTCGACCGCAGCCGGGTGTGCATCGATCACCTGGAGGAACACACGATCCGCCTGGCGATCGACGAAGGCTATTGGGGCGGCATTACGCTCTATCCGACGACCAAAGCCACGCCGGAGCGGGCGGCCGACATGGTCGAGGTCCACGGCGCGGAGCGAATCCTTGTGAACTCTTCGGCCGACTGGGGACCGTCGCACCCGACGGCCGTGCCCGACTTCATCCTCGTCATGCGCCGCCGCGGCCACCGCGAGGCGCTGATCCGCAAGATCGTCTACGACAATCCCCTGGAGTTCTTCAACCAGAGCCGGAATTTCGAGTTTGTGGCGCCGGAATAGGAAGGGAAGGATGAAGGGCCCCGGACCACGCATTCCGTGTAGGGCGGACGGAGCGAAGCGACGGATCGCCGATTTGTCTTCTGGCTTTCCCGCGGGCCTCGTCGCTAGAATGGAAAGAGAGGTTTCTACTTTCCGGGAGATAATGCCGTGACCGAAGTCGTCGTCCAAGGTACAGTGAAGTCAGACGGCACACTGGAATTGAACCAGCCCGTAAACCTGCCCCCCGGCGAGGTGCGGGTCATCGTTCAAGCCATGACGGCCCTGTCGGGGGCAGGCGATAACGTGTTGACCGTGCTGGAACGCATTTGGGCGGAGCGGCGGGCAAAGGGGATGCAGGGTCGAAGCGGCGAGCAGATTGACGCCGATATCCAGGCCATGCGGGATGAATGGGAAGATCGCCAACGGGGACTTGAGGATGCGCAGACCCGTCCCGTCAAGGAGTGACGTTGGTGCTGATCTACCTGGACTCAAACAACGACGCACGGCTGAGCAGCTTTCCCGATCTCGCTGTTGAAACGCTGCCCTGATTTGCAGCGCCTATCGGGTGGCTTCGGCCGGTGTGATCGTCACTCGGATCATCGCTTGGCGCACCGGCTCAGTCAGAACGATTCCCAGCCGCTTCGGCACGATCTTCCCCGGCAAGTCTTCGTGGATTTCCGTGGCTTGCAGCCGGAAGGGGTGCTCGCCTGTCGAGATCTTGACCCGGACGGCCTCGGCGCCTTCCCCGATTACAAGCGTGTCGTCGGCAAGCTGCTTCCAGGGCGACAACGTGACCAGGGCCGTCTCGAACTCCTGCGGTGACTTGAACTCCACCTCGTCGCTGACCGTGAGGCTGCCACGTCCCTCGCGGGAGAACACGAAAGTCCGCACCAGCTTGGTCAGCTCGGGCACGTCGTAACAGGAGCGGATTTCCAGGGCCAGCATGTCCTTGTCGTCGGCGAACTCCGTCTTGAGCACCTTGGCGGCGGCCTGCCGGCCCTCGCGCTGCAGCTTTCCGGCCACGCGCGGCACCGGATGGCCGAAGGAATTGAGCACGCTGCTCTCGTAGCGGTGGTTGCTAAAGGTCCGCCTCGTATAGACTTCCGCCCCCGGATCCAACAGCGGCGTCGCGCTGCCGAGAGCCACCACGAACGAGCCCACGTCGTTGTGGTTGTGCTGTTCCGCGTTGTGGCCGCCTTTCAAGGCCGCGCCCAGGCCGCGCGGGTTGCCGGGGGCCGGGCGGCAGATCAGGATCCCGGCGTCGCGGAACCAGTCGCGCAAGGTCCGCTCCGAAGCGCTTGCCGAAGCGGCCGGCCGCTCCGAAGCGGAATTCGCCAGCCCGATCAGCCCAAACTCGAACAGGTCCGACGACGGTCCGGCCGCCAATCCCAAGCCCTGCTTCTCCCACTCGGTCCATCCCCATCCGAAGCGGCGGCTCACGTAGGCCATGATCTGGGCGTCGGGCCGGGGACCGATGTGGCAGTCGGCGAACGCCGGATACACGCCGGGCAGGATCTCCAGGCGCCGGGCGAACTGGGCGCTCGCTTCCGTCTTGGGCCGCTTCCATAAGTCGAGCTTGCCCCCCGTCGCCTGGAAGACGTTCTCGGCCAGGAGCAAAAAATGGCCGAAACCGTAGTTCCAGTAGCCGAGCCCTTCGGAGCAGTACCCGTCGGCAGTGAAGCCGTCGAGGAAATACTGGATGTACTTCTCCGCCGCGGCGATGAAGAAGGCCCGGCGCTGACGGTCCTCGATCGTGGCCGTGGCCGCACCAGTGACGCCTGCCAGGCAGACCGCGTTCCAGTTGTTGGTGCCCGTGAGCCACCACATCCGCGGCTTGCCTTGCTTGACCATCCCTTCAAAGGGAACAAACGTGCGGCGCTCCAGCTCGCTGCGAATGAGCTTCCTGGTTTCCTCGCTCAGCTTGTCGCCCAGCCAATAACTGGCCGTGGCAAAGCTGGAAGCCGCGGCCGCGGCCCTCAGATCGATCTCCACGGCCTTTCCCTTGAAGTTTGCCAGGCTGCCGTCGTGTGCCGGCAGGACCCACGTCTTTTCGGCGAGGATCGCGGCGGCGGCCTTTTCGATGGCCGGCAGGAATCTCCCCCGGTTCTCCAGGCACTCGGCCAGCACCAGGTCGGCGAACCGGCGATGCCGCTCGAAGGAGACCTTCTGGTAACGGTCGCGATTGCCCGTGCGCGAGTAGTCGAGATACAGCTCGTCGGGCAGCTCGGGCAGCGGCTTTTCGAGCAGCCGTTCCGCGCTCCGCACGATGCCCTTAAATCGCGCCGATCGGGCCACTTCGTCCCACGCCTTGCGATCGGCGATGCTCGCGCCGGCGCCGCGCGGCTCCGGGGCGAGCATGGCCGCAATCTCGGCCACTCGACTCTCGGCCGGACCGCGGCCCGCCGCCCGCTCGGCGGCAACGACCGGCATGATACCCAGATTGATCGAAAGCAAAACACCAACACACGCGGATGACAGTAGTTGTTTCTTCATCGTGCTTTTCCTTTTGACGCGGCGTCATGCCCCCAACCCAAACCGCGACCACTGGTCGCGGCTTTACATCTCCCTTCTCCCCTCTCCCCTCTCCCTTCTCCTTACTTCATTCCCAACTCCCGCAGCACCACGCCGAACACGTCAGTGTCGGCCATCGACGTACCCGGCAGGAGGCCCGGCCGCGAGGCCAGCATCACGCTCCGCTGGCTGCGGTCCAGGGCCGGGGCGCCGTGCGAACCCTTGACCAGCGTGGCATCGAGCGGGATGCTCTTGGTGGCCAGGTCAACGTGCAGTTCCACGGGATCGTAGCCGGGCTTGCGGTGGATGTCGACCGTCCGGGCAAAGCGCGGGGCGCGATCGTCCGAGAGCCACCAGTAGTAAGCCTGCCAACTGTGAGGCTGGGAGACGAGGATCACCTCGCCGCTTCGTGGGTGGCTCAGGCGGTAGCGTCCCCGCTGGTCGCCGACGAGCACGTCGGCAATGCCCTCTTGGCCGCGGAACAAATCGGCCACGCGATCGATCACCGCTTGGTCGCCGCCGGAAACGAAGACGTGCGAGAACTGATGGTCGACCATGGCCCAGGCCCGACTGGCGGCGAAATCCAACATCTCCCCGTCGTCGGTTTCCAGCACGCTCAGCAGGCCGGCCTCGCGCAGGACCCGGTTCGGGTAGACCACGTGCCGCACCGGCACGATCGCGTACTCGCCGGCCACGAGCCACAAGGGGTCGGCGTCGTAGGCCGCGCGGAGCTCGCCCGTGATCCGGCCCAGGAGGCGGTCGAGATCGCCGACGGCGTAGTCGACTTGGACGCTGTCGGGCCCGTGCCGCTGCGGGTCGTAGTCCAACTGCGGCAGATAGATGTAGAAGAAATTCGGCCGCCACTTCTTCGCCGCGACCACGGCCGAATCGAGGATCCACGCCGTCGATTTCACGTTGGCCATCGGGCCCCAGAAGTGCTGGAGCGGAAAGTGCCCGAGCGCGTCGCGGAGCCCGCCGTAAAGCTCGGTCGGCTGCGTGTAGCACCAGAGCGACTCCGAGCCGTCGGGGTTATGGATCGGGGCGGGCGTACACACGTAGTCGGCCTCGCACCCCTTGGCGTGCAGCGGGAACCACACCGCCGAAGTCAGCTCTGACGGATGGTGCGAAAGCAGGTCCCAAATCTGCGGCTTTTCGATGCAGTCGTTGGGCGAGGTCCACATCTGGACCTGCCCCCGGTCGCGCCAGTAAAAGCCGTTGGCGACCACGCCGTGGGCGTCGGGCGGGCTGCCGGTGGTCATGTTGGCCTGCACCGGGCAGGTGACGCACGGGAAGCTCGGCACCAAGTCGGCGATCTCGCCCCCGGCCATGAGCTCCCGCAGGTGCGGCATCACCGCCACGTCCTTCTCGCGCAGCCCGGGAATGGAAAACAACACCACGTATTCAGCCATGCGACGCTCCGGTCCTTTCCATCAGAGGGGCGACAAACGAGTATGCCCGGCGGGCCGCCTCCGGCGCTTCGTGGCTGTGCCGGCTCAGCTCCACGTGGACCCCTCCTTGATACCCGACCTCGGCCAGCGCTTGCAAGACCGGTGGGAAGTCGATTTCCCCCTCGCCGAACATCAGGTGCTCGTGCCGGCCGCGACGCATGTCTTCCAGATGGACGTTCACCAGGCGCGGCGCCCAGCGGCGGATCTGGTCGGGAATCGGCAACTCGCCTTGACATTGAAGATGGCCGACGTCGAGCGTGAGTCTCAAGTTCGGCGCATCGACCAGGGCGAGAAGATCGCCGAATCGGGCCATCGAGTCGACGAACATCCCCGGCTCCGGCTCGAACCCGATAACCACGCCTAACTCCGCCGCGCACTTCACCGCCTCTTCCAAGCCTGCGGCGAGAAGACGCATCCCATAAACTTCCGAAGTCTCCAAGACTTCGGAAGTTTGCGGCTGACACAGCACGCCCGACCAGAGCGAGACGCAACTGCTCCCCAACTCCGCGGCGCAGCGTATCGCGTGCCTGTAGAACTCAATCCGCCTGGCTCGAGCCGCCGGATCGGACGAAACCAGCGTCGGCTCGTGCTTCTGGCGCGGATCCAAGAGGAATCGGGCGCCGGTCTCGATCGCCGATCGCAGCCCGAGCCGCTGGAGGGTCGATCGCAATCGCCGCAACTGCCCGCGCCAATCCTCCCGCGGCGACAGAACGCCATGGTCGATCGTAATCGCCACGCTGCGGTAGCCGATCTCCGCCAGCAGTTCGACGGCGTCGAACAGATCGTGATGGGCCAAACCGTTGGTGTTGTAGCCGAGGAGCATGGATGTCAGGAAAGAAAAGAAGATGACGGGAAAAGAAAATATTCCTTTCCTTTCATTTTCTTTTCTCTCCTCTTGCCCTGGCCCAGCATTGGCGCATGTACGCCATGCTTTGCCGGGCGGTTTGCTCGGGGGTCGGTTGGTCGTCGAATACTTCCACGGAGATCCAGCCGCGATAGTCGATTTCCTTCAGGGCTCGGAAGATCGGCACGAAATCGAGCTTGCCGAAGCCGGGGCCTCGGCCGTTGGAGTCGTTGGCGTGGAAGTGAAGGAACAAGGAACGATGCTTGCGGATCAACTCCGGGATCGGCGCGGCCTCGCTCGACATCGCCCGGCAGTCCAAGTGCAGCCGGCAGCGCGGCGAGCCGACCATGTCGATCAACTCGACGGCCTCGGCCGCCGTGGTGAGAAAATTCGTGGTCTCGGGCGCAAGGGGCTCCAGCAACAGCATCACGCCGGCCTTTTCCAGCACCGGCAGCGCGGCGCGGAAGACCTCGGCGGCGTGCTGCATTCCTTCCTTGCGGTCTATGCCCGGCGTCAGGTCTCGCTGTTTGGGGGAGCCGAACACGAGGACCTTCCCGCCGAGGTCCGCACAAAACCGGGCCAGCTCGCCCAGGTACTCGGCGGTCTTGCGTCGGACCGACGCATCGGCACTTGTCACGTGGAACCCCCGCGTTTTCGCCAGCAGCCAGTGGAGCCCGATGACCTCCACGCCGGCCTTTTCGGCCTGTCGCCGCACCTCGGTCCGCTTGGCGGCCGGGATGGTCGTCACATAGTCGGCGATCGTGAACGGCGCGATCTCGATTCCCGTATAGCCGCACTCGGCGGCCAGCGAGAAGGCTTTGTCGAACGGCCAGTCCTTGAAGGTCTCGTTGCAGATGGCGAACTTCGCGGCCGGCGGGGAATCGGCCTCGGCCGCGCCACCAGCCGCTCCCATCGCTCGGAGCACGCCCACGCCGGCTCCCGTGGTGAGCAGGGATTGGGCAAGAAACCAGCGACGCGTCATCCGGGCCATGCTGGGCTCCTTTCGTTCCGTGGACGTAGGACGGCCTTTCCAGGCCGTCGAACGCGATTTCCCGGCCACTTGGGACGGCTTGGAAAGGCCGTCCTACAACGGATTCACGATCCGAGCATAGCCCCTCCCGCAGGACTACACAAGCTATGTGCGGGTGGAAGCTTCGTTGGTTTTGGTCAACAGACCAGGAGTTCTGCGGCTTCGGGGGGTGGGCGTGGGGGGTGTCCGCCGTGGCGTCTGAAGGGCGGCAACCCTCTGCCACCGGGGCACTCCGCCAGTTTCAGTTTGCCCGGTCCGTGGCTCGATTTTCAAGTCGGAATCGCATGAAACTTGTTTCGTCCGGTGGGGGATGGTAATATCGGGCGGTCGTGTCGCACCCAACGTGGCCGCAACTTCAGATCGACGAGGGAGAAACGCAATGGCCGAGACGCAACGTCTGACCAAGAACCAGTGGCTGGTGCTGGCGGCCGCCTTTTTGGGCTGGATGTTCGACGGGGTGGAAATCGGCCTGTTTCCGCTCGTGGCCCGGCCTGCCCTGCAGGAGCTTCTGGCCGACATGGGCGATGCCGCCGTGGGCCGCTGGAACGGGGTGATCGTGGCCTGCTTCCTGTTGGGGGCGGCGATGGGCGGCCTGCTCTTCGGCTGGCTGGGAGACCGCATCGGGCGAGTGCGGGCGATGGTCTTGAGCATCCTCACGTATTCGATCTTCACCGGCGTCGGGTTCTTCGCCACCGAGGCTTGGCACTTGGGCTTGTTCCGCTTCATCGCATCACTGGGAATGGGCGGGGAATGGGCCGTGGCCGTGGCCCTGGTTGTCGAGTGCTGGCCCGAAAGGCATCGCCCGAAACTCGCCGGGGCCATCGGCGCAGCGGCCAACTTCGGCTTTCTCTTCATCGGCACCGTGGCCTCGGTGTTCCCCGTGCAGCCCGGCTCCTGGCGATGGCTGATGCTCGTCGGAGCAGCCCCCGCCGTGCTGGCTCTCCTGGTGGCCCTGTTCGTCCCCGAATCGGAACGTTGGAAGGCCGCGGCGAAGACGGCCACGAAGCAGCCGATCATCGAGATCTTCTCTCCGGGATTGGCGAAAACGACGATCCTGGCGATCGTCTTTTCGGCCATTCCGCTCATCGGCACATGGGCGGCCGTTTCGGGGTGGGTCCCGCTTTGGGTGGAACAAATGACCCAGGAACAGCTCGTCGAGAAGGCCCTGCCCGAAAGCCGATTGAGCGAATTCCCCGCAAGCGAACGCAAGGCCCAGCTTGCCCAAGCGAAATCGCAGTTGCCGCAAAGCACATGGTCGGAAATCGATCGCGCCGCGGCTCGCAGCAAGGCCAACGTGCAGATCCTCCTGGCTATCGGGGCGATCATTGCCTGCTTTATCGCGCCGGTGATCGGCGGCGTGTGGGGACGCCGGCCCGTGTACTTCGTACTGTGTCTCTTGTCGTTCGGCACCTGCTGGTGGCTCTTCCGCCACCTGACGCTCAGTGACGGGTGGGTGTTCTGGCTGGCGGCGTGGATTGCCGGCGGCGTGACGGCGGCGTTCTACGGCTGGCTGCCGCTGTATTTGCCGGAGATCTTCCCCACCCGGGTCCGCGCGACGGGACAGGGGCTGAGCTTCAACTTCGGCCGCATTCTGGCCGCGGTGGCTGCCCTTCAGATGGGCGAATTCGTCCGCCTGCTGGGCGGCGACTACGCCGAGGCGGGGTCGCGGATTGCCCTGGTCTACGTCGTCGGACTGGTGGTCATCTGGTTCGCCCCCGAGACCAAGGGCAAGCCGCTGCCGGAGTGA
>CAYTJV010000177.1:0-12774 GCA_964438165.1 uncultured Planctomycetaceae bacterium | reverse complement strand
AAGCCCGGGGGCGGGGGAAGAGGCCGGGGGATTGGACGTTTCGCGGGCCGTCGCCGGCGACCCCCAGGCCGCCCGGTTGGCGTCCGGGGAGGCTCCGGGCCCAGGGGAAATTGCCGCTCGGGTTGAGCTTCAGGACGAAGCTGGCGGGGTTGGCGCCGCTATTGAGATACGACGTGCCGGCGCCGGGATCGAAATCGATGTTTCCGTGATAGCCGCCCGTCAGGTAGACGTTGCCCCCGGCGTCGACGGTGAGATCCGCTCCCTCGTGCTCGATATCCCCCGTGATGCTGCCGGCCCAGACCAACGACCCGGTCGGAGTGTACTTGGCGATAAACGCATTGCCGGAACGATTGACGGTCCCCGGTCCCGGATCGAAATCGAGCGTACCCCCATACGATCCGGCGACATAAACGTTGCCCGCCGCGTCGGCCGCTATGGCGGCGCCTGATTCGCCCCCCGAAGCCCCTAGGCGGAAGGCATACCCGAACGCGGCCGCGTCGCCGGCGCTAGCGGCCAGCAACATTCGCGGCTCCAAGGGCTCGGCCCGAAGCAAACGAAAACGCTGGTGTCGATCGTGCCGCTGTCGATGACGGTCGCGCGTCATAAGCCGCCCCCTGTTCGCACAGAATGCCCTCTTATTCACCGTCGGCAACGGCGAATCGGCTGGATGCGAGAAAACGCCTTGAGCAGGTTCCTGTTCCGACATTCCGCCCCCACTTGGGAGGCATTCGCGTTCGGTCTCCCGAATGGATGGAACGTACTTTTTCTAGTTTAGCATATTGACCGGGGCCGGAGATATCACCATTAGGAAGGGTGCGACGCCACTCGTTAACGGTTTGAACCGCTTGGTGTACAATCTGTTTGCGGGTGAACTCCTTGCGACCGTCTGATCGGGTGGGTCTTACCATGACATCTGTCCCCAAGCGATACCTCACTTCGGAAGAGTACTTGGCTAAGGAACGAAAGGCTGAGTACAAGAGCGAATACTTCAAAGGCGAGATGTTCGCCATGTCCGGGGCGAGCCGCGAGCACAATCTGATCGCGGGCAACCTAAGCCGCGAGTTGGGAAACCAACTCCTGGACCGCCCCTGCGAGGTCTACCAAAGCGACATGCGCGTCAAGGTCAGCCGGACTGGGCTCTACACCTATCCCGACGTCGTGATCGTCTGCGGCGAGCCGCGATTCGAAGACACGGACGTCGATACGCTGCTCAATCCAACGGTCTTGTTCGAGGTGCTTTCCGAGACGACGGAGAACTACGACCGCGGCAAGAAGTCCGTGTACTACCGGACCCTCCCGTCGCTCCAGGAGTACGTCCTCGTTGCACAGGACAAATGCCACGTTGAGCAGTTCACGCGCCAGCCGGACAATCGCTGGCTTCTTTGGGAAACGGACGACCTCGAAGGCGTCTTGAACCTCCCGTCCATCGGCTGCGAGCTGAAGCTGACCGACGTTTACGCCAAAGTGACGTTTACGTCTCCGCAGTCATCACCTGGCCCGTCGCCGTTGGCTCCGGGCTAAACGACGATTCACACGTCGCAAATGGCTACGGCCTGTTCGAGGCTCTTGAGGGCATCGGGCCGCTTGGGGATGAATTCCTGGCCCACGTAGCCGGTGAAGCCGCTCTCGGCAATCGCCCGCATGAGCTTGGGGTAGTCGAGCGTCTGGGTGTCGTCGATCTCGTTGCGGCCGGGCACGCCGCCGGTGTGGAAATGGCCCCAGCAGTCGGCGTGCTGCTTCAGGTCGGCCAGCACGTCCTCCTTCATCATGCCGGCGTGGTAGATGTCGTAGAGCACCTTGACGCGCGGCGAGCCGACCTGGTGCACCAGGGCCACGCACCACTTGGTCGAATCGGCCATGTAGTCCGTGTGGTCGTGCGAATTGAGGTACTCCAGGCAGACGGTGATCTTCTTCTTCTCGGCGTAGCCGGCGATTTTTTTCAGACCGGCCACGCAGTTGGCCAGGCCTTCCTGATCGTCCATGCCTTCCCGGTTGCCCGAGAGGGTGATGACGTTGGGGAACCCGGCGGCGGCCGTGTCGTCGATGCTCTTGCGGATCTTGGCCAGGCACTCGTCGTGGTTGGCCACGCGGTTGAGCCCTTTGGGGATGCTGTGGCTGGGCGTCATGGCGCAGATCAGGCCGTGTTTCTTGAGCGTCGGCCATTGGTCGGGCGAGGTCAGCTCGATTGACTTGAGCCCCATCTTGGCGCACGCCGCGGCGAACTGGTCGAGATTCATCTTGGCCCGCCGCATGAAGCCGTTGTAGCACCAGAGGCAGACCGACTGCTTGATCCGCCCCTTGAGCTCCGCTGCCCAGACCGTGCCGGCTAGCGGCCACGAGACGCCGATCGCCGCGGCGCCGGCGATCGTGCGAAGCATAGAGCGACGCGTCATGATGTTACTATCGGATCCGATGTTATTTCGGTGGTTGTGCATACTGATTCCTTTTCACAAAAGCTTCGTGATTCCCGGCAGCGGCAGGGGGTAGTTGCCGGTTTCGTCGGCCTTCGTCGGGGGCGGGGTGTTGAAGCTCACTTCCTCCGGCGCGGGCCCGAAGCGGCAATTCGACTTGGCCGCCTCCTCGAAGGTGATCGGCTTGCCCGAGTAGCAGGCCAACTGGCCGAGCACGGCGAACAGCGTGCTATTGGCCATGTGGTAGCCGCTGTTGACCGGCTTGCCGCTGGTGACCGAATCGACGAGGGCTTTCTGCTCGGCCAGGTAGGGGTTGTTGTGCTTGCCTTCGAAACGCCACTTGGTTTCGCCCTCGATGCGGCATTCACCGAGGTAGCAGCGGCCCTTGGTGCCCATTACCACGTCGGTGGCGTTGTCGTAGCAGCCGGCTTCGGTGCGGCAGAGGGCGTAAATCCTCGCGCCATTGGCATACTCGTAGACCGCGGTGTGGTGGTCGAACATGTCGCCGTAGACCTCGCCGAACGACGAGGCCCTGCCGCCGAGGCCGAAGGCCCACTTGGGCATTTCCTCTTTCATGATCCAGGCGATGCGGTCGAGGTTGTGGACCAGCGACTGCGTCACGTCGTCGCCCGACAGCCAGCAGAAGTGATACCAGTTGCTGAACTGGTACTGGGTCTCGGTGAGCTTGGGATCGCGGCTGACCAAGCCATAGGGCGCGCGGAGGAACATCGACTGGGCGGAGACCACGTCGCCGATGGCCCCGTCGTGGATCCGCTTGACGCATTCCTGGTATCCGTTGTGGAATCGGCTCTGAAGGCCGGAGACCAGGCTCAGGTTCTTCTGCTTGGCCAGGTCGCAGGCGGCCTGCATTTGGCGGCAGCCGACCGGGTCGATGGCGTGGGGCTTCTCGACGAACACGTGCTTGCCGGCCTGGATCGCGGCCAACGCGTACATGGCGTGGAACTTCGACGCGCAGGCGATGAGCACCACGTCGGCGGCCTCGATGACCTTCTTATAGCCGTCGAAGCCGTGGCAGGCATGGTCGTCGTCGACCATCATCTGCTTGGGAAACTCGGCCTTGAAGTACTTGCGCTTGGCCTCCATGCGCTGCTGAAAGACGTCGGTCATGGCCACGAGCTTGACCATCTCGCCCGCCTGAAGGCTCTCCGCCGCCGCGCCCGCGCAACGCCCGCCGCAGCCGATCATGCCGATCTTGACCACCTCCGTGCCGGCGGCGTGCGCTCCGCGGGCAATCGACAGCCCGCCAAGGGTCGCGGCCCCGGCCGCAGTGGCCTTGAGAAAATCACGCCTTGAGGTCTCGAACGGTTTCTGCGCTACGTTTCGGTTTGACATGCTCTTTCCTCCGGTGGGTAGATTTCTTTGCCGAACAGTCAGTCTGGACGTTATCCTTGGGTCGGTCCTAATCCAACTGCCAAATCCACAATTCGCTAATCACCGCGTTCGCGCCGTCGACCCGCTGAACCACCAGCCGCAGCTTGCCGTCCTGGGAAAACGTGACCGGCAACTGGAACCGCCGCTCGGCGGGCAATCGCTGGCTGTCCTTATAGTCGGGCAAACGGATCGCCGGCACGGCCAGGCGCACCAGCCGCCCGTCGGGCGAGCCCACCAGGACCGATTGCGTGCGGCTGCTGTTGTCGTAGTCCCACCAGGTCATGCCGGCCAGGTAGCGTCGCGCGGGATCCAAGCCGCGGATTTCGAACACCACCTGGTCAGTGTCAAAGAAGATCGTCGCTTGGGTCGCCGGGACGCCCGGGGCCTCGCTAACGAACTGATGCGGCCTGCCGGAAACACAGACGATTTTCACCTTCTCCACAGCGGTCGACTCGCGCTGCGTGCCGCAGTCGAGATACGCCACCAGCTTGGCGCCCTTGGGAGCTTTCTCGGCGAGCATCTTCTCCCGAGCAGCGATTGCCTCGGGATTGCCCGGAACGACGCTCACCGCCTGGGCATCGTCGGCGCCCGCGGCGGGCCGCGGTCCGATGACCGGACCGACGCAGCCCAAAGCAACCCCCACAACCAGCCCCAATAGCGCTCGCGACAGTTTCACGGGTGATCCTCCTTCGAGCCTCAAAGGTAGCCCAAACGCTTGCCCCCGTCAACCGTCCGTCTTTGGAGTGCGGGGACTTGTCACCGCTTTCTTTTTCATTGGGCCGTAGCTGCTGGGAAAACCAAGAGAAAGCGGCGACAAGTCGCCGCACTCCAAAGCTACCGCGTGCGGCTCCGGAGCCGGGTCACGAGAACCGACGCGAGATACACCCCGGCCGCGGCCAGCACGATGGCCGATTCCGGGGTGATTCGCGTGCCGTAGACGACCATGCGCGGCACGGTGGTCAGTACGGCGCAGATCCCGGTCGAGGCGGCGATTAGCGGGGCCATGCGCGAGACGTGATGGGCCGCGGTGGCGGCCGGCAAGCTCAGAAGCGCGATCACCAGGATCAGGCCCACCACCTGGGTCAGCACGATCACCGTCAGGGCCACCACGCAGAGCAGGGCGATGTTCGTGCCCAAGAGATGAATGCCCTGCAACTGGGCCTGTTCCTCGTCGAGGCACATGGCCAGGAATCGCTTGTGCAAGAGGAGCACCGTGCCGAGGATCAGGGCGTCGAGCACGAGCATCAGACGCACGTCGGCCCAGCTCACGAACACGATGTTGCCGAACAGGTAGCTCATCAGCTCGGTGTGATAGCCGGGAGTGAACTTGATGAGCAGGATGCCGACGGCCATGCCGATCGACCAGAGGGCGCCGATGAGCGTGTCCATGCGTTCCGCCACGCGCTGGTGGATCAGGCCGATGGCGACCGCCCCGCCCAGAGCCGCCAGCGTGGCCCCGTGAATCGGCCGCAGCCAGCCGAACGCCCCGGGAGCCATCGTGGCCAGGAACAGCGCCGCCCCGACGCCTCCGACCGCCATGTGGGCGATGGCCCCGCTCAAGAAAACGATCCGCCGCGTGATCACGTAGGGTCCGATCACGCCGCAGGCCAGGCTCGCCAGCAGTCCGGCCACCAAGCCCGTGACCAGGAACGCATTGTCGGCCATGTCGTGAAGGAACTGGATCATAGCGGCTCGGCGTTCAGTATCTGCAGGCAGAGGTGAGGACCAATCAGGAACAACAAGGCGTAATGAACAATGAACAACGGGAAATGAACAATGAACAATGTGGTTGACGGCGTTCGGCATTCCGCATTGTCCATTTCTCATTGTCCATTGTTCATTCGTTCCTTTTCGGCCGGCGTGCAGCCCTGGTGGCATCCGGGATCCGAAAGCGGGCACTCCTCTTCGTGCCGCACCACCCGGATCGGAGCGTGATACATCTCGGCGATCACTTCCTTGGAGATTTCCTGGGCGGCATGGCAGATCAGGCGGCGGCTCAGGCAGGCCACGCGCCGCAGGTGCGTGGAGACGAACGACACGTCGTGACTGACAATCACGATCGGCAGCCGCTGGTTCAAGCGGTGCAGCAAGTCGGTGAGGCTCTGCTCCATGTGCGGATCGACCCCGGCGGTCGGCTCGTCCAAGAGGAGCAATTCCGCGTCGGACGCCAAGGCCCGGGCAATCAGCACCCGCTGCCGCTGCCCGCCGGAAAGCGTGGCCATGGTGCGATGGGCCATCGGCGCCATCTCGGTTTGGGCCAGGGCGGCCAGGGCGGCCTCGACGTGCTCGCGCGGATAGCGGAAACCCCAAGAGGATTGGGCCAGCCGGCCGGTCAGCACCACGTCGAGCACGCTGGCCGGCACGCCGGGATCGACTCGGGCGTGCTGTGGCACGTAGCCGATCCGGGTGCGGACCTCGGCCGGCGCGCGTCCCAAGACGCGGACCGAGCCCCGCTGCGGCGCGAGCAGGCCGAGGATGATTTTCAGGAGCGTCGTCTTGCCGCCGCCGTTGGGGCCGATGACGCCCAGGAAGTCCCGCGGCCCGATCGCCAGGGAAACGTCCTCCAGCACCCACTCCGAGCCCTGCGGCGGATAGCCGAAGAAGACGTGTTCGATTTCGACCACGGGTTCGGGAGTGTGCATGGATCACCGAAACGAAGTCGCGATAGCATGGCCCGCGCGGATCAGGTTGTCGAGCACGTTAGGGGCCAGCGGATCGAGCGGTTCTAAACGCGCCCCGATGGCCTGGGCGATCGCCTCGGCCCCGCGGCTGGCGATCTGGGGCTGCACGAACACGACCTTGATGCGCTCTTGGCGGGCCAGCTTCTGGAGCGCCGTGGCCTCTTCGTCGCTCGGCTCCTTGCCTTCGGCCTCGATCGCCACCTGCTTCAGACCGTAGTCGTCGGCAAAATAGCCCCAGGCCGGGTGGAATACGAAGAACATCCGCCCTCGGTACGGCTGGAGCACGCGGCGGATCTCGCCGTCGGCCGCATCGAGCTTCTGCTCCAGCGCGGCCAAATTCCGCTCGTAGTCGGCCCGATGCACCGGGTCAAGCTCCCCGATGGTCGTGGCGATGGTCCGGGCCTGGGCTTTCAGCAGGCGCGGCGAGAGCCAGACGTGGGGATCCTTCCCTTCGTGGGCGTGAGGATTCGGATGGCCGTGCGCTTCATCCCCGTGCGCGTGCCCGGCGTGCGACGAGTCGCCGCCGCGCTCCAGCAGACCCATTTCGCGCAAGTCAATCCCTTCGCGAGTATCGACCACGCGGAGTTTCCCCTGGGAGAGCATGGCCCTGAAGGCCCGGCCGTTCTCGAACGGGATGCCGATCCGGAACATCGCGGCACTGGACATCACCTGAGCGATCTGAGCGTCGCTGGGCTGGTACGTCTCATGGCTCTCGCCCGGCTTGACCATGGCCGCCACCTCGACGTGCTCGCCCCCGATCTGGTCCACCAGCCACATCTGGGGAACGATGCTCACGGCCACGCGGAGCTTCGCGCCCGACGAGTTCGGACGATGCCCCTGACAACCGCACAAGGTCGCCGCGAGCACGAGGATTATCCAAACCGACTTGTGATCACCCAACGGTCAAGTCCCCCACTTCCTGCAATGCTTGGCGTCTTTGCGCCTTTGCGTGAGGAAGAAATACGTCTTCACGCAAAGGCGCCAAGTCGCAGTGAGTGCATTCTATCGCGCGGGAGCACGGAAAGGCAGGGAGGCCACAAAGGCGCGAGAAAGCGGTCGCGGCGTTGTGATCTAGCGGAGGGCTTCCAATGGGCGCAGTCGCATGGCGGAGAGGGCGGGGAGCAGTCCGCCGATCCCGCCCATGAGCAGGGTCAGGAAAAAGCCCACCGCCCAAACCTTGGCGTCGACCGAGAGCTCCATCACCACGAACTTGCCGCCCCCGGAATTGCCGGTCACGATGCTCGAAGCCGTGCAGCCGTCGGTCAAGGATCCCAGCGCGCAGCCGACCAGCCCGCCCACCAGGGCGATCACCAGCGATTCCAGTAGGAAGGAAACGAGGATCTGCCACCGCGCGTAGCCCAGCAGGCGCAACACGCCGATGTCCTTGATCCGCTGGCTGATGGCGGCGAACATGGTGTTCATCACGCTGAACACGCCGCCGATGGCCATGATCACGGTGATGAATCCGATCGCCCACGTGAACTGCTGGTTCGTCTCCGAAAGGCTGGCATAGTACTCGCGTTCGACCTGGGCGTTGACGGCCACTTTCTTGTAGTCGTTGGTGAGGTAATCCTTGAGCTTTCGGGCGGTTTCCGCGTCCGGGGTGCGCAGCAGCAGCGTGGTGAAGTTGCTCTTGCCGAACAGGGGCCCGATGAGCGATTGCTTGGCCCAGACCTCGGAGTTGAACGTCGAGCCGGAGGTTTTCATGATCCCGGTGACGATCCACCAGCGCTCGCCGATGCGGAACGTCTCGCCCACGTCGAGCCGGTCGGGAGTGCGCGCCGCGGCGCGCTCGGCGGGGGTGCGATCGGCGGCCAGCTCGTGGGCGACCCCTTCGCCCAACACCGCCTGGACCGCCGGGGCGCCGGCGCTATTGGGCACCTCCTGCACCCCGGCCTCGGAAAACCAGCTCCCGCCCGGCAGCAACTCGATCCCGTGTACTTTCGCCGCCAAGAGGGGATTCTCGATACCGCGGGTCTGCAAGAAGCGTCGCTGCGGACCCTGGGGTGAGGCATGGGGAAGCGGTTGGTTGACGATCAAGTACGTTTCGCGGCTGGCCAACGGCTGGCCGGTCTGCGGGTCGCGTTGGACCTGCGGCAGGTTTTCGATCTCGGCCAAGTCGCCCGCGATGAGATTGCTGAACGATTCATCCGTGGCCCCGTCGGCCATCACCAGCACGTTGCCCGGCTGGCCGGTGCCGTCGGTCAGCTTCTGCATTCCGTTGACGAAGGCCAGCATCACCACCAAGACCGCGATCACGAGCGTGAAGGCCAGGCCGGTCAAGGCCGTGGTCTTCCAGCGGACGGTGAGGTTTCGCAGCGTATATCGCAGCGGTACGCGATTGATCGCCAGAAGCAGCAAGATCAACCCAGCCGCCGCGCCTGCCAGTTTCCAGACCATGGATGCGGAAATCCTGTTATAAAAAGGGGAACAAACCGACACTTTAGCAAGGAAATCGGGTAATCACGAAAACGCGAAAGGACGAAAGCCCGAAAAACGCAAGGAATGATGAATGCTCGCCCGTCACTCTCTCTTGGCTCTTTCGTGTTTTCGAACTTTCGTGTTTTCGTGATTCGTTTGCTCCTCCATGGTTCTTCTCCTCGCACAACGCGATCACGATGCTGGACTCGTCTTCTTACGCGACCTTCGCGAACACTCCGGCCGGCTTGACGTTGCGGGCAGCCCAGGCCGGCAGGAAGCTCCCCACCAGCGCGGCGGCGGCGCCGATCGCAGTGCCCCATCCCAAGGCATCGACGGGAATGAAGAAGCGGTCGAAGAATCCGATGGGGAACCGCAGGCCGCCGAAATACCAATTGATCACCCCGTAGGTGAGCCCCGCGCTGGCCAGTCCCGCCCCGGCCCCCAACAGCAGCGACTCGCCGAGCACCAGCCAGAGGATCTGGACCGGCCGGAAGCCGAGTACCTTCATTACCGCCAACTCCGGGCGCCGCTCCCGCACGCTGATGCTGATTGCGTTGGCAATCACCAACGAGAGCGTCACCAGGCAGGCCGGGGCCAGCAGGTACCGCGCCCCCCAGATCAGGTCGCGCAGCGGCTCCAGGAACGCGGCCATGCCCGACGAGGCGGTCTCGCACTTCACGTCCGGGTCGCTGTAAGACGGCGACTCGTCGATTTGGGCGCTCACGCGGTTATAGGCCCGCATGTCGGGCACCTTGAGCCAAACCAGGTTCAGGTTCCGGTCGGCCATGAGGTGTTTGCGGCCGTTGTGCGTGAGGGGATATTGATCCAGGGCGTTGTTGAAATACTCGCGGTTGCAGGCCCCGAGGTTGTCGTAACGCCCCGCCGGAAAGACGCCCACGACGTCGAACTCCAGGTCCAGCCCCTTGTAGCCGCCGATGCCATAGAGTTTGAGCCGCTTGCCGATGAGCTTCTCGACGTTCGTGTCGCGCACGTCGCCGATCATCCGGTTGATGTTCAGCAGGTGATTGTAGCCAAGGATGATCCCCTGACGGTTCGCCTTGAGCCGCGCAATCCCCTGGTGGAGCACCTCCTCTTCCTTCGGCGAGAGCGACTCCAACCCGTCCATCATCGTCGCCAGCTTGTCCGGCTCGCAGGCGATGGCGAAGATCATGCTCTCGCGCGTGAGGTTCTTCAGATCCAGGGCGCCGGGATAGAACTGCCAAGTCATCGAGTCCGTCGGCCGCACGTCGCCGGGCTTGGCCGCCGCTCCTTCAGCGAGCGACGCGGCGTAGGAAAACGGCATCCGGCTGGGAATCGACCACCGCTCGGTGACGATCCCCTTGAGGTTCTCCTTCTTCTCCGTGGTGATCAGATCCAACAGCCAAAGGACCGACCAAACCATCGTGACCACGAACACCAGCACCATGGTGCCCAGCGCGGTGAGGATAGAGCGGAGCGGATTGCGGCCCACGTTCTTCAGAATGAGCGCGAAGAGTTTCATTGGGATTGCTCGACCAATTGTCCTTTTTCCAGGTGGAGAATCCGATCGGCCCGCTGGGCGGCGCGGGGATCGTGCGTCACCAGAAGAATCGTCTTGCGAAGCGACGTGCGGAGCTCGACCAGGAGATTGAGAATCTCCTCGGCGCTGCGGGCATCAAGGTCGCCGGTCGGCTCGTCGGCCACGATCAGCGTGGGATCGGTGACGATCGCCCGGGCAATGCCCACGCGCTGCTGCTGGCCGCCGGAAAGCTGTCCGGGCCGATGCTGGATGCGGTCGGCCAGGTCCACGAGCTCCAGCGCGGTCATCACCTGCCGGCGCCGCTCGGCCCGGGAAAGCCCCAAGAGCAAGAGGGGAAGCTCCACGTTCTCGTAGGCCGTGAGCACCGGCAGGAGGTGGTAGAACTGGAAGATGAAGCCGATGTGCCGGGTGCGCCAGCGGGCCAATTGGGCCTCCGACATGCCCGAGATCAATTCGGTGCCGACCCAAACTTCTCCTTCGCTGGGCCGATCGAGCCCGGCAATGAGGTTCAACAGGGTCGTCTTGCCGGATCCGCTGGGGCCCATCAGGCCGAGGTACTCCCCTTCGGGCACGTCGAGGGTCAGATTGTTGAGCACGTCCAACCGCTCGCTGCCGCGGCGGAAGAACTTGTGTACGCCGCGGACGCGGACAATCGTGCCGTTGCTCTCAGTCATTGGTGGAACTGATCCTTTCCTAACGCGGCCTATGAGAGTTCAGGGTTTAGGGTTCAGGATTTTCATGCCGGCGAGCGAATGTTTTGGTAGTTTTTGCCCCGGAGGGGCATTTGATAATAGCCCAGCGATTCATCGTTGGGTAGAAAATCATATCGCGCGTCGGTGTCCCGTAGGGACACTTGAACTGTCCGTCGCACGTTTCAAACGTCCCTCCAGGACGCAAGAGCATCTCAGGCCGATTCGGCACCCAGCGATGAATCGCTGGGCTATTCTCAAACGTCCCTTCGGGACAAACGCCTTTGGCCCTTGTCGTTCACGGCTTCCTTAAAGTTATTCTCCGGCTAATGCTTTTCCCGCTTTAATGCGGTACACAAACCGATTCGACCGGAGCAGCAGGCTGCCGTGGCTGACGGCGGGGCTGGCATTGAAATCGGTCGAGTCGGAGGGGAGTCGATTCTGGGCCAGGACTTTGAATTCAGGCTTCGCCGGCAGCACGAACGTGCCGTTGCGGCGGGTGACGGCATAAAGATTGCCGTCGGCGGCGATGGTCGAGGCGTACACGCCGCCCGCTCCGGGCAGGCGCTGGCGGTAGACCTGTTGGCCCGTGTCGGCCTTCAAGCACGTGGCCCAGCCGCGATCGTCGACCCAGTAAACGTGGCTGCCCACGACGACGGGCGATGGGACGTAGGAGCCGGTGGATTGCTTCCATAGCACGTGGCTGGCGGAGACGTCGTCGCGGCCGCCGGTGCGGATGGCGGTCGAGCCCGAGCCCATGGGGCCGCCGCCCACGGCATACACGATCCCATCCTTGGCCACGAGGCTCGTGGTCGCCGCGCCGCGCAGCCCGGCGCAGTACCAGAGCACGCCGCCGTCGTCGGGGTGCAGCGACCAGACCTCGCCCGACATGAAAACGACCACTTCCTGCTTGCCGCCCGCCTTCTCGATCAAGATCGGCGTGCTCCACGAGCCGGCATAGCCTTTCGCCTCGGCTTTCCACGCCACACGGCCGGTTTGCTTGTCGAGGGCCACGATCGCTTCGCTCTCCGCGTTGGCGTTGACGATCACGAGGTTCTTGTGCAAAAGGAGACTTGCTCCCGAGCCCCATCCCATGATCGCCGATCCGGTCCCCACGCTCGTCTGCCAGAGCTGCTTGCCTTGGGCATCGAACGCGAGCACGCCCGACTTGCCGAAGAAGACAAACACCTGCTGGCCGTCCGTTGCCGGCGTGCTCGACGCATAGCCGTGCTCGGTGAGCTGTCCCTGGTACGGGTCCTCCGGGACCGTGGCTGGAATGAATTTCTGCCACAGCACCTTGCCATCGAGCAGATTCAAACACACGAGGTGCCGCTTCAGATTCTTCGGATCGCCGGGACTGGAGCGGTCGACGCCGTACCCGCTGTAGCACGTCACAAAGACACGGTCGCCGCAGACAATCGGACTGGAGCTGCCCTGTCCGGGAAGCTCGGCTTTCCAGGCGACGTTCTCCGTGTCGCTCCAGGTCACGGGCAGTCCGGTCTCCGCGCTGACCGCCGAACCGTTGGGGCCTCGAAAGCGAGACCACTCTTCGGCATGCGCGCACCGAGACGAGCACGAGAGGGCAAGCAGGGCAACGTAAACAATGGTCATCCGCATTGCAGAATCTCCCTCTTTGGAGTGCGGCGACTCGTCGCCGCTTT
>CAYTJV010000176.1:0-12790 GCA_964438165.1 uncultured Planctomycetaceae bacterium | reverse complement strand
CGGCGTGGTCCGACATCATGGCCATCAGGTCACCGGAGTTGAGCCGCACGACGGTGGGGAACCAAAGATAACCCTTACTGCGGCCGACGAGCACCGGCTTCGAGAGCGTCACTCGCAGGCCGGGCATTTCGACCACGCTGCCGGCCTGCCAACTGCCGGCGATTGTGTCGGCCGGCGAGCCCAAGGCGATCCCGCCGACTAGGAAAGTCAATCCAAAAATTAGAGAATACGCGAGAACGGCGTTTTGCTTCGGCATAAGGAGACCCTCTGGAGTGATGGTACCAGGTCATGGTACCTGTCTCACATGCGTCGGAAAAGTACCGAGGGAACTCTCACTCTGACCTTCCGTAACCCGGCTTGCTCGCGCCAAGCGGCACATTCCACCCCTTGGTGGCATTGGCAATTTTTGCCAATCATGCTAGACTCGTGATTCGGTCTGGAGGAACAACATGCCGACACGCAACGTCAACCTGACAAGCCACTACGACCAGTTTGTGGACCACTTGGTGACCTTGGGGCGGTTCAAGAATGCCAGCGAGGTCATGAGGGCCGGACTCCACCTGTTGGAGCAGCACACTCGCGAGGAACAGGAGAAGCTCGCCTTACTGCGATCCTTGGCGACCGAAGGATTCAGCGAGTTGGACCAAGGCCGAGGAGTTGCCCTCGACGACGAAACGCAGCTTGCGGAGTTCATTGCCCAGATCGGGCGGCGCGCTGCGTCGAAGACCAAAGAACGGACACCCGGGCCGTGATGCCATGCCCCGCTATTTGATCTCGCCTGCTGCGGAGCGGGACATCGAGTCGATTCTCGCTTGGACCCATGAGCAGTTCGGAATGCAAGGCCGCTTGCGCTACGAGGCGCTGATGCTTCGCGCCATCCTTGACGTGGCCGATGAGCCCGAGCGCGCTGGCAGCCACACCCGTCCGGAGATCACCGCAGCGGCACGGACTTACCATCTTTGCCACAGCCGGGACCGCGTGGATCCCGCAGTCGGGCGAGTTCGTCGCCCGCGACATTTCCTCCTGTACCGAACACGTGACGACGGCCGGGTTGAGATCGGACGTGTGCTTCACGAACGCATGGATCTTGCACGGCACCTTCCTGAAGACTACGGGGCCGACAGGACTGGATAGTTTGGCGGCACCCGGTTTCGTTGTATCTCACGCCCCCTCGCCGACGATCACGCTCTGGAGGCCCAGGGCCTCGCCGATCTTCTGGATGGTCTTGGCCCGGTGGCCGACGCCGAGGGCAAAATGGTGGATCGGTCCTTCGGCCACCCATCGCTTCAGGAACGTGCGCACGTCGGGTTTGAAGAAGCCCCGCGTGTTCGTGTTGCCGGTGGCGGGGATCGGCCCTTGCACCGATTGGCCCTCGGCAATCACGAACTTGAATTTCCCTTGGGCCGTCATGCCGATCGAGAGCATGGTGATCGGCCCTTCCTTGATCTTGAACTCGACGCTCGCCCCCGAGCCGGGCTTGCCGTGGAATTTCAGCAGGCTCCGCAGCACGGGCTTTCCGTCGGCGATGTTGAGATGGTGGGGCCCGTCGTGGCCGACCAGCACGAATCCCTCCTTGAAGTCGATCGGGTGGAACTCGGCGAAACTGCCGCCGATGTCCAGCCGGTCCTCGATGAGCATGGCGATGCACGTTTTCAAATCCGACTCGCCGCACATGGGGAAACCGGCCGCCGTGAGCAGCGAGTTGCCGACGATGAGGTTGGAGACCACCTCGCGGGTGTCGCTCTCCGGCTCGCCTTCGTAATAGTAGGCCAGGCCGTCGAGCTGCTTCTCGGCGACGAACTTGTCGAGGGCCACGGCCACGGCCGCCGCGACGTGGAGGTCCAGCGGAGTAAGCTTGCGCGTGATGGGATCGGCCCCAGGGTCGGGCGTGTCGAACATCCGCAGGATCTCCGCCTTCTTGGCCTCGATCTCCGCCGGGCGCACGGTTTTTCGCAGCCGCACCAGGTCGTCGGCCTCGGTCTGCACGATGTGGCACCCGAAGGCGGCCGTGAATGCGGTGGGGTCCGAGTGCATGTCGAGCATCGATTCCAGCACGTGCCCAAAGTGCCCGATCCGCGCTCCCCGCAGATCGTGGAGCACCTTGGCCACATCGCACCAGTCGGCGATCTCGGCGTCGGCCTCCGGATCGTCGTGGAGCGTGCCGAGGATCATCGGCGGCGGACGCTTGCCCATGCGCAGGGCCACCCCGGCAAATTCCGGCACGGAGCAGAAATCGTCGTTGGCCAACTGCATCCGGGTCGTGGCCCGCGCGTAGTCCATGGCCTTCATCGGCTGAAGCGCCACCAGCACGATGGGAATATCGAGCTCGCGAATGATGATCCCGAAGGTCGACGACGTGGCGTAAGTGACCATGTCGCAGAACAGCAGGTCCAGATTGGCCGCTTTCAGCTTCCGCACCAGGGCATAAGCCCCCTGGGCGTTATCGATCATGCCGAAGTTGGTGACGCTCACGTCCTGGGCCTTGACCTTGCCGACGAACACGTCGAGCTTGCGGTGCATTTCGTCCAGCAGGCCGTCGAACTGCTTCCAATACGTGTAATGCCCCACGCCGAAGATGCCGATATTGGCCGCCCGCGGCTTGCGGCGGGGCACGCGCACCGGGGACGGCGCGGAGATCACCCCGGCGCCAGGTTCGGCGGCCTGGAGGTCGCGTCGCCAGGAACCCATGCCGAGGGCCAGACTTCCGCCAAGTGCGCCCACTGCGGAAAGAAAATGCCGGCGGCTGAAATGGAACTTTCTTGATTCAACAAATGCATTGCCCATGGCATGCGGCTCCCACCAGTTGTGATACTGACAACAAATGATCTAGACCCCTGCCAGCTCGCCTGGCAGGTGAACAAGTTTTGTAAGCGAGGCCGCAGACGCCCAAACAAGCTCCCGACCCCTGCCGGCCAAGCCGGCAGGGGTCGAGCGGGAACCTGCCGTAGCGCCGTTCTCGCTCACAAAACTCCTTCACCTGCGGGACAAGCCCGCAGGGGTCGATCAGAATCTTTCGCACTAGAATCGCACCTCCCGCGTTTGGCCGAACTCCAGTCGCACCGGTCCGAGGAGGCCGGAGGTGACTAGCGGATCCTTGGAAGAGTAACCCTGATATGGCTTGACCGTGCGGTCGCCTTTTTGCAGGTAGATGTTGGTCTTGGTCAAACGGCGATTTTCAGGAAGGCCGGCGTCGCCGATCAGGCGGTTGACCCACAGATTGGTGACGTCGATCTCGAGCGCGTTCTCTCCGTCCTTCACCGTCCCGGTGAGGTCGACTGTCCACGGGCTGGTCCACACCACTCCCAGGTCCTTTCCATTGACCCGGACCCGGGCAATGTGCTTGACGTCGCCGAGTTGAAGCCGAACAAGAGACCTCGCCTGCTGCGCGCTGAGCTTGAACGCTCTCCGATACGTGGCCGTGCCCGAAAAGTGCTTGATCCCGTCGTCGGGATGCTTGTCCCACGCCACCAGTTTGCCGAACACCGCCGATTCCGGGGCGCCCCAGCCTGCGGCGAATCGCACCGCCCATGGGCCGGCCAGGGGCATCGCGTCGGGGATCGCCGCTTCATCGAGCACGACCTGCTTCTCGGACGAGGTGCGAAACGTAAAGCGTCCCTGCCGCCATAGCCGCACTTGCACACCGGAGTTGGCTCGGCCCTCGATCTCCACGCCCGCGTCGGGACCGGACATCGCGACAAGGCGTTTGGCCTGGGCGGGCCTGCGAAACACGACGAAGATCGACCCGTTTTCCGGCAGGCGGATTGGCAGCGTTGTCCGGCCATCGTCGGCGGTGCGGTAGCAGATCGCATCGCGAATTGCCCCCGTCTTGGGATCCCAGATCTCGGGCTCTTTTTCACACACGCGGAACGTACATTCGGCGGTGCCTGTGCCGGCCAGAAAGTAGATGTCCATGGCATCGGTGCGGCGGTGGGTGTACTCCCACGGGCCGGCAAGATCGGGGTGGATCTTTTCGGCCTTCAGTACCTCCTCGATTCCCGTCCCGCCGATCACCTTGCCCTTGCTCACCGGCCGTTGCCAAGGCCGGTCGCCGGAAGAACTCCACAAGTCAGACGCCAGACGACGGACTTCTTCATCGCAGGCCGGATAGTCCTTTAGCCCCGGCGCGTGCTGCGGCCGTCGCGGGCCGAGCACCACCGTGGCTCCCTCCCGGGCCAACTGGATGATCTTGCGGAGGGCCTCCGGAGGAAAGGGTTCGTCCGCTGGGTCGACCCACAACAAGCGATAGCGCATCCCGCCGGGCAGGACCAAGTGTCCGTCTTTGACCGACAATCGTTCTAGCAAGACTTCGGTATTGATCAGGTCCAAGGCATACCCTTTCGGCAGCCCGAGCGACGGCCTGGCGGTCCGCGCGTTGCGGTCCCACATCGTATAGTTCTTGTCGCTACGGTAGCAGCAGACGTCGGCCACGAAGCGGCCCTGCTGGAGCATCGTCTGGCAGCGGGCAAGGTACGCGAGCATCGCGCCGGCCTGCTCCCACCAGGTGACGTTGGGATTCAAGTGGGTTCCCGCGAAGTATTCGATGCCCGGCTTGCCGAACTCCGGCGGCGAGGCGGAAAACGTGTGCCAGATGAACCGATTGATGCCGTCGCAGAAGGCCGCATCGGCGCCTGGCTTGAGCGACGCGGGGTAGGCGGACCAATGGGGCCTCATGTGGGTGAAGGCTTCGATCGAGGCCAAGGGCCGGCCGTAAATGTGCGCGGCCATCGCGGCCTGAATGGCGTTGCTGTTGCCGACCGCCGGCGTCCCCGGCCACCAGAACTCGCCCTGCGGCATGTCGTTGCGGCCCCAGAACTCTAGCGCGTCGGCGTGGGCGAACAGCAGCGTATCGCGTCGCCACGGCCCGCCCGACTCCGAGTGCCACTTCAGCCCCGCCCGATGACAAAGCTCCCCAAGCTTCGTGTAGCAGTTGTGCATGAAGCAATCGCTCAGTGTCCGTCCGAAGTCGCGCAAGAACCGTTGCGAGACCTCGGGGCTCTTGACGGTCATGCCCGCGAGCACCGGCAGATAGGGCCGCAACGGGTACCCGCGGTATCTCTCGAACTGGCGATCAAAGCCGAAGGTCCAGGTCGGGATCGCGCCTTCCCAGCTCACGCTGTAGAAATGGGTCAGCGTCTTTCCCGCCAGCGGGCCGGCGTCGTTGAGAATCGCTCGGCCCAGCCGGTTGAAATGGGCTTCTACCGCCGCGGAGTCCAGCATATCGACGTCCGATTCCGCGTCTTTCGTGACCATCGAGAGGAACCGGATGACCCGCCAGCGCCCTTCCGGCACATCCCAGGTGAGCCGTCCCTCGGCGTTTAACTTGTCCGTCAGATCGATCACCTCAGTTGTCGTCACCGGCTTCGGCTTCAGAACGGCCTGCTGCCATTGGTCGGAATTATTGGAGAATCGGATCTCGCTGCCGGTTGTGGCCAAAGAGGCCGGGCTTGCGGCAGCGCCATCGCTTGCGATCCGCGCCGCCACGATCGCGACGTCCCAGGATTGGGGTCCCTGCCGGCGAGGCAGGACGCATATCATCCGCTTCGGCCCCACCACGTCTGCCGAGGTCCAGACCAGGCTCTTGGGGGCCTGTTGGCCGGTGGTCCAGGGTGCGCGCAGGGCGCCGCCGCATGTGCTGAGGTTCATGCTCATCTGGAGGCCGAACCGGTGGGCTTCGGTCATGGCGTGCTTGACCAGTTGCCGCCACGGGGGACTCATGAACTCCACGCGTCGCGGCGGAGAAGGGACGAGATGCTGGCCGTAAGCCGTCACGTCGAATAAGAGGAAGCCGCCTATGCCCTTTTTCTTCATCTCCTCAAGGTCTCGCGTGATGGAGTCCTTGGTGACGTTGGCATTCAGCCACCACCAGTAGGCCCACGGCTTGGCGGAATCCGGCGGCGAGCGGAAAGCCTGGTCGAGGTCGCCCGCCGCGCGAACCGAATCCACGGAAAGCAGCCCTGTCGCTGCAAAGACCGCCAGAAGCGTCCCCAGGAGGCGGGTGAAAGAACTGGCACGGCCAAGTCGCGTGCTCATGTTTTGTGCTCCCAAAGTCAAACTCGCCGACAGCGTGCACCGTCGCTCGCGTGCGTCGCAATTCGGGAAGAAACTTGCATGTATGGTAGCCTCTGGAAGCCGCTACTGGGAGAGCCCCCTCAAGAACGAACCACGAAAACCGAAAAGAAACGAAAGCCCGAGAGAGCAAAGGACGATGACCGGGCGAGCAACATTCCCTGTGTTTTTCGGGCTTTCCTCCTTTCGGGCTTTCGTGGTTGCCCGAGTTCCTTGCTAGAATGTCCAAGACACCTTGGTATACTGAGACACGGCTCCCGTGGGCCGGTTTCTCGGCCTCACGGCGGGAAACTGCCTATCCGCCTTCACAGGAGAGGGGAGGAGATCATGAAGCGACTGACCGCTCAGTGTACGAGGATTATGGCTATCTCGACGGTTTGCGTGTGGTTCGCTGGCGTCGCGTTGCAGGCGGTAGGTTGGGCCGAGGACGCCCGGCTCCCGGAAGGCGTCAAGGCGGTCTGGGACCTGGGCAAGGCGCACCACGAGACGACCGCCACGCGCGAGCGAATCTCGATCAATGGGCTGTGGCGGTGGCAGCCGGCCGATGATCGCCAATCCGTTCCCGAGGACGAATGGGGCTATTTCAAGGTCCCCGGCTGCTGGCCGGGAATCAGCGACTACATGCAGAAGGACTGCCAGACCCCGGTTGCCCATCCGAGGTGGCAGCGGAGGAGCCTTGGGGATGTTGCTGCCGCCTGGTACCAGCGCGAGATCCAGGTGCCCGCGGCGTGGGCGGGCCGCCGCATCGCCGTGTCGGCAGAGTATCTGAACTCATACGCGGCGGTCTATGTCGACGGCAAGAAGGCCGGCGAGATCCGTTTCCCGGGCGGCGAGGTGGATCTCACGAAGATGTTCCGCCCGGGGGCCAGGCACGTCTTGTCGATGCTCGTGGTCGCTCTGCCACTCAAGGAAGTGATGTTGTCGTATAGCGACACCTCCACGGCCCGCACCGTGAAGGGCGCCGTGGCGCGACGCGGCCTCTGCGGGGACGTCTACCTCGTCAGTTCCCCTGCCGCAGCGCGAATCGCCGACGTGAAGATTGATACTTCGGTGCGCCGGTGGGAGCTTGCCGTGGGCGCCGCCTTGCAGGGCGCCGATGCCGGGCAGCGGTATGCGATGACTGCCCGGATCGAAGACCACGGCCGCACAGTCCTGGAATTCCGCAGTTCGATCGTTCGGGCGGAAGACCTGGAAAACGGCCGGATCGCGCTAGCGCACCAATGGAAGCCCGAGAAGCTCTGGGACACCGACACGCCCGGAAACATGTACGACCTCCACTTGTCGCTGCGGGACGCCGCCGGCAAGCTGCTGGATGCCTTTCCTCCGGTCCGCTTCGGCTTCCGCGAGTTCTCGATCAATGGCCGGGATTTCTACTTGAACGGCACGCGGATCTTTCTCTCGGCCGTGCCGCTGGACAACGCCCAGGTCGGGGCTGCGGCGGCGAGCTACGCCGGCGCGCGGGAGAGCCTGGAGAGGCTTCGGACCTTCGGCATCAATTTCGTCTACACGCACAACTACGGCTGCGAGCCGGGCACGCATCTGGGCTTCTCGGAGATCCTGCGTGCCGCCGACGACCTGGGGATGCTGGTGGCCCTTTCGCAGCCGCACTTCGCCCATTACGACTGGTCGGCCGCCGGCGCCGACCAGGGCAACGGCTACGCGCGGCACGCTGAGTTCTACGTGCGCGCGGCGCAGAACCATCCCTCGGTCGTGATGTACTCGATGAGCCACAACGCCACCGGCTACAACGAGGACATGCAGCCCGAGCTGATCGACGGCATCCACGCCGACCGCAGCTCGTGGGCGATGAACAACGTCAAGAAGGCCCTCCGCGCCGAGGCGATCGTCAAGCGGCTGGATCCCGGCCGCATCGTTTATCATCATTCCTCGGGCAACCTGGGCTCGATGCACACGAGTAACTTCTACCCGAACTTCGTCCCTGTCCAAGAGCTCTCCGACTGGTTCGAACACTGGGCCACCGAGGGAGTCAAGCCGGTGTTTCTCTGCGAATACGGCGCCCCGTTCACTTGGGACTGGACGATGTATCGCGGCTGGCACAAGGGGCAGCGCTCGTTCGGTAGCGCCCGAGTGCCCTGGGAATTCTGCCTTGCCGAATGGAACGCGCAGTTCCACGGAGATCGGGCCTTTCAAGTGAGTGAGTTGGAGAAAGCCAATCTCCGCTGGGAAGCGAAGCAGTTCCGCTCCGGCAGCGGCTGGCACCGCTGGGACTATCCGACCGAAGTGGGCTCCAGCCGCCTGGGCGAGCGCGACCCGGTGTTCGCCCTCTACTACGCCGACAACTGGCGGGCATTCCGCACCTGGGGACTCTCGGCGAATTCTCCCTGGGAGCATCACCACCTCTGGAAGCTCCGCGAAGGGGTCGACAAGCGGCGCAAGCAGTTACCGGTCGACTGGGAGAACTTGCAGCGGCCGGGATTCAGCCCGGATTACATCGACCAGCGATTCGAGCGGATGGACCTGGCTTTCGAGCGTTCCGACTGGACTGCCACGGCGGGCGCCCAGGCCCTGATCCGCAACAACGGTCCGCTTTTGGCTTACCTGGGCGGCAAGCCCGCGCGGTTCACCGGCAAGGATCACAACTTCTTCCCGGGCGAGACGTTCGAAAAACAGGTGATCGTTGTCAACAATTCGCGCCGGAAGATCACCTGCAACTGCTCCTGGAGCCTGGCCCTCCCGCAGAGCCAAAGCGGGAGCAAGACCATCGCCGTCGAGCCGGGCGAGCAACAGCGAATCCCGCTGGCGCTGGCCATTCCCGATACCGCTTTGCCCGGGGCATACACGCTCGCCATGTCGGCGAAGTTCAGCACGGGCGAGACGCAGGAGGACCGGTTCCAGGTCCACGTTCTGCCACCGCCGCCGGCTCTGGAGAAAATGGAGCGGGTTGCGGTCTTCGATCCCAAGGGCGCTACGGCGGATCGGCTGAAGGCCCTCGGCCTCGCCGCGCAAACCGTGGATGCTCAGGCCGACCTCGCCGCATTCGATCTGCTCATCGTAGGCAAGGCTGCCCTGACGGTGGACGGGCCGGCGCCGGACATCGGCCGCGTGCGCGACGGCCTGAAGGTGCTCGTGTTCGAGCAGACTTCCGACGTGCTCGAGAAGCGATTCGGCTTCCGCGTCCAGGAGTACGGGCTGCGAAACGTCTTCGCGCGAGTGCCGGATCATCCGGCCCTGGCCGGCCTCGCAGCGGAGAATCTCCGCGACTGGCGAGGCGAGGCGACGCTCGTGCCTTCGCGGCTGAAGTGCGAAGCCAGCCAACGCTTCAACGGCGCGCCGGCCGTCACCTGGTGCGGCATCCCCGTGACTCGCCTCTGGCGCTGCGGTTGCTGGGGCAACGTGGCCAGCGTACACATCGAGAAGCCCGCCTGCGGCGACTTTCTTCCTTTGGTCGATGGCGGGTTCAGCCTCCAGTACAGCCCGCTAGTGGAATACCGCGAGGGCAAGGGCATCGTTCTCTTCTGCCAGATGGATGTTACCGGGCGCAGCGAGAGCGACCCCGCCGCCGAGATCCTCGTCCGAAATCTCCTCGCCTACGTCGGCGCGTGGAAGCCGGCGCCTCGGCGGGAGGCGCTGTATGTCGGCCATGCTGCCGGGAAATCGCACCTGGAGGCCGCGGGGTTTCGATTGGGAACTTACGCCGGTGGCGAGCTGAGAGCCGACCAACTGCTCATCGTCGGGACAGGAGCCGGTGCGACCCTCTCAACGCACCGGGACGCACTCCGCGAGTTCCTGAACGCGGGCGGGAAACTGCTTGCCATTGGATTGACACAGGAGGAAGCCGACGCGGTCCTGCCTTGGAAGGTTGCGATCCGCCGCGCCGAACACATTTCCGCGTACTTCGACCCGCCCGGCGCAAGCTCGCCGCTGGCAGGGATTGGCCCGGCCGACGTACACAACCGCGACCCGCGAATCATCCCGCTGGTGTCCCGAGGTGCTCGACCCGTTGGCAACGGTGTGCTCGCGGTCGGCGAGAACTCCAACGTCGTCTTCTGCCAGTTGGCGCCCTGGCAGTTCGATTACCGCACGAACTTCGGGCTCAAGAGAACGTTCCGGCGATCGAGCTTCACCCTGACGCGACTTCTGGCCAACCTGGGCGCCAGCGCGCGGACTCCGCTATTGGCCCGGTTTTCGAGTCCCGTCCGGAGCATCGACCGCCAAGACCGATGGCTGCAAGGCTTCTACCCGGACAAACCGGAGGAAATGGACGATCCGTACCGTTTCTTCCGCTGGTAGTCGTGGTCGCACCGGCTTCCTGCCGTCTTGTTTCGTCGCTATGCTGTAGAGCGAATTTCAATCCGCCCATGGACTACGTCAGGACTTCCGAAGTCTCGGAGACTTCGGAAGTCTGCGCAACAATCGGCCAGCGTGCAAAACAGGATCCCCCAATGAACAGAAGAACACAATCCACTCGCGTAGCCATTATCGGCGCTTTGCTGCTGGCTCCGCTGGCGTCGCTCCAGGCCGCCGACGCGCCGGCGCCTGCCGCCAAACCCAATGTCCTGCTGATTTGCGTGGACGACCTCAAGCCGTTGCTCGGCTGCTACGGCGCGCCGACCATCCAATCGCCGAGCATCGACCGTCTGGCCACTCGCGGCGTGCTCTTCGAGCGGGCGTTCTGCAACCAGGCGGTCTGCTCTCCGTCGCGCAATGCCCTGATGACCGGCCTGCGCCCGCAGACCATCGGGATCTACGATCTCGGCACGAATTTCCGCAAGGCCGTGCCCGACGCGATTACACTGGCGCAGCACTTCCAGCAACACGGCTATCGCACGGAGGCGATGGGCAAGATCTTTCACGTCGGCCACGGCAACCGCGAAGACAATGCCTCGTGGACGGTGCCGCACTGGGGGCCCGGCGGCGGAATGTACGCCCTGCCGGCCAATATGGATAGCGCGAAGCGCACGTTCGAGAAGGCGAAAGCCGAGGGGGTGCCTGAGAGCAAGATGGCCGCACTTCCCAGAGGCGCCCCCACCGAATACGCCGACGCGCCCGACGACGCCTACGCCGACGGCAGGATCGCCGATGAGGCCATCCGCCGCCTCAAGGTCGCGAAACAGAAACCAAACGAGCCGTGGCTCATCGCCGTCGGCTTCCTCAAGCCACACTTGCCGTTCTGCGCGCCGAAGAAGTACTGGGATCTATACGACCCGGCTGCATTGCTGCTACCCACACTGAAGGAGCCGCCGATCGGCGCTCCTGCGTTTGCGCCCACGACATGGGGGGAGTTGCGTCAATACAGCGACATCCCCGCCACCGGCCCGCTGGATGATGCGAAGACCCGCCATCTGATCCACGGCTACCATGCGGCCGTGAGCTTCATGGATGCCCAGCTTGGGCGCGTGCTCGACGAACTGGAGCGTCTGGAGCTGGTGAAGAATACGATCATCGTCCTCTGGGGCGACCACGGCTGGCACCTGGGCGATCATGGCATGTGGTGCAAGCACACCAACTACGAGCAGGCCGCCCGCATTCCGCTTGTCGTCTGCGCGCCGGGCGTGGCCAAAGCCGGCGTCAAGACGGGGGCTTTGGCCGAGACCGTGGACATCTATCCCACACTCTGCGAGCTGGCCGGGCTGCCCGTGCCGCCGGGGCTCGACGGCGCGAGCTTTGTAGACGCGCTGAGCGACCCGGTGGCCACGACCAAGGAGGCTGTCTTTCATGTCTATCCGCGCACCCAGCTCATGGGCCGCGCCGTGCGCACCGCCCGTTATCGACTGGTGGAGTGGAAGAAACCCGGTGCACCGTCCAACACTGCCGTATCGGAGCTCTACGATTACGAAGCCGACCCTGCCGAGACGAAGAACCTCGCTGCAGAGCAACCTGCGATCGTCGCCAAACTCCGTGCCTTGCTCGCCCAGCAGCCCGAGGCGAAGCCGCAGGTCGGCGCCGGCAAGAAAGCCGGCGCCAAACC
This sequence comes from uncultured Planctomycetaceae bacterium, assembly GCA_964438165.1. Classification (GTDB taxonomy): domain Bacteria; phylum Planctomycetota; class Planctomycetia; order Pirellulales; family Thermoguttaceae; genus CALFBP01. The sequence goes on along the minus strand of CAYTJV010000176.1, from coordinate 795 downwards.
GGGCACTGCCAAGGCGCGGCAGGACCGGGCCGCGATGTTCACCAAGCGGGACACCAACCGCGACGGCAAACTGAGCCGCGAAGAATTCCTCGCCAACCAGCCCGACCCCGACCAAGCCCCAAAACGGTTCGACGCCTTCGACAGCGACAAGGACGGTCTCTTGAGCAAAGACGAATTCATCACGATGGGAGGCAAAGCCAAGCCATGACCTTATTGAGGATCCCGGCGAGCTTCACAACCTGGCCGGCAATCCGAAATACAGGGAGGCCGAACTGGATCTCAAACGCGCGCTGACCGAGAAGATGGTGATCGACTGGGATTTTCTTCCGACACCGTTGCGATGACAAAGGACACCACGCGCCAATGCAAACCATGCTCTCGCTCATTCGGTTCACTGGTTACTGTCTTGCGTTTTTCGCAGTGCCGCTCGTGCCGAGTGTGCTGCGCGCCGAACTGCCTCCTGCCCGCGGCCAGCAGGCGGTGTTTGCCATTGCCGAGGACGTCGTCGTGGCAAAACCCCCACGGTTCGGCGCGAACTTCCATCCGCCCGAGATGACGCACTGGGGCGAGGAGCCGTTCCACAACCAGTGGTGGGGCGCCCCGAATCCCAATCCGATCGAGGCTCGCGTGAAGAACATCGCCAGCGGCGGCGGACCGGATTTCATCGAATGCCTACGCGCCCAGCAGGGCGTCAAAGGGCGGGGGAGCAGCTCCGGCATGGGCTACTACGATGTGTTTCGCGACGGGTTTTTCGACGGCGGCGAGGTGGTCGTGTACAGGCACGAGGGCGGCAAG
>CAYTJV010000175.1:0-12957 GCA_964438165.1 uncultured Planctomycetaceae bacterium | reverse complement strand
GTCCCAAATCGTTTAGTTTAACGCCGGATGAGCAGGCGTCAATGTCCTCGTTCCCACGCTCTGCGTGGGAACGCACGCTCCCGCCGCTCTGCGGCGCGGGAAGACGGGACGCAGAGCGTCCCGGGGTGCGTTCCCACGCAGAGCGTGGAAACGAGAAATTCTCAAGATCGACACCCCGCTAGCGAATATCCTCTCAGGCGATCGATATCGCCAGCGATCGTCTTTGTCGTGGGATCACCAACCAAACCATCTGTGTCGAGGAAGGGAGAGCGGGAAATGATCAAGAGAGCCATCCTGGGGACTGCGGTAGCGCTGGTTGTAGCGCTGGTGTTTGTCGGCCGCGACGCGGTAAGCTATGTGCGCACGTCGCTGGGCTACGTGAAGGATTCGGTTCACGAAAGCGTGCCGATCGGATTCCAGATCGATCGCGCCCGGCAGATGATCCGCGACCTCGAACCCGAGGTCCGTAAGAACATGCACCTCATCGCCAAGGAGGAGGTGGAGGTCGAGAAGCTCCAGAAGCAGGTGACTGACCTGGAGGCGCGATTGGCCAAGGAGGAGGAAGAACTGAAGAAGCTGCACGCCGACGTGAAGTCGGGCAAGAAGAGCTTCGAGTACGGCGGGCGGAAGTACAACGCCGAGCAGGTTCGGGCCGACCTGGCCAGCCGTTTCGACCGGCTGAAGACCGGCCAGGCCACCTTGAAGAGCCTGCGGGAGATCCACACCGCCCGAAGCAAGAGCATGGATGCCGCCCGGCAGAAGCTCGAAGGCATGTTGGCCGCCCGGCGGCAGTTGAAGGTCGACGTGGAGAACCTCGAGGCCCGGATGCACTTGATCGCCGCGGCCCAGACCACGAGCAACTACAGTTTCGACGACAGCCAACTGGGCCGCGTCAAGGAGCTGGTCGACGACCTGCGGACCCGGCTCGACGTGACCGAGCGTTTGGTCGGCACGGAGGCCACTTACCGTGACGAGATTCCGGTCAACGAGCCCGTGCCGGCCAATATCGTCGAGCAGATCGGCGAGTACTTTGCGAAACCGCAAGCGGAGACCGCGGCGGAAGGGAAGCCCGGCGCGGAGATCTTGGCCAAGTCGAAGTAGGCATACTAATAGACGGCGCTGAGTTCACCACGGAGGCACGGAGAACACGGAGAGGAGAGAGCATCGCAATGATTACGCTCCATCTTTCCCGCCTTCCTCCGTGTTCTCCGTGCCTCCGTGGTGAACTTCCCTTGTCCGTGACCTAGCGTTGTAGGACTGAGTGCCGGGTTTGACAATGAGCTGCTCACCATGATTCGGTTGGCCTTCGACCCCTGGAATCACCCTCCCATGGACCGTACCTTCGGACAATCGGGCAGCCGGTTCTTGCTGTGGGTCGACGCCGTCGGAGGGTACTGGGTCTGCCTGGGCGACGAAGTGGTGCTGGGTCAGCCGGATACGCCGGGGAGGGTCGACGTGCCGATCCTCGGCGATCTGTCCGGCCGCCATGCCCGCATCCGCCGCGACAGCGAGGGATACCTGATCGAGGCCCTGCGGGAAACGAAGGTCGACGGCCGCGGCGTGCAGCAGGCGGCCCTGTTGAGCGACGGCGCGAAGATTCAATTGGGCGATACCGTCCGGTTGCTCTTCCGCCGCCCCCTGGCCCTAAGCGCCACGGCCCGGCTCGACTTTCTCAGCCGGCACCGCACGCACCCTTCCAGCGACGCGGTGCTGCTGATGGCCGAGGCCTGTGTGCTCGGGCCGAAGCCGCACAGCCACGTGCTCTGCCGCGACTGGCCTTGCGAGGTGATCCTGTACCGGCAGGAGGGAGAGTTGTTCTGCCGCACGGAAGCGACGTTCGAGATCGACGGGTTGAAGCATCGCCAGCGCGGGCAGATTCATCGCAACGCCCACATTATGGGGGAGGGTTTCTCGATCAGCCTGGAGGCGATTTGATGCACCCCATAACGAGTGGGGGTGCTGGGGACGGGCGGAGCGTTTCTGTTACAATCTAATAAGGACGGGCGGAGCGGGACCTTAAGACTCGCCGTCGCCCGACAGGATTCGATCCATGAAACCATCGGTGGCTCCCGTGGAAGAGAACGATTCCAAGGTCGTCGATCTCCGACCCACCGAGGCGGGCGCGCCGCGCGATTTTCCCGCGGTGGCGAAATTCGTCTACGCCAGCGGATCGCAGCCGCTCTCGGGGTATACGGTCAAGCGCGGCGTGGGCCACGGCGGGTTCGGGGAGGTGTACTATGCGGTCAGCGACGCCGGCAAAGAGGTGGCGCTCAAGCTGATCCGCCGCAATCTCGATGTCGAGCTTCGCGGCATGCGTCATTGCCTGAACCTCAAGCACCCCAACCTGCTGTCGATCCACGATATCCGCCGCGACGAGCATGACGACAATTGGGTGATCATGGAGTACGTCAGCGGCCACCGGCTCGACGAAGTCGTCGCGGCCCATCCCCAAGGAATGCCCCAGGACCAGGCGCTGGCGTGGCTGTTCGGCATCGCGGCGGGCGTGGCCTGCCTGCACGACCACGGGATCGTCCACCGCGACCTCAAGCCGGGCAACATCTTTTGCGACGAGGGGATCGTCAAGCTCGGCGACTACGGCCTCGCAAAATTCATCTCGTGCAGCCGCCGCAGCGGGCAGACCGGGAGCGTCGGCACCGTCCACTACATGGCCCCCGAGATCGCCAACGGCCGCTACGGCAAAGAGATCGACATTTACGCGCTGGGGGTGATCTTGTACGAGATGCTCACCGGCCGGGTGCCCTTCGAGGGCGAGAGCGTGGGCGAGGTCCTGATGAAGCACCTCACCACGGAGCCCGACCTTTCGGCGCTCGCCGAGCCGTTTCGCAGCGTGATCGCTCGGGCCCTGCAAAAGGACCCGGCCAAGCGTTTCAAATCGGTGCCCGAGATGCTCGCCGCCCTGCCGCGGCCGTCCCGGCCCGAGGTCTATGCCGGTCCGCTCCCCGCAACCGGTTCCGGCCGGGGCTCCAACGCGACGACCACGTCCGGCGCGGGGCCGATTCCGGCCGCGATCCCCATGGCCGAGGCGGTCGACGAGGAGCCGATCTACGTGGCGGTGCGGCAACTTTGCCGGCGGGGCTACGACGCCTGGAATCGCTCGTCGTTCAACATGCCGACCAAGATCGCGCTCGTGGTGGTGGGGTCGACCGTGCTCTTTATGACCTCCAGCGCTTGGATGTCGGTCCTGATTTTCCTGATTTTGTTGTATGCGTCGTACTGGGTGGTGCGGGCGATCTTGACCGCCTTTTCGCCGCGCTGGCGCGCAGCGGCGCCGCCCGCCCAGCCCGGGCTGCGGGGCAGCCCTGCCACGGCCGAGGGCCTTGGTCCGGCGGCGACGCCGTCCCCGACAACGGCCGCCTGGACTCCAGGCCATCCGCGCGGCGGGGTGCGGCAGCATAGCGGGCCGCGTTTCCGCGATGCGGAAAACGACGTGCTCGTCCTCGGCTCCCCGCGGGAGCGGCTCGCCCAGTGGATCGGCTCGCTGGTGGGCGGCGCGCTGGTCACGCTCACCGTGTGCCTGGTCATGCTCGTGCTCAACGGCTTCCGCGATACGGCCTCCGAGCCGCAGCTTTGGGGCATGACGTGGTGGGGCCAGTACGCCTGGTTGGTCGCCGTGAGCCTGGCCGGCGCCTGGGCCGTCCTGACCGCGTCGAAGTTTTGGGAGGGCCGGCCCGGCGACGCGATGTTCCGGCGGTTCGTCCTCATGGTGGTCGGACTGGGGCTGGGGCTGGCGGCCTTCGGGGCCACGAGCTGGTTCGCCGTGGAACTGACGCACGACAAGCAGTTCATGCAGTTGGCAAACCTCCGGGCGCACCAGCCGCTTCTTCCCGCGGACGGCTGGCCGGCCGTCAAATACTACCTGGCGGCCTTCGCCACGCTGTTTGCGGTGGTCCGCTGGTGGCGCCAGGCCGATCCGGCGCGGGGCGCTCGGATGAGTCTCTGGGCCATCATCGTCAGCGTGTTCATGGCGGCCTTGGTGGCGGATCTCTGGGGCTTCCCCCAGCCGTGGCTGCCGATGGTCGCCTGCTCGGTGTCGGTCGCCGTACAATTGGCCAGCACGTGGATCCATCCGCGGGAACGCCGCTGGCAGGGACCGTCTGCGTAGGAGTCAAGAAAGACATGGCCACGTTCGCCTTCTCCGGGATTCTCGTGCTGGTCTTCGCCTTCGTTATGCTGGGCCTCCTGGTGGCAGGACTGGTCAAGCTGCTCTCCAGCCCACAGTCCCGGCAAGCCGTCAAAACTCTGATTCTGGTGCCTTTGCTGTTGGTGGGCGTGGCGGTATTGGCCTTTGTGGTCCTGACGGGCTACAGGGTCGCGCGGGTGGAACGGCCCCCCATGGCCGCGATCCGGGTCGACGATGGCGTTAAGAAGACGCAGGTGAGCATCTCTTCCAACGGGATCAAGGTTGAAACGGCCCACCCGACGGCCCCCGCCTCGCAACTCCGACAACCGGGCAGTGGGGATGGCCCGTCGGGCGTTGTCAAGGCGTTCCGCGCCATGAATACGGCATTCGTCACTGCGCTGCGCACGACGTTCGAGAAGAGTCCGCCGGTTGCGCAGGGCTCGCCGCAGTCGCCCAAGGGGAACCCCTTGGCGGTCCGTTCGGAATCCGCGCCCAACCCGGCCGCACCTGCTGCGCCGGCCGTGGCGAGTTCTTCGGGCGCTAAGCCAGCGGTCGCAGCATCGCCAAGCCCGGCCTCGGCTGCCGCGCCGACGGCCTCGAAACGGCCCAATTGGGTCGACAATCCTCCGCAGCCGACGGCCGACGTCTATGAGGTCGCCGTGAAGGCTGGCCCCTGGAAGACCCGATTGGAGTGCGAGCAGTCGCTCGACGAGGAAATCGACTGGGCCGTCGACAGCTACGTGGACTGGAGGATCGGGAAAGAGGCGAGTTCCCAGGTCGCACTGCCCGCGGACTACTCCCGCCGGCACCTGGTCAAGGACCAATGGCTGGAGAAGATCGACACGTCGCTCGGCGAGATGTTCAACCTGCACGCCCTTTTGTCCTTTGATCGCCAGGTGGAAGGCAAGCTCCGCGACACGTGGACCGGGGTCCTGCTCGGCGCACGGCTGATCCTCTCGTCAGCGATTCTCGGCGGGGTCCTCTTGCTTCTGACCACGATTTACGGATACTTGAAGATCGACCTGTCGACCGGCGGGGCGTACCGGGGGTGGTTGCGGTTCGCGGCCGCGGCGATCCTGGCCCTGGTAGCCGCCGGCGCGGCGTTTTCGCTATCTTAATGAAGTTGCACGATCGTTGGAGTGTGGCACTGCTTGACCGCTGCCGGTCAAAGCGTTATCCGATCGGCGAAAACCGTTTTCCGGCAGCGGTTAAGCAGTGCCACACGGCCGGAAGCGGAGCACCTGCGCGGGATGACCGCCTCGAGCCAATCCGACGTCCTACTGGTCCAGCGCGTCCGCTCCGGCGAGGCCGACGCCTGGCAGGAGTTGATTGCGCGCTTTGAGGGCCGGCTCCTGGCGTTCGTCGAGCACCGCACGCGGAACCGCGCGGCCGCGGAAGACGTGATTCAAGAAACGTTCATCGGCTTCCTTACCAGCCTGCCCAACTTCGACACGCGGCGCTCGCTGGAAAGCTACCTCTTCTCGATCGCCGCCCACAAGCTCACCGACCACCTGCGCCGCGAAGGCCGCCGGCCGGCGCTGCCGCTGGCCACCCCGACGGGCACGAACCCCAGCAGTTGGGAGCCGGCGGGCCCGGCTCGGGCCGCCAGCAGCATCGTGCGCAGCGGCGAGCGCCGCGGTCTGGAGGAGGCCGCCCTGATCACGGCCCTCGCTGAGCAAATCGCCGCCTACCAGCGGCGCAACGACTGGCAGAAGCTGGCCTGCGTGGAGCTGCTTTTGGTCCGCGGCTGGGCCAACAAGGACGTGGCCGCGCGCCTGGGCCTCTCCGAGCAGCAGGTGGCCAATTTCAAATTCGAGTTCCTGGCCAAGATCCGCGCCGCCGTACGACGACAGGGACTGCCGGAGGAGGTATTTCCGGAGCTTTATGAAGACTCGTAACGTGGGGCACGTTTCCAACGTGCCGATGACCAGATGAATAGCGAATACGGAATAGCGAATAGGGAACGCAGAATGAAAGGCCGCCAAAGCGTTTCTTATTTCGTACCGGCTCGTTTATTGGCTTCGGGCCTTTGGCCATATCCATTCTGCATTCAGTATTCGCTATTCAGTATTCGCTATTCATTCTTCCCGAAAATCCCCGCCCAACTCCGAACTCGCAGCTCATGACCCGGTCCTTCTCCACCACCGAGTTGGAAGCGTACCTCGATGAGGCCCTGCCGGCAGAGCAGATGGCCCGCATCGAGCAGGCCCTGCGCAGCGATCGGAGCCTGGTGCGCCAGCTTGCCGGGATCAACGCCCGTCGCGACGCCGGCGTCCACTCGCTGGGTGAGATCTGGCGCCGGCACCGGCTGAGCTGTGCCTCGCGCGAGCAGTTGGGCAGCTACGTGCTGGGCGTGCTCTCGAAGGAAGCGGCCGACTACCTGGCGTTCCACCTGGAAGTGATCGGCTGCCGCGTGTGCCGGGCAAATCTCACCGACCTCCAAAAGCAGCAAGCCGAATCCGGCGACGCAGTCCACACCCGCCGCCGCAAATACTTCCAGTCGAGCGCCGGCTATTTGCGCCCCGGCAAGACTTAGCGCGGCAGTTGAGGGTCGAAGGCGAGCGTGCGCCCCACCTCGTGCTGTTGGCCATGCTCTTGGTGTTGTCTCTGTTCTACTTCGTAATGGTTTAGCCCCGACGCAATCTTGACGTCGTCCCCCTGGCGGATTAGCATTCTGATAGGTTGTTGTTTCGAGCCGGGATGCGTCGCTCTTTGAGCTTGCCTGAACGCAACGGCTATTTCCTGAGTTCAGCGAGAGAACGATGTCCTACACCTTGCCGCCCGACGTGCATGACCAGATCCGGCAGCACATCGCGACCGGTCACTATGCTTCGGAAGACGACGTGCTGCGAGCGGCATTGCGAGCGCTCGCGTTTCGCGACGAAGAGCTGGCCGCCATTCAAGGAGGTGTCGACGACATGGAGGCCGGCCGCTTGCGTCCGTTTGAGGATGAGGACCTTTCTCCCAGCGATGTGTAATTGCTGCAATGGGTACTCGACACTTGACTGCCACTTTCGTCACACAGCGCTCGGCGCGGGTCTCCCGACCCCGCCGGACGTTTGACCGAAAGTCTCCCGACGCGTTGGGAGACCTTCGATCGATGGCGTGCGCGTAATTCTTGACTCCGCGCCTGCTACGTCAACGGTTCGCCATACTCAAGCAAGAGGCGGCGCACTTCCACCGCATCAGGATGATTGATTTGGAGTACGCGAATGGTGCCTCTGGCGATCGCCGTTCTGCCGACAAGAATTGGGCCGATCCAGTGAAAATGCTCATGCCAGTCGTCGCGGCGTGGACTGAACAGCCGCACCGCATCCTTCTTTGCGGCGTCCCAACTCGCGATGCACGGCCCCTTGTAGGTATTGCAGTAGTAGCAACTCAGCGCCGAGTTTTCTGGGACCGTCAGGCCACCGTGCTTCTCGGCGACGATATGATCGATTTCAAAGGGATAGAACGAATGCTCCTTCGGTAGATGGCAGTATTCGCATCGCGAGTTGGCTCGGCTCCACACCAGTTGCCGAAGCGCGGAATCCATCGTCTATGCTACTTCGCGGCCTTCAGCACGATGCGTGCTTTGAGTTTCATCATTTCCATAAGCCGCCCCGCGCGCCGATACTCTTCCAACGCGGCCTCGTCGGCTTCGCTCAAGGCTTCTTGGCGCGCCTTAGCTGCAAGCTCCTGAAGGCGTTGTCGATCGTCTTCCGCCAACTCCATGGAGAGAAGGAATTCCGCGACCTCAGGCGACATTCGGGTAACGCCAAGGTCGATCGAACGCCCAAGGATCGCCGTCTGACTGGTAACAGCTACTTCTGGGTTCATGCTCCAAGTATACGCCACATTGATCCAGTTTCAAAGCCCCCCTCATTCAAACAGCAAGCACCCGAAGCCCTCGGGGATCAACTCGACCGCGGCCGGGGTGCTGAACGACTGCAATCCGACGCCGGGCACGATCCGCTGGAGGCCGATCGCCCAGGCGGCGCCTTTTTCGGGAACCGTGCCCGTGAGCTGATTTAGGGGGATAGCGATTTCCGCCGTCCAGCCGTCGGCCGACGAGGCGGCGGCCACGAACCAGGTGGGATTCCACGTGGCGTCGCCCCAGCAGTCTTCGTGCGTCCATCCGCGGTCGTCGACCGCCAGGTGATAATACGTGGCGAAGTCGCGATCGAGGTCGAGGCACAGCTCCACGCGGTCGTGGGCAGCGAGGTTGGCGTCGCGGTGTCGCGGACCCGGCGCCGGGTCGTAGCGGAGCCCGGGAGCTTTGCGCACCTCGATTGCCGCGTAGAGAAATTCGCGATCATACGCCATTCGCACGGCGGCGGGCCAGGAGCCGTCGTCGCTAAGCGGGCTGCGCAATGGTGCAGCCTCGGCTTGTTGCCAGAGGGGATCGTCGAGCGCGCCGTCCAGGTGCGGCCGTGACGCGGCTGGCCGGCAGCGCAGCACCGGCTTGGGCGGAACGCCACGCGGCTCGGCTAGCCACTGCTCCAACTGGGCGCACTGACGCCAGGCACGATCGACTGCGCTGGAGCGCTGGGCGGCGTAAAAACGCTCGGCCAGGCGAGGCTGCGGCCGGCGCTGGGCCGCGGCCAACGGGAAGCCGACCGCCGGCTGGGCAAACAGGTCCGGCCGCGTCTGCTGAAGGAGGTTGCCCAGCGCCATGGCCCGCTGCAGTTGGGAATCGGACTTAGAACCTGTCCCCCAAACTTCCGAAGTCTTCAAGACTTCGGAAGTTTCCGGATGCCTCAAGGCCGCGGCCTGGACAACCGCCGACTGCTCCGGTGAGTCGGTCCGCCATCGTGCCTCGCTGCTGGCGTAGTATTGCACAAGCCAGACTTGTGCCGGGCGCGACAAGGGCTCGTCGGCATAGCTCTGGCAGAGCATCTCCAGCACTTCGGCGGCCATGGGCCCGTGCCCGGAGTGATGGTAGGTCTGGGTGAGCTGGTAAAGAAGCTCGGCGGCCGTGGCGCGGTCGAGTTCCTGGGTCAGCTCGCGGGCCTCGGCCAACAGGGCCGCCCGTGTGCGCGGGTCCTGCCCGCTCCGCTGGACGATCGCCAGCGTGCTCCGCCGCCGCTGGGCAAGCCGGCGGACCAGTTCCGGGCTTTCCGCGCTGCCGGCGATGGCGGGCCGGCGGGCATCACCGCCCGGCGAAACGATCAGTCCGCTGAAGAAATCTTTCGCACTGCGATCCGGCGCGACCTGGTCCATGGCGACTTGAAATCCGAACGTGGCGGGGGCGGTGCGGAACCGATCGTTGACCAGCCCACGGGCCTTGGCGCCCACGTCGCCCAGCGAGCATCCCAAGCGATCGGCCAATTGCGCCGCCGTCACCTGCACGGGGCCCTGAGAGCCGGGTGCAAGGGCCGAAAGCACCCGCTTCACCTGCCAAGGCTCCAGTCCGGCTTGGGCCATTTGCCGGTCATGCGCCGCAGGCTCGGCAGCCATGGCCGCGGCCTTGAGCACGGTTTGAGCAAGGAGTCGAGCGGCGCCATCGTCGCCGGCAGCGGGGTCCTGGGTCACAAGGATCTCGGGCCGCCAGGTGCGAATCACGCGAACGAGGTGGGCCTCCAATGCCTCCCTCCCCCGGCCGCCGTGGACCCGATCCCACGCCTGGAGCACCTGCGCCGCGGGCATTTCCAGCCCCGGCTGGCGGAGCGGGAATTGCCATGCACACCGTGCCCCGCACGCCCCTACGCGGACCATGGCCTCGTGCGCGCGGTTGGCCAGCGGCACTTCGTCGCGCGGGGGCAGTTCCGCGCCGCGCCGATGGATGATCTCCGCAACGGCCAGATAGCCTTCGTTGCCCGAAAGACGGACGAACATCTCCCAAGGCACGTCCTTCGGCTCGCTGAAGATGCCCAAGAGAGCAGCTCGACTGCCGCCCGAGCGCTGCCGCTTCCAGGTTTGCCCGCCGTCGGTCGTGGCCAGAATGGTGCCCAGCGGACCCACAGCCCAGCCGTACTCGTCGTCGACAAAGCAAAGGGCTTCCAGGGGGATGCTCTGCCCGGTGGAGAAGGCCGACCAGGTGCGGCCGGCGTCCGGAGTGAAGAAGACCCGCGTGCCCGGATCGCCGGCGATCCAGCATTTCGGCCCACGGACCTCCAAGGCGGCAAAGTCGAACGGATCTCCACTCAACGATGTCAGCTCGCCCGGCGGCAGATGCCAGCCGGCGCCCAAGTCCGCGGTCCGCAGCACCAGACCGCCTTGGCCGACGAGCCAGCCGCCGTTGGGCGGCGTGAGTGCCAGCCGCACGGGAAGGCGCAGCCCCAAGTTTGGCATCGGCTGCTCCGACTGGATCAAGCTTTGACGCAGGACGACCGCCGGGCCGTCGCTGCCAACGACAGCACCGGCTCGGCAGTCGAGGAAATCACCGATCTGCGGCCCGCGCGCCCTTTCGCCCGGCACGGGATCCCAACTCCGCCCGCCCGTCTCCGTGATGAAAATGCCGGAGGGGAACATGGCCGACGGCAGTCCGATGGCCACGCCCGATCGCGGCCCGAAGAACCGCACCCGCCGAAGCGGCGGCAGGAGGAGTTTGCCGTGCCGGTTCCAGTGCTGCCCGCCGTCCTCGGTGAACAGGAGCACGCCGGCGCCGGTGTGCAGGTAGGGGTGCGAGAATCCGCCGGCCGCCCAGCCGACCTGGGGATTGATGAAACACACCGAGGTCAGCCGGCACGCCACGCCCGAGCGCTGGAGGGCCCATTGCCGTCCGCCGTTGCGGGTGTGCCATAGGGCGCCCCGGTCGCCGACGGCCCAGCCGTGCTGCCGGTCCACAAAGCACACGTCGGCCAGCGCGGCGTCGCCGCGCAGGACATCCGAGGCCAACGGATCCTCGGCCGGAGCAGGCTCGTCGCGCGGCGATGGGGCCTTGGGCTGCTGCGAGTCGACATTCTCGCCGGCATCCCGCTCCTCCTTGGGGAGGAATCGAGCGGGCGAGGGTCCCCGAGCGGGGCGATCATCGGCGCGGGACCACGGCGCGTGGTGGACGTCACCTGCCAGGATCGCTGCTAGCAATGCTGGCATGACGATCCCCATGCGGCATCCTGCCCGAGCCCCTCCTTGAGCGATCATCCGAAAACCCTTAGGCGCCCCCGGCGATAAAGCAGATCACGTAAGACGGCCTGGAAAGGCCGTCCTACGAGCGGGATTTTATCGCCGTTGCCGGAAATATGCTACTCAGGCTTTCCCGAATTGGTCGCGGAGGCACGGGCACCGACACATTTTCGCTTATGTTTTTGTCATCCATCTTTTTGTCGTCGTTGACAGAAAGATGGATGACAAAAAGATAGAGGCTCTCAACCCACGCGCTGATGCCCCGCGGCCCGGCGCATTTTGTTGCGGGCACGGCTGAGCATCGGTCCGACGCTGTTTTCGGGAATGCCCAACGAGCGGCCGATCTCCTGGTAGCTTCTCTCCTCAAGGTGGTGCATCTCGACGATTCGCGATTCGCACCCTTGGAGTTGCCCCAACAGCCACTCGGCCTCCTCGCGCTGCTCGATCCTCCGGTCCGGTCGCTCTTTCGCCGAAGCGGGTATGGTTTCCGCTGGCCTGGCAAGCGCGGCTTGACGCGCGGCCTCCCGCCGGCGCTTGAGCAACTGCCTGATGACGATCCGCCGGGCCACGACCGTCAAATAGGTGGCCAGGCTGCTTCGGCCGCGGAAACGACGGAGGATGGCGAAGTCGTTCTTAACGAGACCGAGCATGACGTCGGCGCAAAGATCGTCTCGATCCTCCCGCGTCAGCCAAATGGACCGGGCTTGCGCGGAATGATGGACCACGTGAACCACGAGCCCGAGAAAGCGATCGACAAAGTCTTCCCAGGCCCGGGGCTTGCGCTCGAGGCAGCGCTGGAGCAGTTGTTCGTCGAGTTCCGTGAGTGGCATGGCGTCGTTCCCTACGTGGTTGAGAAGCCCTAACAAAACGGGGACTGGCTCCGAGCCTCTGAGGGAAAACACCGGCGAACTGCCTTGTCGCGAGGTGCCTGTCCCCATTTTGTTAGGGCCTCTGAGGCTTGCTGTGAGGCGTATGGCCGCACAGGGCGTGCCACAAGGCGGGAGAATCTTAAATCGAGGCGGGGGCCGTGTCGGAAGTCCTTTAGCGGAAAGCAAGTTGCGCGGACGAACTTTTTTCCGCCCTGACTTGCACCTAGGGAATTTACCTAGCATCGGTAGCGCATCATTGTGCGACACGTGCGGCGTTTTGCAGAGCACCCTCCAGCGCGTCTCGCGTCCAATGCAGCAACTCGCAACAAGTGCAACGTCCTGCAACAGTTGCCGGGCCGCTCCTAAGCAAGGACGCGAGGCTGGCCGGTGGAGGCGAGCACCGAGGCCCAGAATTCCCCTTCCAGGTTCACGCGGCGCTTCTGGCCGGTGACCAGGGTCAGGGGGACGTGTACGTACTTGCCGCTGGTCAGCCCGATCATCACGTCGGTTTTCCCGGCCATGCCGGCATGCGCCGCACGGCGGGCGAACTCGTCGCACAGCGCGTCGTCTTCGCAATTGGCGGGCAGGCTGCGGATGATGTAGCTGGGATCGATGTACTTCAGGTCCACTTTCGGACCGTGCCGATCGAAGTAGTCGAGGACCTCTTGCTTGAGCAACGGGCCGATGTCGCGGAACTTCACGTTGCCCGAGGCGTCGAACTGCTTTCCGGCATCCTCAAAAAGGTCCTTGCCCGCCCCTTCCGACACGCCGATCACCGCGTGATCGCGCTGGATCATGCGGCGGCGGAGGGCCTTGAGCAAGCCGGTTTCGTACCCGAGGACGAAGGGAGCCTCCGGAATGAGGATCGAGTTGACTTCCTGACTCGCAAGCGGGGCTGCC
>CAYTJV010000174.1:0-12980 GCA_964438165.1 uncultured Planctomycetaceae bacterium | reverse complement strand
GTGGCCGCTTCCTCCTCGACGACCTCGCCTCGCTCCTGCGCGTTCCGCCCATGCAAGGCGCCGCGTATCTCACGGAAGGTGCTCTTGAGGACGTCTGGCACGACTTGGATGCCTGGCTCCGCGGTTGGGTGGCATCGTTCGGCCGCGGGCTATCGGGTTTCTTGAAAGAGCATGCCCCGCTCTGGCATCAAGTGGGTCGGGTCTGTTTCCATCTGGCCGAGAATCGCCGCGACCCGGACTATCCCTTTGCCTTCCTCGCCACGTACGCACCGAGTCTCGCGGGCGGGGCGCGAATCCAGTATCAACCGCTCAGCAAGGCCTTGCAGCAGTACGCCGGCGCCAAGGACAAGAAGGCGCTGGTCAAACTGCTCTCGCCCGTCCATTTGGCTTCGCAAACGAGCCCTTTGGTCAAGCAACTGGTCGAGTCGGGCGACATCTACCAGCCGCTGGCATGGACGCCCCCTGAGGCCTACCGATTCCTCAAGGAAGTGCCGGTCTTCGAGGAGAGCGGAGTCCTGGTGCGGCTGCCCGACTGGTGGAAGAAACGCCCCCGTCCCCGGGTGGGCGTGAAGATAGGCGATACGCGGCAGAAGAAGTTCGATGCCCGGGGGATGCTCGACTTCCAGGTGCAATTGGCGCTGGGCGACCAGGAGCTTTCCGATTCGGAATGGCGCGAGTTGCTCGCCGCCGAGGAAGGGCTCGTGCTGCTGCGCGGCCAGTGGGTTGAGGTCGACCGCGAGAAGCTCACCGAGGCGTTGGCCCATTGGCAGAAACTCCAGTCGCAAAGCCAGGATGGGCTGTCCTTCGTCGAGGGAATGCGCCTCCTGGCGGGCGCCCCTCGTGACCTGTCCGACGAGGGCGATCCGAGCGATCCACATCGCGAGTGGTCGTTCGTGCATGCGGGCAAGTGGCTTGGCGAGCTGCTGGCGAACTTGCGGGGCCCCGAGAAGCTGGAGCAGGCCCGGCCCGGTCCGGACCTGAAAGCGACCCTACGCGCGTATCAAGAGACGGGCGTCAACTGGCTTTGGTTCCTGTCGAGCCTGGGATTGGGCGCGTGCCTGGCCGACGATATGGGCCTGGGCAAGACGATCCAGGTGCTGGCGCTGTTGGTGGCACTGAAGCAGCAGGCCGGCGCAAAGCCGTCGCTTCTGGTCCTGCCGGCTTCACTCTTGGCCAACTGGAAGTCGGAGATGGCCCGATTCACGCCGACGCTGCGCGGCCGGTTCGTTCATCCGTCGGAAACACCCAAGGAAACCCTGGACGAGATGGCCGGCAATCCCAGCCAGGCCCTCGAAGACGCCGATCTCGTCCTGACCACCTATGGAATGCTCTTACGTCAGCCGTGGCTGCTGGAGGTCCCCTGGCGACTGGCCGTGTTGGACGAGGCGCAGGCGATCAAGAATCCGGCCGCGCGGCAGACCAAGACCGTCAAGCGGCTCAAGGCCGACGCGCGAATCGTGCTGACGGGCACCCCGGTCGAGAACCGCCTGTCGGACCTCTGGTCGCTGTTCGATTTCCTCTGCCCCGGTTTGCTCGGCTCGCAAGAGAGGTTTAAGACGTTCGTCAAGACCCTGGAGACCCGTGAACAGAACCGCTACGCGCCCCTTCGCTCTTTGGTGCAGCCGTACATCCTTCGGCGGCTGAAGACCGACAAACGGGTCATTGCCGACCTGCCGGACAAGACGGAGGTCCGGGCCTTCTGCGGACTGGGCAAGCGCCAGGCCGCCCTCTACGCCAAGCTGGTTTGCGAGCTGGCCGAGTCGCTCGAAGGCCTCGACGGCATGAAACGCCGCGGCCTCGTGCTGGCCTATTTGATGCGTTTCAAGCAGTTGTGCAACCATCCCAGCCACCTTCTGGGCGACGGCCGCTTCGAGCCCGAAGAAAGCGGAAAGTTCGCGCGACTGGCCGAGATCGGCGAAGAGATCGCCTCGCGCCAGGAGAAGGCGCTCGTCTTCACGCAGTTCCGCGAGATGGCCGAGCCGCTTTCGAGCTTCCTGGCGGGGATCTTCGGCCGCGCGGGCCTGGTGCTGCACGGCGGCACGGCCGTGGGCAAGCGGAAGCAGCTCGTCGACGAGTTCCAGCGCGACGGCGGCCCGCCCTACTTCGTGCTCTCGCTGAAGGCCGGCGGCACGGGCCTGAACCTGACCGCGGCCTCGCACGTGATCCATTTCGACCGCTGGTGGAACCCGGCCGTCGAGAATCAGGCCACCGACCGCGCCTTCCGCATCGGCCAGCATCGCAACGTGCTGGTACACAAGTTCGTCTGCCGGGGGACCGTCGAGGAGAAGATCGACGCCCTGATCGAAGAGAAGACCCAATTGGCCGCCGACCTGCTCGAAGGCGGCGCCGAGCGAATGCTCACGGAAATGACCGACGCCCAGCTAATTCAATTCGTGTCGCTGGATCTTGACAAAGCGTGCGAGTAGGGAGCCAATGGAAGCCGATCCGCAGTGCGCTTTGCCCCATGACGACGAGGTGTCTCCATGATCAATTCTCTGCGTCTCCAGGGGTTCAAGAATTTTCGCGACGTCACGCTGCCTCTCGGCCCGCTGACGGTGATTGTGGGAACAAACGCCTCGGGAAAGAGCAATCTTCGCGATGCCTTCCGGTTTGTACACGGAATCTCGCGCGGCTATTCGCTGGCCGACATCGTCGGCGAAAAATATGTCGAGGGGGCGCTGCAATGGCGGGGCATTCGCGGCGGTTCTCGGGAGATTGCGTCCCACGGAAGCTCCTCCTTCTCCTTGGAGACGTGGATACCGGCGAAACTCCTGCGTGAACGATCCTCCCCGCCCAAGTCGTACTGCCATCAGATCACCGTGGACGTCGGTCCGGGAATGCGTCCGCTACGAGTTGTCAAGGAGTCGCTCTATCGGTTCGGGAAAATGGTCTTTGACTCGCATCCGGCAAAGGACCCACCAAAGCAGGAGGGACCTGAGTATTTGCTCGTCCGGCTCAGGCAAACGGCCGACCAACGGCGGCGGGGGTCCACCGTACGGTTTCCTTCCGATCAGCCCATCCTATCGCAGTTCAATTCGCATGAGGACCGCGCAAAGGCGCTTAAGCTCTACACCTGGACCGCGCTGAGCCAACTGCGATCGATGCGATTCCTGGATCTGTCGCCCGAGGCGATGAAGGTTCCGTCCGTCCCCGGTCAACCGCTTGGTGACCGTGGCGAAAACCTTTCGAGCGTTCTTCAAGCGATCTGCAAAGACCGGTCACGAAAGACGGCCGTGACCGAGTGGGTCCGGCAACTGACCCCGCTCGACGTAGTCGACTTTGAGTTCCTTCCGGACCAGACGGGCAAGATACTCCTGTCGCTCGTGGAATCCAACGGGCAGCGGACATCAGCGTACAGCGCGTCGGACGGCACCTTGCGATTCCTGGCGATGATGGCCGCCCTGATGGCGCCCGATGCCGCCCAGTTCTATTTCCTTGAAGAGATCGACAACGGGATTCACCCTACTCGACTGAATCTGTTGCTCCAATTGATTGAGCAGCATGCGCAGCAAGGAAAAGTGCAAATTGTAGCCACGACACATTCACCACAACTCCTGGCGATGCTCAGTCCCGAGGCGCGCGAACACGCTTTTCTGGCTTATCGATTCCAGGATGAGACAGGAGCGCATATACAGCGCATTCTGGACATTCCTACGGCCCGAGAGGTTCTGAGCCGCCAGAATCTTGCACGCCTGCACGAATCTGGATGGCTCGAGAACGTGATGGCCTTTGCCCGGACGGAGGATGCCGACGCATGAGCCTGAACGTACTGGTGATTCCGGAGGACTTTCGCAAAGATCAGTATGTGCTCGGGCCGCTCGTTCGTCGCTTGTTCGCCGAGATAGGCAAGCCGCACGCACGGGTCGAGGTGTGTACCGATCCGGTGATGGGCGGGATCGCCCAAGCGCTGGATTGGGAGCGGCTTGACGAAGTCATTGACATGTACCCGATCGTCCGTATCTTCCTGCTCCTGGTTGATCGAGATGGCAACGCGGGTCGCCGAGTTGCTCTCGGCGCTCTCGAAAACAAGGCAGAACAGAAGCTCTCTCAGGAGAGGACGCTAATCGGCGAGAATGCATGGCAAGAGATCGAGGTCTGGGCGCTCGCCGGCCAGGAGCTCCCAAGAAAGTGGAACTGGCAGGAGATCCGCGCCGAAGTCCACCCCAAAGAGACGTATTTTGAGCCGCTCGCCAGGCAGCGCGGACTCATGGACGAACCCGGCGAGGGCCGGACCACGATGGGGCGGGAGGCAGCCCAAAACTACGCCCGGGTCCGGTCGCGCTGCAGAGAGGACATTGGAGCACTGGAGGCCAGACTGAAAGACTGGCTTGAAGAGGACTGAGAAGGACAAGGCTCCCACGGAAATCGCGGCACAAGCTCGCCGACCTCAAAGATCACTTTTCTACCGGTCACTGAAAAGGAGCAACAACGCTATGTCACGGTACTACAACGACTGGAAACCCTACGTCCCAGTGGCCGAGCGACGCCGGCGGGCGACGAAGAAGATGGACGCGCTTCGCAAGAAAGGGGTCGAGGTCCAGCCGGTCCGGATCGACGGCCGCAAGATCGCCACGACCTTCTGGGGCGAGGCGTGGTGCGATCACCTGGAATCGTTCAGCGACTATGCCAACCGCCTGCCGCGCGGCCGGAGCTACGTGCGCAACGGCTCGGTCTGCCACCTGGCGATCGACAAGGGCGAGATCGAGGCGAAGGTCAGCGGCTCGGAGCTCTACACCGTTCAGATCGAGATCAAGACCCTGCCGCCCAAGAAGTGGAAAGAGGTCAAACGCCGGTGTACCGGGCAGATCGGCTCCCTCATCGAACTCCTGCAGGGCAACCTCTCCGACCAGGTCATGGAGGTCGTCACCGATCGCCAGACCGGCCTTTTTCCGCTCCCCGGAGAGATTTCTCTCAGTTGCAGTTGTCCCGACTGGGCCTCGATGTGCAAGCACGTTGCCGCAGTCCTCTACGGCGTCGGCTCGCGGTTGGACCACAAGCCCGAGCTGCTGTTCAAGCTCCGCGGCGTGGATCACGAGGAGCTGATCGCCGCCGACGCCGAGGCGGCCGTTTCGGCCGCAACGGTGAGCGGAAAATCGAAACGGCTTGCCGCGGGCGACCTCTCCGACGTGTTCGGCATCGAACTGGACGCCGCGAGCCCCGAACGGCCGTCGCCGCCTCCCTCCCAAAGGAAAGCCAAGAGCCCCCGTCGGAAACCGGCAAAGAAGAAGGCCGTCACCAAGCGTGCCGCCGTAGCGAAGAACGCCACGCAACCCGCCAGCAAGTTGCCGAAGAAGGCGGCGAAGAAGAAGCTTCCGTAGACCGAGGCAGGTATCTGCCGTCAAGGAGTTGTGCATCGAGGCCGGAAAGTGTAGGATCGGCGTATTCAGAATCATTCAGAATGTGGGACTCTCGGTGGGATGACATGATTTCGTCACGGACGCCTTTTGTGCTATGGCCGGCGCCCGGATTGCCTCTCTTCTTGCAGCCGCACGAGCAATGCCTGTCCCTGGTCGTTGCGTCCTTGGAAGACTCCATCGAGAGCGTTTCGGCCTGGGCAGGCAGTCTTGCCCTTCGGCCCGTCGGCGAGGATCGCCTCGTGCGATTGGCAGTCGAGGGGGTCGAGCCGCTGGACGACGGCCGGCAGCATCCGATGGTCCGCGGTTTTGTCTCGCTCCCCGAGGCCGAGAGGCTTTGGCTGGGGACGATTCACGCGCGGGCCCTTGGGCCGCTTGAACCGGCGCCGCCTTCGAGCGTGGCGCTCTACGATCTGGTTGGCCCGGGGGCGGTCGAGCGTTCGCGGTCCGTGGCCGTTTTCGGGGCGTCGCGAGATCGCCTGACCCTGGCGTTCGCCAGCGACCTTCACTGGGCAGCTTTTTGGGACGTGATTGCCGCGGCTGTTGAGCGTCACGCCCCCGACCTGACATCACGATTGCTGAATCCCAGGCTGCTCTTGGAGCGGTTCATCGCGGAGGCCAACCTGCTTTGGGCTCGGGGCGAGCTGGACCTGATCGTGCTGGGCGGCGACCTGGTGGACCATGTCGATGCTGAGCCGCGCTGTGGCGACGGCAACGGTTCGCTTGGCGCCAACGCCCAAAGCCTCGTGCAGGCCCTGGCGGGCCTCCGCGTGCCGACCATCGCGATTGCGGGCAACCACGACTATCGCGTCTTTCCGTGGCGGCCCCGCAGCTACGGGTTGAAGGCCGTCGGAATCCCGGCCGGGCGTGAGCAAGCGGTCCTCCGGGCGGCCGGCCTATGGAGCCGCTGGCCCATCCGGCCTTCCGATCTCCACTCCCTGCGAACCACGGACGATTCGGGATCTCCCGCGTTATCCTCCCATCTAACGCACGTGGCGCCGGCCACCGACTTCGCGATTTCGCTTCAAGGCGTGCGATTGGTGTTTGCCTCCACGGGATGCGACGCGATTTCGCGTTGGCGCCAGACCGAACGCGCCAGGCTTCCGCTTCTGGTGCGGTCCCTTCGCAGCCTGTGGACGAATCCCGATTCCGAGGGACTTTACGATCATCAAATCGATCAGATTGCGGCCGCGCTGGAGGGCGCCGGCGGGGCCGCGCTGTTTTTCCACGCGCCGCTGCTACACGCGGCAGAAGGAAACGGGATCAACGGGCAGGTGGGCCGGCTCGAATTGGGCGACCAGGAGAAGCTCTCCTCACGCGTGGCTTTCGAGTGTCGGCTGGGCTCTGCCGGCGTTCGCCGCGGCGTGTTCTTTCGCAATCCCGGGCCTCTGCTGCGGGCGATGCTGGCGGCGCCGGCGCCCCTGGTGACGTTTTCCGGACACGTACACCACGCCAGCGCGGTCGAGTTGGATCGCGGCACGCTCGCCGTGCGTGGCGCTGCGTTTGCCGCCCCTGCCATGCCGGAAGAAACGATGACGCTTCTTACGGCGCCGGCGCTCGGGCAGCAGGGGACTAATGGAAGCGGCCGGCCCGGCTACCTTCTGGCCCGGTTTCAAGCCGGTGCGCTCGTCCGGCTCGAACACCGAGAGTTATCCGAAGGTTGAGCGATATGATCTCGATGAGCAAAGGCGAGGGCTTACGACTTGGTTTCGACGTGGGGTCGGTCGCCCTGAAGGCGGTGATCGTCGACCGCTCGGGGAGCATTTTGGCGCAGCGTTACGAGCGTACCCTCGGTCGACCGGTCGAGACGGCGCAGACGGTGCTGAGCGATATCCTCGCCCGATGGCCGGCGGAAGCATTCGATCTGGTCGTGGGGACAGGCTCGGCGGGGCGCCTGATCGGCGAGCTGCTCAACGTGCCGGTGGTCAACGAGGTGATCTGCCAGGCCGTCGCGATCCGGCATTTGTGCCCCGAGGCCCGCAGCCTGATCGAGATGGGAGGCCAGGACAGCAAGCTGATCCTGCTCGCCGAAACCGCCGGCGGCAGCCCGATCCTCGACTTTTCGATGAACACGAGCTGCGCCGCGGGGACGGGCAGTTTTCTCGACCAGCAGGCGCAGCGCCTGGGGATTCGCATCGAGGAGGAGTTTGGCCGTCTGGCGCTCGAGAGCCGTTCCGCGCCGCGCGTGGCGGGACGGTGCAGCGTGTTTGCCAAGAGCGACATGATCCACCTTCAACAGCAGGCGACGCCGATCGAGGACATTCTCGCCGGGCTCTGCCTGGGGCTGGCGCGCAACCTGCGGAGCAACCTGGTGCGAGGCCGGGAGTTGCCGCGCCCGGTCGCCTTCTGCGGCGGCGTGGCCGCCAACGCCGGCGTGGTCCACGCGATCCGCGAGGTTTTCGGACTGGCGCCCGGCGACTTGATCGTCCCCGAGCGCCACGCGTTTACAGGGGCGCTGGGCGCGGTGATGCTCGGGCTGGAAGAGCAAGCCCGGCACGGCGACGATCGAAAGCTCGCCTCTAACGGCCGCCTCGATCTCGCACGGCTGACCAGGCACCTGACGGCATCCGGCCGGGGCGGGCACTGCCTTGCCGCCTTGGACCGGCCCGCAAACGGTTCTGCGTCCGCGGTCCCGTTTCACCCCAAACCGTTCGAGCCCCCGAGCCAGGACTCGCCCGTGGACGCCTACTTGGGGTTGGACGTCGGCTCGATCAGTACCAAGGTGGCGGTGATCGACGCCGACAACCGGGTGCTGGCCAAGACCTACCTCATGACCGCCGGCCGGCCGTTGGACGCCGTGCGCCGGGCCCTGAGCGAAATCCACCGGCAGGTCGGTCGATCGGTGCGTATTCGCGGCGCGGCCACGACCGGCTCGGGCCGGTATCTGACCGGCGACTTTGTCGGCGCCGACCTGGTGGTCAACGAAATTACGGCCCAAGCCACGGCGGCTGCCGCCATCGACCCGGAGGTGGACACGATCTTTGAAATCGGCGGCCAAGACAGCAAGTACATCAGTCTTGATCGGGGCGTCGTGGTCGATTTCGAGATGAACCACGCCTGCGCCGCCGGCACGGGCAGCTTTCTGGAAGAGCAGGCCAATCGGCTCGGGGTGAGCATCGACGGCCAGTTTGCCGAGCTGGCGTTTTGCAGTTGCCGGCCCACCCAACTCGGCGAGCGATGCACGGTGTTCATCGAATCCGACCTGCTCAGCCACCAGCAGCAGCGGGCCCGGATCGAAGACCTGGTGGCCGGCCTGTGCTATTCAATCGTGAGCAACTATATCAACCGGGTAGTCGGGCATCGCTCGATTGGCAAGCGGGTTTTCTTTCAGGGCGGCACGGCCTTCAACCAGGGCGTCGTGGCCGCCTTTGAGAAGGTCGTGGGCGCCAAGATCACCGTGCCGCCGCATCACGAGGTGACCGGCGCGATCGGGGCGGCCGTGCTCGCCCGGCGTCACCACCGGCAAAACGGCCGCACGCCCAGCAGCTTCCGCGGCCTGGAGCTGGCGGATCTTGAGTGCGGCGTGCGCAGCTTCACGTGCGACGGTTGCAGCAACGCCTGCGAGATCAACGAAGTGAGCGCTGCCGGCCGCGATCCTCTCTATTACGGGTCGCGATGCGATCGCTTCAACGTCAAGGCGGACCGCAAGCAAGCCGAGGCGACTGCCGACCTGTTCGCCGAGCGACACCGGCTCTTGCTGCACCACGCGGGCCTCGACGCCCAAACAAAGCCCGGCCGGCCCACCGTGGGGATTCCCCTGGCGCTGGCCAACTACGAGTTGCTCCCGTTTTGGGGAACTTTGTTGGGTGAGCTCGGGCTGAACGTGGTTGCCAGCCCGGTTTCCACCGCCGAGATCATTCGCTCGGGCGTCGAGGCCGCCCTTTCCACCCCATGCTTTCCCGTCAAAGTGGCTTATGGGCACGTGCTGCACCTGATGGACCGGGGCGTCGACTTTCTTTGGGTTCCCAGCGTGCTCAACATGCCGCGCGACGGCACGGACAGCCCGCACAGCGCGCTTTGTCCCTACGTTTCCGCGCTCCCGTATGGGGTCGCGGCCCTGGTGGAGCAGCGCGGTGGGAGCGTGAGAATACTCCAGCCCCAGGTCCGATTCCAGGAAGGCCGCCGCGACATGATGGAAAGCCTCGGGCCGCTGGGCAAGGAGATGGGCGTCACCCCAAGGCAGCTTCGCCGGGCGATCGATCGGGCGTGGCAGTCCCAGGCCGTCTTCGAGGAGGCGTGCCGCGCCCGCGGGCGCAAGGCGATGGAGGAGCTGGCCCCCGGGCAGAAAGCCGTCGTGGTCGTCAGTCGGCCTTACATCGGGTGCGACCTGGGCGCGTATCTTCGCCTGCCTGCCAAGCTGCGAAAATTGGGCCTGCTGGCCATTCCCATGGATTTCCTGGACCTCCGCGGGCGTGAGCCGACCGGCGACCGCGTGCTCGACAACATGTACTGGAAGTACGGCCGGAGCATCTTGCAGGCCGCCGACGTAATTCGCGGAGATCCGCGGCTCCATGCCGTCTACCTTTCCAGCTTTAGCTGCGGACCGGACTCCTTCCTGATCGGCTACTTCAAGCGCCTGATGGCTCCCAAGCCCTCGCTGGTGCTGGAGATCGACGAGCATTCGGCCGATGCCGGAGTGCTGACGCGATTGGAGGCCTTCTTGGATAGCCTGAACGCCGCGCCCCCCTGCGCCCCGCCCCCGCGCGTGCCGCTTTACCCCCATCCGACCAACGGAAAACGCCGGCGCACGCTGTACATTCCTTGGATGGGCGACCAGGCGCATGGTATGGCGGCCGCGATCCGCGCCTATGGGCAGCCGGCCGAAGTCATCCCGGTGGCCGATGGGCGCAGCCTCGAGCTTGGGCGCCGCTCGTGCAGCGGCAAGGAATGCCTCCCCTGCATCATCACCGCGGGGGACATGATCCGGCTCGCCCAGCGCCCCGACTTCGATCCCTCGCGGGCCGCGTTCTTCATGCCCGGTGCTTCGGGCCCGTGCCGTTTCGGGCAGTACAACTGCCTGCACAAGCTCCTCTTGAAGGAAATGGGGCTGGGCGAGGTTCCCGTGGTTTCTCCTGCCCACGACACGGCGTTCTACGAAGACTGGAGCCGGTTCCGCCGCGGCACGCTGGGCCTGGTCTGGCGCAGCCTCTGTGCTTTCGACCTTCTCCAGGAGGCGTGCCTGGCCGTTCGCCCTTACGAGGTCCGCCCTGGAGCCGCCGACGAGGCGTACAAGCACTGGGGGCGTCGGCTTTGCGAGCTGATCGAACGGCGGCCGCGCGAAGCCGAGCTAATCGAAGGCTTGGCTCGGGCCGCCGCCGATTTCGCGGCCATTCCCGTCGATCGCACGCGTCTCCGGCCGCGGATCGGGGTGGTGGGGGAGATCTACATTCGGCACCATGACTTTGCCAACCGCGATCTCTTGCGCCAGCTCGAGTCGCTCGGGGCAGAGACAACCCTGAGCGGCTTTCCGGAGTGGCATTACTATACCAACTGGATGCGGATCAGCGATGCCCGACGCGCCCGCCAATGGCGGCGATGGCTGGTCAGCCGGCTGTACGATGGCTCCCAGCACCGGATGGAGCGGCGGATGAATGCCGTGTTCCATCGTCTGCTGGGGAGCGTCGACGAGCCGCCCACCGCGGAGCTGCTGGAGCTGGCCAAGCCGTATCTCGATCCCTCC
This sequence comes from uncultured Planctomycetaceae bacterium, assembly GCA_964438165.1. Taxonomy (GTDB): domain Bacteria; phylum Planctomycetota; class Planctomycetia; order Pirellulales; family Thermoguttaceae; genus CALFBP01. The sequence continues at coordinate 1,946 of CAYTJV010000174.1, read as the reverse complement.
CTGAAAGGCGGCGAAGCGGTTATGTCGGTGGGCAAGATTATCGAGCTCGCGCATCGGGGCTGCCACGGCGCGATCAACGTGATGCCCTTCTCCTGCATGCCTTCGACCATCGTCGACGGCGTGATGAAGCGGCTCACCGCAGCCGTCGGGCGGATGCCGGTGTTGTCGATCAGTTACGACGGCCAGCAAGACCCCACCCTGCAAACGCGCCTGGAGGCATTCCTCTATCAGGCCCGGACATACCAAGCCGAGTTGAATCACTCGGATAACCTACGGATCAAGAAATGGGAGTAGTCTGCCATGTCCAACCCTAAATGGACTTGCACGATTCAGGGAAGTCCGAGCCGGGCCGTGTCGGCCCGATGGTGCGCCGCGAATGAGGGATTACGGGACAAAAGCCGGGCCGACACGGCCCGGCTCGGAGTCTCCGATCTGTCCCGGAATCGTGCAACCTTATTCAGAACGACCCGCCGCAGTTTTCTGGCCGGCGCCGCCGCATCCGTGACCGCGCCCTGGATTGTACCGTCGAGGATTCTCGGAAAGGACGGCGGGGTGGTGCCCTCCAACCGCATGATCTCCCGCACCATGCGCACGCCTTGGCAGGTATGACGCTCTCTCGGGCGCGCGCTTCAACCAGATGAGCCGGAATCGAGCTTCGTGCTTGCGTGGCCGGATCCGACAGGCACCTCCGCGTTGACCACGGCCTCCAGCCCTCGGGCGACGAGTTCGGCGCGCTTCAGGCGTAGTCGTCTTGCCAGACGATCAGCCCGCGCGAGAAGCCCCTTCTCCACGCTCACCGAAATGACCTGCGTGCCCTTGCCGATCCGCGGGCGGCCTCTCTTGCGTTTGGCCAGAGCATGGCGGGCCTTCTGGCGGGGCATGGGCTCCCCAAAGGTCTCGCCAACCCCCTCACGATCGAATTCGACCGTGGCGGCCGCCAACTCCTCGACGCTCATTTCCCAGTACGGTTTGCCGGACGACGCCGGCCGGCGGGATTCGCGTGAGCGGAAGGTTGTCTTTTTTTTGGTCATCGCAACCTCCTTCGTTCGCGACGTTTCTCGCGGTCGGTCAACGGCCTGGCGTGGATCACAAAGACCGTATCCTCGGGGTCCAGGACGTAGATCACCTGGAGCCAGCGGCCGCCCTGCCCCCGGCCCACCACGCGCCACTTGTCGTCGCTCCGCGCCTCGAGAAATGGGCTCCGGGCCGCCTCGACCACCGCTTCGGCCTCTTCCGGAGCGACCCCGTGGTTCCCGATGTGCTCGACGTTCCATTGGTTCCACCGGAACTGCACGAGCCACCTCTCGGAATATTCTATTACAAAAATCGTCCCGTGGAAACCCGGGACATAAGACTATGATAGCCCCCCCCACCATTTCAGGAGCGAGGCCCACCGATCTGGTGCCGTCGGAACTGCGATTTCGGTTCCGGTGGGACTCACTCCGCTCGGCCCACCCTACAGACTCCAGACTCGCCAAACCCTATCGCGCGGCCAGAATCAAGTCCGTGGCGTCGTTGTTGGTTTTCTTCCGGCCGAGTGGGTCGAAGGTGGATGCCAGCTCCGCGGGGCCGGCGAACTGCTTCAGGGCGGCGCCGCGAGACGCAGTCGCGATTTGGGCAGGAGCCGCGTCGTCGTTTGTGATTGTTCCGAGGCCCTGGGAATCGCCGATCGTCGCATACGCCGGACGCGAGAGGTTCACGAAGAATGCCTCGTCTTGCTCGACCTTGGCATCGGCGTTGACGACGACGGTGATAGTGCCCGTCAGCGCGCCGGGATTGATGACGAGCGTGCCTGTCTTCCCCTGAAAGTCCTTGTCGCCCATCGTCGCCGAATTGTTGGCGGCCACATAGTTGACCGTGATCCTCTGGTAGCTCGGATTCGACAGCGTCACGGTGAAGACGAAGTTCGTGGTCTTTCCTTGGAGCCCCTGGGGCGTTCCCTCGGC
>CAYTJV010000173.1:0-13073 GCA_964438165.1 uncultured Planctomycetaceae bacterium | reverse complement strand
CCCAAAAAATACACGATTCCCACTTAATGCCATGCAATCTTGGCCAGCTCTCCGGCTCCCGCCACGAGCCTCAAAGAGCAACTGCCTTCTCCAGCTTGCAGCCACCGCCGAATATGGTATGATTACGCATTGTACTGTTTTGGCGGTGGACAATTTCATGCGAGGACGATTCTCGTGAATGACAATCGGCACTGGAATTTGACAACGTTCACGGGCATGCTTCAACTTGCTGCGGCGCGAGCACATCCTGGCCAACATGCAGTTGGTGATGGGCCCGCTGCCCGACGCGTCGAAGAAGACGCCGCTCGACGTGCAGGCCGTCGAGCAGGTCGATCTGCCGAAAGCCACGCGGAAGAAAATCCTTTACAGCCCGGAGAAAGGCGATCGCGTGCCGGCGTATCTCTTCGTACCCAAGGGGCTCAAGGGGCGCGTGCCGGCCATGCTCTGCCTGCACCAGACAATCGCCATCGGCAAGGGTGAGCCGGCCGGCGTGGGCAGCGGCGACAAACCCTACGCCCTCGAATTGGCCGAGCGGGGCTATGTGACCATCGCCCCCGATTATCCCAATTTCGGCGAGTACAAGTGCGACCCCTACGCCATGGGCTATACCAGCGCGACGATGAAAGGGATCTGGAACCATCTCCGGGCCGTCGATCTGCTGCAATCGCTGCCGGAAGTGGATCCGGAGCGGATCGGGGCGATCGGCCATTCCCTGGGCGGGCACAATTCGATCTTCGTGGCCGTGTTTGACCCGCGGATCAAGGCGGTCGTTTCCAGTTGTGGGTTCAACGCGTTTCCTAAATACTATGGCGGGAACCTGGCGGGCTGGAGCCACCGCGGCTACATGCCCCGCATCGCCGAGCGCTACGGCAAGGACCCCAAACGCATGCCGTTCGACTTCACGGAGCTGGTGGCCGCCCTGGCCCCGCGGGCGTTTTTCACGAATTCGCCGCTCCATGACGACAACTTCGCGAAATCGGGGGTCGACGACTGTGTGCAGGCCGCGGGACCGGTGTACGAGCTTTTCGGAGTGCGGGACAATCTGGTCGCGGTCCATCCCAACTGCGACCATAGCTTCCCGCCGGAAATCCGCCGGACCGCGTACAAGTTCCTCGACAGAGTCTTCCAGCACGAGCACAAGCAGTGACCTTAAAGTCCCCACCGACCCCGTGTCGGTGGAAGCGGGTTTGGCGACTACGTGAGAGGAGACCAATCCAATAAAGTCCCCACCGACCCCGTGTCGGTGGAAGCGGGTTTGATGACTACGTGGCCGCCGTAGTTGCCAAACCCGTTTCCACAAGCACGGGGCCGGTGGGGAAGCTTTCTTCGCGGCTTCAAGAACGAAACGAGAGGCGAGACATGCAACTGCTCGACCCTTCGACCCTCGAAATCCTGTGGCACGACGCCGATGCCCGCGAGGTGCGGCTTCGGGAGATCGTCAGCCGGCGGCTGGAGGACAATCCGCCGCCGCGCATCGACGACCAGGTGGTGGCCACTTATTTCTTCGCCCTGCGCACCATGACGCTCAAAGACGCGGTGGGCGAGATCGCCTACCATGCCACCAGCGGCGTGAAGCACCCGCCCGCCGGCTCGCTCTTGGAGCAGTGTACGGCCAAGGCGGCCGGGGTCGACCCGTTCGACGCCGGCGGCCGGATCGGCCTGTTGCACGTGGCCTTCCCGCTCAAGATGATGCTCCAACCGGATGGGCACCTGACCTCTTGCGACCTGCTGCACACGGTGGCCGGGGCGATCGTGTTCGACGTGTACGAGAACCAGGACGCACGGCTCGTGGCCCTGCAAATCCCCGAAGAGGTGCTCCGCACGTTCCCCGGTCCGGCCTACGGCCCGGAGGGCCTGCGCCAGAGGACCGGCTTCAGCCCCGACGAGCCGGCCTTCGGCACGATCTTGAAGCCGACGGCGGGGATCACGCCGGAAGAGGTCGAGTCGCTGGTCGAGGAAGCGGCCACGTGCCCGCTGTTCCTGTTCGTCAAGGAGGATGAAGACCTGTATCCGAATCTCGACTACTCGCCGGTCGGCGAGCGCACTCGGCGCGCGGTGGCCGCGATCCATCGGACCCGCGACCGGCACGGCGGCAAGGGACTGATATTCGCCCCGCACGTGACCGGGGCGCCGCACGAGATCCTCGATACGGTCCACGCGGTGTGCGAGGCGGGGGCCACGGGGGTGATGTTCAGCGAGACTTTTTGCGGCGGCACGGTCCGCATGGTCCGCGAGGCGACCAAGGGCCTGGCCGCCCCGCCGGCGATTTACGGGCACAATGCCGGGATCGGCGTGAAGACGCGGGCCATCTGGCGCGAGGTGATCGACATGCTCGCCCGGCTCGACGGGATCGACTTCCGCCAGACGGCCCCGGTCCGCCCGGGTGCGCCGTTCATCCGGCCTTACGGGGAAGAATGGCGAGCCTCGGAGCAGATCCTCACCTGCCCGCTAGCCGACCGAAGAGCGACGATGATCGCCCGGGCCGGCGGCCTCGACCAGGGCAACATCATCCCCAACCTGATCGACGCGGAAGAGCGCGGCCTGGCGTCCTCGATCCTCTTCCTGGCCGGCTCGGCGATCAACTCGATCAAGGGCCCCAGCGGCAAACCCGACCCGAAACTCGGTGCCGAGGCCATGCTCCAGGCCCTCGAAGTCCACCGCTCCGGCGAGCTGCACGACACGCCGATCGAGCAGCACGTCGGCGCCCTAGCGGCCGTGGCCCAGCGGCGCGGCCTGAGTGCATTGGCCGAAGCCCTGCGCCAGCGCTATCCGGGCCTATCGTCCTAATACTGGCTATTTCGGCTTTGGGTGCGAAACACCGGAAAAACGCTTTTGGAGTGCGGCGATTCATCGCCGCTTTGGGCTCTGGCGAGACTCGACGCCCAGGAAAAGCGGCGATGAATCGCCGCACTCCAAAGGGGCGAACCTCACGCGGGCAAGCAAGGTGCTTGCTCTACGGGCGTTGCGTTTGCTCAGGAGGTCGCGAGACGCTCGCGGATGAGCCGGGCCAGCTCCCGGGGGTCGGTGCCGTCGAGGCGTGCCAGCACGCGCTCCCAGCGGTAGGCGAAGCTGCCTGCCTCGTTGCGCGGGCGGTACTTGAAGAGCGTGTCGAAGGCCTTGCGGCGGCGGCGGTAATCGTCTTGGATTCGGGAGAATCGAGCCACGAACGCTTCCAGGTACGCTTCGGCGAACTCGCGGGGATCGGCAACGCGCTCGATGCGGCGGCTCACCGGACTGGCGTACTCCGCCGCGAGATTCTTCAGCGGGCTGAGATAATCGTTGAAGGTGCCGGTGTGATCGGCGACCACGATGTCGACGGGCATGCCTTGGGCGTCTTCGATGAGCACTTCATCGCCGTCGTCGAAAAGCGGGTTTCCGCCCACATCGCAGCGGCCCGCGATGATGTTCGGCGCCGCGGCCGCGCCCAGCAGGCGGGCGCAGCCGACGGCGAACGGCTGGTTTTCGAAGCGGCACAAGGGCAGCTTGTCGGTGGCTATTCCGCGGATGTACTCGCGCTCGAAATAGGGGGACCAGATCGTGTAGCCGTCGCTGTGGGAAGTAGGATAGCGCTCGGCGATCTTCTTGGCGACGGCTCGCAATGGGAGATTCATGCCGAGTTGGCGGCAGCCGAGGCGGCGGTCGAGGATGTACTCGGTGTACTCCTCGGAGCGGATCATGGCCTCGATGAGCTGGCGTCCCTGGTCGAGGTGCTCGCGCACGCCCCATTTCTGCATGCGGATGATGCTGACGATCTCTCGGTCGACGTCGCGCTGCTTGAGCACGGCGACGTAGACGTCGCGGCGTCCGTAGAGCGCCGGCCGGCGCGACAGCGACCCGATGACCCGGCCAACGTTCACATATTCGAGATCGCCGTATTCGCGCACGAAGTTGAAAATGAACTTTTGGGGCTTGTCGTCGCGGAGTCGCGCGAGCTGCTCGTCGGCCTCGCCGCCGGTTTCCTCGAGGATCGAATCGAGGATCAGCTCGCCGTCCTCGATGCGTCCGCCGGGGAGCCATTCGATCTGCATGAAGAACTCGGGGCTGAGGGCCAAGAGCGACTCTTCGGAGAGGGTCTGATCGTCCTGCCCGATCAGGGCGGCGACCATCCGGTTGCGCCACGCGGCGTCGCCGGGGGCGTCGCAGCGAAGCTCGGGGGGAACGGCGCGGCAGAACTCGTCGCGGAGCGTCTCGAAGACGGCCCTCAATTGCCCCGCATCCAACGCCCGGAAGTCGTGGCCCGCCAGGCCGGCGCCGGTGAACGACTCGTCCGCCGCGAAGAAGGCGATCTCGGCCCGCCCGCGCGTCCTGGACCGGGCGGAATACTCTTGGATCTCGACCAGGTGATCGCGCAGCTCCGCATCGTCCAGGCTGGCCAGCTCGGCGAATTGCTCCCAGGTGAGAAACCGCACGCCCGTGGGCCGGCTGTAGTAGTAGACTTCCCTCCCGCCCAACCCGATGCGGCAGGCGGGGATCATCTGCTTCATCTCCTCGGGCGACTTGGGCAGCGGGCTGATTCGCCAGCACTCACCCCGACGCTCGATCGCCTTGCGGACCTTCTCGTTGAGCACGCCGAGGAACTTGATGCGGTGCTTGGGCACAAACTCCTGGAGCAGGTCGTCGGCCTGGAAGGCCAAGGGCATGTTGCCGGGATCGGGCCGGATGAGGATCGCGCCGTCCTCGAAAACCAGGTCCACGGCGCTGTTCCATTCCAAGGATTCCTCCTGGCTGCTCAGCGGCGTCAACTCCTCGGCCTGCCGCTGCCGGTTGAGGAAATCGAGGTAGGCCTGGCGCTGGGTGGCGTGGATGCCCGGCAGCGTGACCAGCGTGTTGCTCCACGGAAACGCGGTCCCGATCCTCGAGCGGAGCCGGCCGTTGGCAGCCTTGGCCAAGGGATGCTCGCCGAGGATGGTGATTCTGGATCTCATGCCGCAACTCCTTGCCCCAATATACAGAATAGCTATTCCATGGCCCCGCGTCGAGTTGCACGCTACAACCGGAACAGACAGCTTAAACGCGACCCCCGAGCGACCCCAGAGTCGGGATCGCCTCAGCCATAGCGAAGCCGGGAAGCGATGGTCCCCGCTGGAGGGACTTGCCGTGAAGTATAGTTGTTGAGCACACTCGTGATATACGCCGACAGGGGATTGAGCCGAAACACTTGCCATGGGAAGTCCGCAGCGGATGGGCGCGATCGAGGGATTGGGAGCGGGGCATGGGGCTCGCTTCGAGTTCCTCGCCGCAGAGGCCAAACGCCCGATGAAGTCTGCCGAGCCGCGGTACGAGCCGTGGCAGCTCAGCGGTCGCCCCATGCCCGACGCGCCGGTGCAGACCGTTTCGGTCGCGCTCCAGCCGTTTACGGTCGGCCGGTCTCCGGAGAACGAGTTGTGCGTGGCCAATCCGACCGTCTCCAAGCGTCATGCGGAGCTGGTGCTGGCCGAGGGCGGGCTGCTGGTGCGCGACTTGGGCAGCACCAACGGGACATTCCTCAACGGCCAGCGCGTTCGCGACGTGGAGCCGGTCCGCGACGGCGACCGCTTGCAGTTCGGCACCGCGTTGTTCACCGCGAGCCGGCGCGGGCCGGCGCAGACGATGGCGACCGTGTCGGAGGACGTGGCGGGCATGGCGCTGGCCTGCATGCAGTTCGATCGGCTCTTGAGCGAGCCCGCCGTGGTGCCGTATTTTCAGCCGATTGTTCGGTTCGCTGACTGCCAGCGCGTCGCCTTTGAAGTGCTCGCCCGAAGCCGCCTGGCCGGACTGGAGACCCCGGCCCAGATGTTCCACGTGGCCGCCGAGCTCGACATGGAGGAGGAGTTGAGTTGCCTCATGCGTCGGGAGGGCTTGCGGATCGGACGCACCCTGGGCACGGGCGAAGAATTCTACGTCAACACGCATCCCGCGGAGCTTCGCAGTCCGAAGCTCCTCGATTCGCTCGCCGAGTTGCGCAATGAGTTCCCCGAGTTGGCGATCGTGCTGGAGGTCCACGAGGCCGCGGCCACGTCGTTGAGCCTGCTGGCGAGCCTGCGCCAACGTTGCGATGAGCTGGGGATCCACCTGGCGTACGACGACTTCGGGGCCGGGCAATCGCGGCTCTTGGAGCTGGCGGAAGTGCCGCCGCACGTAATCAAGTTCGACATGCACATGATCCGCGGCATCACCAACTTTTCTCGGGAGCGGCGGCAGATGGTCCAATCGCTGGTCCAGATCGTGCGAAGCCTCGACGCCGCCCCGCTGGCCGAAGGCGTGGAGACCGCCGAAGAGGCTGCCGCGTGCCAGGACGTCGGATTCGAGCTCGGCCAGGGCTATTTCTTCGGGCGGCCGTCGCCGGCAAAAGCGTGGGTGGCGTCCGATTCGAAAACTGCGTTTTGACGAACGCCAGGAGCCGACGGCACCCATCATGCATCCTCCGATAGAGGGGGCGCGTGTGGGATCGACGTATCTAAGGGGGTTGACACGCACAGCGATGCCCGATATGCTCTGCAATGCAGAGCATATCGGGCATCGCTGTGAACTATCATTAGCAATTCTGCGGGAAGAAATTGCCATGAAGGGGTTGACATTTCTCCGCCTTAGTGATATGCTTGCTATGCAAGCATATCACTAAGGCGGAGAGTCAGCCCAATGCCGAATCGTTCGCCTGCGTGGCAGGATGCCTTCCTTCTCGCCCTGGTGAAGAGGCTTTCCAGGGAGCCGTCCACGGAGCTCAATCCCCACTGCCTTTCGCAACACACTTTGCACCGGTTGTTCAACGAGTTGGAGAGCGAGACATTCCGTCTCCGCTTCACCAAAGCCGAAATCAAGGGCTGGCTGCTTGGGATCGGTCTGCTCACACCGGTCCCTGTAGACTACGGGGCCGAAAAGGCTGTCGCGCGCACGACGTTCTTCTGTCTGGATTTGACAAAGCAGCACTCGGCGACCCCAAACCCGCTTGAGTTGTTGCAGGCGTATTGGGCAGAAGGCGTGATCTGCTACTTCAGCGCGATTGCTTTCCATGGCTTGACCACCCAGCCTCCCGCACATCACCACATTGCGATTCCCCAGGTCGTTCCATCCCTGCCAGGGCAGCGGAAGTCACCCAAGCCAGCATCCCCAACTCGATCTTCCAGGACGATCGATCCGTTTGGCACCAAGTTGTTTAGTCACGATGGTCGGCCCTACTACAAAACGATGCGCGAGGAGCGACTGGTTCCCAGCGTGCAGCTTCGCTATACTGGACCGCTCTCAGTGATCCGAATCACAACGCTTGAGCAGACTCTCTTGGATACCCTCCATCGACCTCTGAGCTGTGGTGGCCCCGCAGTCGTGTTTGAAGCGTGGGAAGAGGGGTTGGGAAGACTCAACGAAGATCGGATTGCCGACTACTTGCTCGCGATGGACTACCTGCCCTCAGTTCAGCGGCTGGGGTATATGCTCGACGACCTTGATTACGTGCCTCGCGATAGGCTCTCCGGCGTCATAAAACGCTATCTCTCCCGGTTGGATCCCGACGACCAGTCGGCGTATCGGCAGCTTTTCCCAGGCATGAGCTATCACAACTTGAAGACTCCCTGGCTGGTCTACGGACCTTGATCCATGCTTTCGGCTTACGACCAATGGAAATCGGAGACGCTGGATGAAGTGTTCAGGGCGTTGGCGCTGAGTTCTGAGCTGTCTGAAAGGCTGGTGTACAAAGGCGCGAGAGTCCTTCGACTCTTGCTGGATGAGCCTGTGAGGGCGTCTCTCGACATCGACGCGAGCCTTGCCCACGTCGCTGCGAACTTGGCCGTCGGCTAGAATGAGCTTGAGCACCTGCGACGATCGACACACACTGCCGTAACGGACTACTTTGAGGCCCGGAGCCCGGTGCGATACCTTCTGCGTCGATCGAGCATCAGGAACTGAGCCTGAAAATTCATCCCCCTCGGGCAAAGGACCTTTACGACCTGTCAAGAATCTGTCGCAAGCGGCGTTTGGGCGAGATGGGCTTCTGGCACGTTGTTGGAACCGAGTTCCGTCTCGCATGTCAGTCTCGCTGCGTCGACTGTCAAGGGATTCACACATTCACCGAGGAGTGGCAAGCGACCGCTGAAGTCTACGCTAAGGACCCCACGATACCAGGTGATGTGCCGCTGGGCGAAGCAGAACACGATCTTCGGCAAATTGTCGACTTTCTCTCTCGGGACAGATTGTTCCCGTTGACGTTCAGCTTGCAGCAAACGGCCTGAATGGCTGAGCCATGAACCACCTTCGGACAAACCTGATGCGCTGGCTGTCTTCCGTTGGGACCGTAGTGATTTGCCTGTACGCGCCGTTCAGTTGGGTCCTCTGGATCAACTACCCGCGGATTAGTTGGTTCTGGCTCAGGCTTTGGCCGATCTTGCCGGGGTTCGTGCCGGGGATGCTCTCCTCTTATCCCGATCGAATTCTCATGTTTCCGACCATGGGATTGGCGGCCCTGGTGCTGTTGGTTGCATTGACCTGGCTGGGCGCCCGTGGCCGTGTTCCACTGGCCGTGGCAGCGATCGTGGCGTTGATGATCTCAATGCCGTCGGCCTGGATCGCGTACCGCGCCTTTCTCGCGTGGTGAAGGTCGCGCCGGGCAGACTTCCGAAGTCTCCAAGACTTCGGAAGTCTTGGTTCGGGCGACAATCATCGTAGGACGGCTGGGCTCGTCAGCGTCGAGCGTCGAGGCCTTGCCAGCGGTGGCTCCAGCCGCCGGGGCGGGGGCTCTCGACCACGAGGTGGTCGCCCTCGCGCCGCGATCGCAAGGGGAGGAAGTTTTCGTCCTTCAAGTAGCGCTTTGGCATAATGCCCGACTTGACGAGCGTTTCCAAGGAATCGGGCAGCTCGCCGTAAGCCAGGCGGAAGGCGTACACGGCCCTGCCGATCCCCAAGCGAATGAAATGGGCCTCGTTGTGGGTGCGCTCCGTGCGTTTGGCCTCCGGCGGAAGTTTCAACAGGCGCAGCATCTCGACGGCTAATGGCCCCACCCGGTCGGAACTCGTGGCCGTCCGGAACGAGAGCAGGTGGTTGCCTTTCGACAAAACGTGCGCGCCGAGCAAGAGGTCGGCTTCGGAATCTTCGGGGGCGCGGAAATCGGCCTGGATCGCTTTCCTCGCGTCGATCTCGATGTCATAAGCACCCAGTCCGGGCCCGTTGGCCGCCGTCAGGCGCACGGCGTAGCGGCCGTCTTCGGCGACCTGGAAGGGGAGCGTGAGCACGGCGCCGGCCGTTTTGTTCGGCCACGAGAGCACAGGCCGGGCCCCGAAGAACCCTGTCGTTTCCACGGCCGCTTTCGCAATGCCCGTCGATTGCGCCTGGCGGAACGTGCGCACCAGATGATGATATTGCCAAGGGACCCGCCGCTCGGGCCACGGCGGCAAGTTGCCGAAGGGTTTCGGCTCGCCTTCCTGGTACCAGAAGGCCACGCTCGAGAAGAAGTCGGGGCGCTCGAGATAGAAACCCTCCGTATCGTCAGGTCGGTTGCCTTTGTGCTCGATTGTCAGTTTGAGTGATTTCGCGAAATGGACCGGATCGAGCAGGTGCCAGCGGTAGCACGCGCCGCTGTCGCCGGCCGAGTCGCCTTGCCACCGCGGCTGGCCGAACCAGGGACCCGTTCGGGGCCGAAATCCCCAGGCGTCGTTAAAGTAGTCCTCGCTGCCGGTGCCTTGCAGGCTGGGCACCTTCTCGCCGTCGATGTAGAAGAAATCGTCGCCCTCGCCGAACCAGCCGTCCTGGGCCAGGGTGACCGAGAGCACGCTGCCCACGTATTGCCCTCGGCCTTCGAGATCGGCGATCGTATAATCGCGGCCCAGCGCCGCCGGATGTTCTTGGCGATAACGGGCATAGAAGTAAGGCGTCTGGGGCGGCACGTCGTGTACTTGCACCCAGTCGACTTGCCAGTACAGGCCCGTCGAGCGGTCCGGATTGTCGTTGGTCACCACGATGCGGGCCGATTTGCGGAAGGGCATGCGCCAGTAGCACGTCAGCGCCCCGGTGGGCGATACTTGCACGGGGACGCTTTCGACCACGGCGGGCTTTCCCTGCCCGACGGCGAAGAAATCGCCCAGCGGCACTTCGACCCCGGGCTCCTTGTTCCCGTCCCAGTAGATCCGCAGGCTCAGGGCATTCAGCTCGCCCACCCAGCCGGCGTGGCTGGTGAGCCAGATGTGCGTGATGACCCCCGGCCCTTCGAGGACCGGCATGTTGACCGACTGGCCCGGCATGAGCCAGTTCATGTCGAGGTTTTCCGAATTCCAGTCGGGCTGCTGATTGCTCGATACGCGGCGATTGCGGCCCATGGGAGCAGGCAGGTTTTGGTCTTTGGTCTTTGGTCTTGGGTCTTGGCACGAAGACCCAAGACCTAAGCCCCAAGACCAATCTAGGTTGCCGGCTTCGCCGCGCTGGTCCGGAGCACCACCTACGCAGTCCACGCAGTCGATCCAGGCGGCGTCGTTCATATACGCTCGGGCGAACTCGTAGGTCATCGAGCCGTTGCGCGGGCCCTTGCTCGAATTGCGGAGCAGGAACACGCCACCGCCCGGCTGAGCGGGGTCGTCGCGGAAGCCGACCAACAAGACGCTGTGTCCATCGTGAACGCCCTCCGGCGGGGCCATCTTCAAGACGCCGTTTTCCCATCGTTCCTGCTTCGGCCAGCGCAGTCCAGCGCACACGGGCCACTGCCGGCGAAGCGTCTGCTTGATCTCCAGGAACTCCTGATCGGTGAGGCCGGTCGTCACGTCCCACGGTTTGATCCAATGGAGCCGCAGGCCGATGTCCCGTAGTTGCCGGGCATGATCGCGCACCTCGTCGCTGGGACGGAGTTTCGCATCGAACTCGGCCCGATAGGGCATCTCTTCTTCCCGGCAGATCCCGTGCGCCGCGTAGCCCGACCAAAGATCGGAGAAGAATCCGCCGTCTTCCTTCTGGCCGATCGTCTGGTTCGACGCCCAATTCAAGAACTCGACGCTCAACCGCGTGCCGCGTCCCTGCCGGCTGGCCATCGCGTATTCCAACGCTTGAGTGACGACGAACACGGAGCACGTGCCCCGAGGACCTTGCGACCGCGGCTCAAGCCCCCAGCTCTGAAATTTGGGCCGGAGATCCGTGCTATCCGCCCGCGCTGCCAGGCCGAAAGGGGTTTCCCGTCCCGGCGGCGCCGCCAGCGTGCCGGCCGCCGTCAGCAACACAGCAAGTGGTAGCGTGGCTGAAAACCACGTCGTGCAACCAATCTTCGACGAATCGCCACACATGATGCCTTCCCCCGTCTACGGATGAAGCCTGTTTCCTGGCAATAGGATACGATATTCGCGTTTCCCCTGCCATGCACAAAAGACCACGATATTCAATGCTGTCCGCCGGTTTCAGGTTTACGCACCACCCCGCAGGCCATATAATAGGGCCAGGAACCCCCAGGCAGGACCATCGTTATGACCACTAAAGAACTGATCCAAGCTGAAGTCGACCGCACGCCCGAAGAAGACCTCGACGACTTGTACCATTTGATCCGACAGTTCGTTGGATCGAAGGCAGCGTCTCAGAAGCCGGGGATCCTCTCCAAGCTGCGGTGCGTCAGCATCGACGCCCCTTCGGACTTCGCCGCCAACCTGGACCTCTACCTGAGCGGAGAGAAGCGTGTCGAAAATAATATTCATTGACACGCTGTTTGTGGTCGCTCTGATCAACCAGCGCGATCAGTATCACGCTCGCGCCGCAGAGCTGGCGGAGCGCTACGACGGTGAGCGTTTCCTTGTTACGGACGCCGTGCTGGTCGAGATCGGCAACGCCTTGGCCCGAAACTTCAAGCGGCAGGCGGTCGAAGTGATCGAGCACTTTCTTTCCTCGGAAGACGTGGAAGTGGTTCGCCTCAGCCTGGGCTTGTTCGCAGAAGCGTTTGCCTTGTACAGGTCGCACGAGGACAAGGAATGGGGGATGACCGACTGCCTCTCGTTTGTCGTGATGCGGCACGCAGGCGTGAAGGAGGCATTGACGTTCGATCAGCACTTCGTTCAAGCCGGATTCAAGGCACTCATGCGAGATGCGCCTTAGGTTGGCGTCGGCTCAATCGAGCACCTGGTGCAGGTGGAAATGGAACTTGCCCAACTTCCCGCCGTAGTTGCCGGCGCCGATTTGGAGGACGCCGGGTCCGGCGGCGGCGCGGATGGCGGCGGCCGTGGCGGCGGCCACGCTGGGCTCGTCGGCGCCGTCGATGACGATCTCGTAGGCACAGTGGGCCTCCGGGTGGAGGCGCGATTCGGTGCGGCCGCGTAAGGTGGGACAGTAGGCGTCGTTGGTCGAGGCGCGGAGCTTCTTGTAACGCGAGCCGACCTTGCTGCCGCTGCGCACCACGCCGCCGGGAAACGGGGTGATGACGCCGGGCACGGCGGCCAAGGCGTCGACGGCCCGGCGTGCGGCGGCTAGTGCAGTGGCGGCGTCGACGGCTTGGAGGATGATGTTGCCGCCGCCGACCCCCTTGCCCACGCCCAGGCTCTCTTCGACGAGGAATTCGCCGTCCATGACCGGAATGCGCCAGTAGCGGCGACCGGCGATGAGCTTGCTCTTCTGAAACCCATCGCCGAAGAAGCGGAGATGTTTGCCGAGCGGGATCTTCTCTTCGGCCTGGGCCAACCCGTCGAAGACCGCCGTGGTAGGGCAGGTCATAACGCACTGCCCGATGCGGTTGGGGACCGCCTTGGCGAGGCCCTCCGTCGAAAATCCGAACAGCAGCACGGCTGCGCCCGGCCGGCCGTCGGGGGTTTCCTCGGCAGTGAGCGTGCGTTCCACGCCTGCCTCGGCGTCGCAGCCGATGACCGACGCGGCATAACCGGTCATCTCCCCGGCCGCGGTCTGGAGCCAGTATTCGTCCACCGCGGTCAGAATGGCCCGGCAGTAGCGCATCCGGAACGCCTCGGCAAAGGTATCCTCGATGAGCGTTTCGCCGATATTCATATTCAGATTGCCTCGGAGGGTCCCACCATGATGACGTCTGAATCTGGGACATTCAAGATGGCAGGGCGGACCTTTGGAGTGTTCCTCGTTCCCACGCTCTGCGTGGGAACGCAAGTCCCGTCGCTCTGCGGCGCATTAAGCGAAGACCG
>CAYTJV010000172.1:0-13077 GCA_964438165.1 uncultured Planctomycetaceae bacterium | reverse complement strand
GTGAACTACTACCTGGGAATTGACCTCGGCTCCACGACCACCAAGGCCGTGATCCTCGACGATGCAGGGGTGATCGTTGGCCGGGGCATCACCAACAGCCGCTGTAGCTACGATGTGGCTTGCCACGTGGCCCTGACCGAGGCCCTCATCAACACCAGGTTCTGGATGGTTGCCTCGGAACTGGGCCGGGCCGGCATCGACCGAAACCGTACCAAGAACTTGCTGGCCAAACTCGAGCGGCGTTTCCGGCAGGAGCAGTACGTGGCGCAGCTTCGCACTCTGGGGAACGTCCTGCACGAATTGCTCGACAGGCAAGGGCTCGGCGCCGAGGTTCGCGACTGCGTCGAGCGGATCCTCCAGCGCACGGAAAAGGAGGCCGCCAAGCTCTTTGCGGAAAGGTCCAAGCTCAAGAGCGATTTCTTCCGCGACCTGGCCGGCAGCCGCTACCTCCATCTGGCCGAACAGGAGGCCGCCAGCGGCGGCCCGGGCTTCGACCTGCTGGCCGGGCTCTACGACAAGGCTATCCTCGAAGTCGAGAACACCCCGTCGGAGGCCGGAAGCTTCCACGAGCACGCCTTCGTCGCCCTGGAAGCCATGGACGACCTGCTCCCCGAGCTCCGCCAGGCGGTCAACCGCGCCGCAGAGGTCGAGCTCCATCAGGTCGCCGGCGTCGGCACCGGCTACGGCCGCCAGCGGCTGCCGTTTTCCAAGGACCAGATCCGCTCCGAAATCCTTTGCCACGGCCTCGGCGCCCATGCGCTCTTTCCGGGCACGGCCACGGTCCTCGACATCGGCGGGCAGGACACCAAGGCGATCCAGATTGACGAGCAAGGCATCGTGACCTCCTTCCAGATGAACGACCGCTGCGCGGCCGGCTGCGGAAGATACCTCGGCTATATCGCCGACGAGATGAACCTCGGCCTGCACGAGATCGGACTGCTGGCCGCAAAATCCAAGCACCCCGTTTGCATCAACTCCACCTGCACGGTCTTCGCCGGCACCGAGGTCCGCGAGCGGCTCTCGCTGGGGCAACGCCGGGAGGACATCCTCGCCGGGCTGCACCGGGCGATCATCCTCAAGGCCATGTCCTTGCTGGCCCGGTCCGGCGGGGTCCGAAACGAGTTCACCTTCACCGGCGGAGTGGCCAAGAACCCGGCCGCCGTGGATGCCCTGCTCAACCTGGTCGCCGAGAACTACGGCCGGATGAAGCTGAACCTCTCGGCCGATTCAATCTACACGGGAGCCCTGGGCGCCGCGCTGTTCGCCATGCGCGCACCAGAGACGTGCCAGCCGCTGAGGCCGGTCTTGGATCCCCAAAAATCCGCCGTTGTGACCTGAGCATGATGACCCAGACCAACCAACCCAACCAACCCAACCAACCTGAAGCCTTGCTGACTGCCGGAATCGACGTCGGTTCCTCGGCGATCAAGATCGTGGTCCTCGAGATCCCCAAAGAGGACAGGGCGCGGATGCTGGCCGGCCGCTTTGAGCGAATCCGCCGCCGGGACCTAGCCCGGGTCGCCCAGGCTGCCTTCTCCGAGACGCTCGCCAAGGCCGGGGTTCGCCGCGAGGACCTGGCCTATGTGGCCACGACCGGCGAGGGGGACATCGTCTCGTTCCGGACCGGGCACTTCTACGGCATGACGGCCCACGCCCGGGGCGGCCTGTTTCTTGAACCCCAGGCCCGCTCCGTCATCGACATCGGCGCCCTGCACACCCGCGCTATGCTGATGGACGAGAACGCCAAGGTGCTCGGCCACCGCATGACCAGCCAATGCGCCTCCGGCACCGGCCAGTTCCTGGAGAACATCGGTCGCTACCTGGGGGTCACGCTGGCCGAGATCGGGCCGCTCTCGCTCGAGGCCGACCACCCCGAGCCCTGCTCCTCGATCTGCGCCGTGTTGGCCGAGACCGACGTGATTAACATGGTCTCCCGAGGGATCGCAATCCCCAATATCCTCAAAGGGATCCACCAATCGATGGCCGGTCGTTGCCTGCCGCTGTTGACCTCGGTCGGGGCCCAGGGGGTCGCCCTGGTCACCGGAGGACTGGCCGCCGACGTCGGACTGCTCGCCGCGATGCGGGAAGCCGCCGCCCAACAGGGAGTGCCCCTGGAGATCCGCAGCCATGAGAACTCGGCACTGGCCGGAGCCCTTGGAGCGGCCCTCTGGGGGGCCTTCCGCGCCAGGAAACTTACCGGCAAGGGGATACCTCTCGGCGGCGGGGGCCGGCGATGAAACAACGTTGTAGAATAGATTTATGGGAACACCCTCGCCCCGGTATCTGACGCCCCCGGAGGACCGAAAAAATGACCCCGTATGATACAACCATAGCGAAGATTCATCAGTTGCCCGAATCACTCGTCCAGGAAGTGAACGACTATATAGATTTCTTGCTGGTGCGTCAGGATACCATTCGCTGGCAACTCTGGAATCAGTTCAGCGAATCGCTAGAACTCTCTGACGCAGGTTTCTCTGACTATTTGTCCGGTCTCGAAGATTACGAGGACCGTTTGGCACGCGGGGAAATCCAATGGTAAAGGAAACCGTTTCACGCGGCGATATCGTGTTGTGCGATCTCAACCCAGTGGTCGGCACGGAACAAGCAGGAGTACGCCCGGCTGTCGTTCTGCAGATTGATCGTGCGAACGCAGTGAGCCCTCACACGATCATTGCACCGTTTACGACAAAAATACGTCGCGCGCTCTTGCCTTCGCACGTGTTGGTTCCAGCAAGTGTTGGCGGCTTGAGTCAAGATTCAGTAGTGTTGTGCGAGCAGGTTCGAGTTGTAGATAAGCGTCGTATCATCAAGGTTCTGGGACATTTGAACGACTCGTACATGCTACAGATCGCGAAGGCAATGTCTATTCTCCTTGGTTTATGAAGGACCGTAGGTCGTGGATCTCGGACTGAAAGGCAAGGCGGCGATCGTTACCGGCGGGAGCCTGGGCATCGGCAGCGCGATCGCCCTGGAGCTGGCCCGCGAGGGTGTCGACGTGGCCGTGAACTACCGCCGCCACGACACCGAGGCCGCCGCCGTGGTGGCCCAGATCGAGAAGCTGGGCCGCAAGGGCCTGGCCGTCAAAGCCGACGTCTCGCGCTACGCCGACGCGGAACAAATGGTCTCGCAGGTGGTTGCGGCCTTCGGCGGCCTCCACATTCTCGTCTGCAACGCCGGCATCACGTCCGACGCCGTGATCTGGAAGATGACCGAAGCGCAATGGGACCAGGTGATCGCGGTCAACTTGAAGGGCTACTTCAACTACAACAAGGCCGCCGCCATGGTCTTCAAGGACCAGAAGTACGGCAAGATCGTCAACATCTCCTCGATCAACGGCCTGCGAGGCAAGTTCGCCCAGGCCAACTACGCCGCATCCAAGGGCGGGGAGATCGCGCTCTCGAAAACCCTGGCCAAGGAGTTGGGCCGGTTCAACGTCAACGTCAATTGCATCGCCCCGGGCATGGTGCTGACCGACATGATGCAGAAGATCCCCATGGAGTTCCAGGCCAAGGCCCTGGAAGAAACCGTCCTGGGCCGCTTCGCCACGCCCGAGGACGTCGCCCACCTGGTGACGTTCCTCTGCTCCGATCTCTCCCGGCACATCACCGGTGAGGTGATCCAGATCGACGGCGGACAGTACATCTAACGAGGGACTGCTCATCGTGGGCCGAAAAGTGGGCAACAGATTGATCGTGGAAGGAGAGGAGTTCCATGGCCATCAAGACCATACCGTTGAGCCGTCTGGAAGCGGACCTCAAGAAGACACTGGATGAGTGCGCCGAATCGGGTCAGACCGTCGTTGTGGAGATGCCGGATCAACGGCTGCTGGCTATTCAGCCGTTGGATCCGCGGGAAGATGACAACCTGATGGATGAGTTGCTCGAGTCCGATCCGAAGTTTCAGGCATTGGTGGCGAAATCCAAGGCCGGCCCGCGTAAGCCTTTTTCCAGGGAGGACTGAGGGTTATCCAGGGGCCGTTGCTTCGGGGGAGGCTTGTTGACAAGCGATTTGAGCGCCACTATATTCGATCGTTGGCAGCCCCAGAAATGGGGGCCGCGCGGTGCGACCGGGTCGGGTGGCACGCCCTGAGGCTTCCACGGGCGTGGGTTGGATGAGGCGACTGATCAACCACGCCCTTCGCATAGCCTCCGGGCGTGCCAGCCGGCCCGTTCCAAAGGAACAGTAAAGTGCCCGCTCCTTTTTTCGACAGACTTAATCGCTACTACGATGGCGTTGCTACCGTCCTGCGTGGTGAAGCCGATGCAGCTTCCATCTTCCCGAATACGACTGATATTGGAATCGCCCGAGAACAGCTTTACCTTAAATTCCTTCGGGCGCATTTGCCCTCTGCTTGCAACGTCAATCTTGGTGGCTTTCTTTTCAACCAAGAAGGAGAAGAGTCCAGGCAACTCGATGTCATCGTTAATACTGATGCCTGCCCACAGTTCAATTTCCACAACCTCGATGGATGCGGTAAAACGTTCGCCTGTGTTGATGGAACGCTCGCCGTTGCCTCGGTCAAGTCCAATTTGGATTCCGCGCAACTCCGCGAGGCGGTAGAGAACATCGCTTCTATTCCACAGCACCGACGTGATTTTGACTGGGAACGAATTGGGATTGCCAACCCATTCATAAACTGGTGGCCGCTGAAGATCATCTTTGCGTGCGACGGCATCAGCGCTGACAAATTGAAAACAACCATGGCTGAATTTAACAATCCGCATCCGACGATTCCACAGAATCGGCTGCCAGATATTGTTCATGTGGCTGGAAAGTATTGCATCGAGAAAGCGTGGCGCGACTTGCAACATGAAGGTGGTACGATAAAGGCTGGCACGTATTTCACAAAGACAGTTGACGTTGATATCGCGGCTCTCGCTTTCGTTGTAGAACGCATTCAACAACTCTGTTTGGCTTCGCGGTACATCCCTTACAACTACAGTACATTCGTGTATCGAATGTTGGGCATGAATCCGTCATGAAACGGTCGGGTGGCACGCCCAGAGTCTTCGATGGCTTGGCTTGCATGTGTCACTGATCAACCAACGCCTTTCGCAGGGCCTCGGGGCGTGCCACCCGGCCGCTGTTCCGGGCAGGCTATCGATTTCGTTAGCATGCTCCCAAACATGCTAATCCGGAGGGCTGAACTATGGAAACACTCGTGGAATTGAGCCGAGTCGAAGAAACGAGGCACCTAGTTCCCAACCTTCCGCGCCTGGCAACGGGGCTTTTCGGCGTCGATTCCCACTTCCTTGACTGGTACAAGAGCCACATTGACTGGGCGACGCAAAAGCAGAAACATCCGGACGGTTTAGTTTGGTGCCCATGGAAACGGGAACTTTGGCTCGTGGAAGCGGAATGGAAAGAAGGCTCCAATTTCTTTGACCAGTCGCGCGCGCTGGCATCAGGCCGCGTCGACAAGGAAAGCCTAGCTCGCGAATTGCGTGCACGCCTGAAACCGCTCGACAACGTAGTGAATAGTGCCACGCCTAGTCTTAAGGAAGGCTACGTTCTTGACGGCGTCGTAGAACAGACCCTTGCTCGCCACGTCGTGGATGGTGAGTTTCGGCCTCATGCGTGGGTGGTCTTGGGTCACGACGGGGACAATCTGGCAAAACTCCGCGCCGACTATGAACGCGAACTTCAGGCCAGATTCCGGGGCTGCCAGCGGTACATCCTTACCATGGTGCGCATGTTCCAGAGCGAAACGACAACGTTTCTCCTACTCGAACAGCATTCCTCTCCAGACATAACGATTGCCAGTGCGTTCTTGATACCTGCGGTATCTCAAGTTACTCCGTCTTCGCTCTCTGTGGAACAAGGCGTCCGCTGCTCCTCAGCGGCGGAAGCCACTCCGCATGAGCCGACATCCGTTCGAGTGACCTCCAAGGTGGCCACCGGACGAACAGATGATGGAAGAGCCTCCCAAATCTGGCATCATCTTCGTATTCTCCAGCCGGACTTGACGCGTCCGAACGTCAGACTCAGGATACAAACAAGCGACGATCGTTATGAAGACTTCTATATTGATTGGGAGCATTTGGGAATCGAGATGCTCGTGCTCCACCAAGGGATCCGCCGCAAACCTTCGGACGCCGCCAAACGGGCCATGGCCGAGTCGTTACCTACCACGACCGGCAACATCGCTCGTAGGTACGGGCAGTTCGTTGATGTCAGCGTTAACCCTCCGCGGACCATCGCTCGGTATCGCGACGTTGAGACAGCGATCTGGAAAGCGTCGACAAAGCAGCCGCATACTGCCGTCCAATCCGAAGAAAGCTCTCCTCGCTCCACAGTGAGCACAGAAGACCCACCTGCCGCTCTGATTCACGGGGCATCTCGGTACTTCTCCGACTGGACTCCTCACAAGGCTAGAGCTGCCCGTGCCAACATCCTTGAACGGCGCGAGCTCTGGGAGAGATTCCTGGAGAAACGGAAGATGACGGCACTGGAGTTTAAACAGCTTTCGCATTTTGCTCCAAAGGCCATTGCGGGTTTCATGCGATTCGTACTCGGCAATGGCCTAGCAACGCGAGCGGGTGACGTTTTTGCGCTTAATGACACCGCAGTACCACATATTCGTCATCTTCTCACTCAACCTGCGTTCGAACCGCCACGGGGTGCTCCGCAAGGTGTTGAGAGACCGCCTACCTCGCTCCTAGCCGCGGATGCTTGATTTGGAGATTCTATGCCACGAGTCGGAGTGATTGGAATCGGACACGGCAGGTTCGGCCGGCGGAGCGACGCCACGGTGCAGGAGCTGGCCTTCGAGGCATTCCGCATGGCAATTCAGGACGCCGGCATCTCGCGGGACGAGTTGGATGCCTCGGTCGTTGCGGCCGTGCCCGAGTACCACAAGCAGCGGTCGGTGGCCGGAGTGGTCCAGGAGTACTTGAACCTGAACCCCAAGCCCACTTGGCTGACCGAAGTGGCCTGCGCTTCGGGCAGCGCGGCGATTCGCACGGCCTACATGGCGATCCAGGCCGGGTTGCACGAGGTGGTGGCCGTGATCGGCTGCCAGAAGATGACCGAGCTGTCGACGGCCGAGATCCTGGCCCTCATGGGCCGAGTCGGCGACGTGCAGTGGGAGTCAGTCTTCGGCACCACCTTCCCCGGCTACTATGCCATGTTCGCCAACTGCCACATGCACCAGTACGGCACCACGCGGGAGCAGTTGCTGAAGGTGGCCGTCAAGAACCACCACTACGGCGCCATGAATCCCAAGGCGCTGTTCCAGAAAGAGATCAGCCTGGAGCAAGCCCTGGCCTCGGACCTGGTGGCCTCGCCGCTGTGCGTCTACGACTGCTGCGCCAACGCCGACGGGGCGGCCTGCCTGATCCTCGCCTCCGAGGAGAAGGCCAAGGCCCTGAGCAAACGCCCGGTCTGGCTCACCGGGCTGGGCTGCGCAACGGCCAGCATGTCGGTGCTCCATCGCCCCAACCTGACCTCGCTGCCTTCAGCCCAGGAGGCTGCCCGACAGGCCTACAAGCAGGCCGGGGTCACGGCCCGGGACGTCAAGGTGGCCGAGGTCCACGACTGCTTCACCATCGCCGAGATCATGGCCTACGAGGACCTGGGCTTCTGCGAGAAGGGGCAGGGAGGGCGCTTCATCGAAGAAAAATGCTCCTACATCGGCGGCCAGACCGCGGTGAATGTGGACGGCGGACTGAAAGCCAAGGGGCATCCGATCGGCGCCACCGGGGTCTCGATGGCCTACGAGATCGTGTCCCAGCTCCGTGGCGACTGTGGCCCGCGCCAGGTGCCGGGTGCCGACGTGGGCCTGACCCACAACGTGGGCGGCATCGGCCAGTACTGCTTCGTCCACATTTTCAGGAGAGACTGATGAGGGATGAGGGATAAGAGATGAGGGATAAGAGATGGGAGACGCATGGAGCCGATGTGTTTTATCCTTTATCCTTCATCTCTCATCCCTCATCCTTCATCCTTCATTGAAAGGTCGTAGTGTATGTTTAGCTGGTTTGGGAAGGTGAGCTTCGTGCCATACTCCAAGGTCCAAGACTTCGCGGTGTACTTGAAGGAGGGCCGGCTCATGGGCTCGCGCTGCAAGGACTGCGGCTTTCAAACTTTTCCACCCCGGGCCGACTGCCCTGAGTGCATGTCCGCAAACTATGAGTTCAAACAATACACCGGCCAGGGAACGCTCTACACCTACACCCGGATCGACGCCGCCCCGACCGGTTTTGAGGACAAGGTCCCTTACACCATCGCCGTGGTGGAGCTGGCCGAGGGCGGCCGGGCCCTGGGCTGGTTCGGCGACACCATCCAGGCCGAACAGATCCAGATCGGCATGCCGGTCCAACTGGTCCCCCGCATCTTCGAGGACACCGAGAACATCCGGGTCTACTACACGGTGGAGAAGCCCGGCACCACCTGGAGCGAAGCTCCGCCGCCTCACCGGGGCTGATCCGTGGCGGCGGCTTTTGGAGTGCGGCGATTCATCGCCGCTTTGGGTTGGATCGGGCTCATTTCGCAAACCGCCGAGGACGCTCGGGTATCACGCTCGCCTAAAAGAAAGCGGCGATGAATCGCCGCACTCCAAAGGACGAGCGGCTACTTGTTCATCCACTGCGGTTTGCGTTTTTCCAGAAACGCCGTCAATCCCTCATGGGCGTCCTCGGTGCTCATGAGCTCGCCCAGGTAAATCTCATTCGCTTTCGACATCGCCTCATCGACACTCACGTACAGTCCCCGGTCCACGGCGCGTTTGGCCAGCTTCAGCACCGGGGCGCTCAACGACGTCAGCTTGGCGATGAACTCGTTGGCCTTGTCGCGGAAGCCTTCGGCCGGGAAGACTCGGTTCACGAGTCCCATCTGCCTAGCTTCCTCAGCCCCAAACACTTCGCCGGTCAAAATCATCTCCAGCGCGCGATTGCGGCCGATCAGGCGGGGCAGGACGGCCGCGGCGATGGGAGGGAAGACGCCCACCTTGATCTCCGGCAGACCGAACATCGCCTGATCCGAAGCGACGACCATATCGCAGAACGTCGCCAGCTCGCAGCCGGCGCCTAAGGCAGCCCCTTTGACAACCGCCAGCGTGGGCAGATCCAACGCCCCGAGCGACTGGAACATGCGGTGCAAGATCTCGATCATCGCTTCCACCTTGTCGGCCGTGTGGTCCTTGATGTCCACCCCGGCCGAAAAAGCCCTGCCCTCGTGGTCGATCACCAGCAGTCTGGCGTCGTCCTTCGACTTCAGCGCATCCAGAGCGGAGTTGATCTCCTCCATCATGGCGATGTTCAGGATATTCAGCGGCGGCCGATTCAGGGTAAGCCGAGCCACTCCGCCTCGGACGTCGCAAGCAATGCTCGTAGATTCCGATGACATTCCCCACTCCTCTGCGATGAATTGGGATCGCGGAAAGCGTGCTCTAATCGCTCCCTCGATTCTATATCCCCCTGCTCCCGAAGCACAAGAGGATCGCGGCCGACGCCAGCTCTTGGGGCCTTTCAGCCCGATTCCCACTCTTCTTCCCGGTCCACAGGACGCAGTATAATGGCCGGCGTGAAGCCAAGAGAACCGGACCAGCACAGCCCGATGCCTGCGCCGATTTCCATCGTGGATGCCGCCCGGCAGATTCGCGCCGGCAAGCTGACGCCGCTGGAATTGCTCGACCGGTGTCTACGGCAGATTCACAAGCATGAGGACGCGGTACACGCCTGGGTGCTGGTCGATGAGGCCGGAGCCCGTCAGACCGCAGCGGAGCGGACCCGCGAGGCGGCCCTCGCCCAGTGGCGTGGGTCCCTGCACGGCATCCCCGTCGGTATCAAGGACATTATCGACGTCCAGGGGCTTCCCACTGGGGCGGGCTCGCCGCTGTGCGGACATCAGGTAGCCCCGGCCGACGCGCCGCTGGTCGCCGCCCTGCGTCGGGCCGGCGCGACCATCCTGGGCAAGACGGTCACGGTCGAGTTCGCCTGTTTCGATCCCTCGCCAACACGCAATCCCTGGAACCTGGCCCACACGCCGGGCGGCTCCAGCAGCGGGTCGGCCGCCGCCTTGGCCATGGGCATGTGCCTGGGGGCCTTGGGCACGCAGACCGGCGGGTCGCTCGTCCGGCCGTCGTCCTATTGCGGAGTGGCCACCTGCAAGCCGACCTTCGGCAAGCTGAGCACCGAGGGCATCGTGCCGGTGAGCACGAGTCTGGATCATCCCGGCCCGATGGCCCGCACGGTCAGCGATCTCGCCCTGCTGCTGCATTGTCTTCTGGGTGTGGCTGCGCCGCGACCGCTGAGGCCGTGGGGTCCGCCCCGGCTTGGAGTGCTCGGGAAAACCGTGCTCGAAGAAGCCGACGAGGCGGTGCGACAGGTGACGCTATCGGCGTTGGAGAAACTGTTGCACGCCGGGGCGGAGATCCAGCCGCTCGCCGTGCCACAGATGTTTGGGGACGCCCTGAAGATGCACCGGCGGATCATGGCGGTCGAGGCAGCGGCTTATCACCGCGAGCGGTTTGCAGCCTGTCGCAACCAGTACGGTCCGATGATCGCTTCGCTGCTGGATGAAGGGCTTGCCATTACGGCCGTGGACTACGTGGCGGCGAAGGCCTGGCACCGAGAGTTCCGACGCCAGACGGCCGGGCTGTTGGACGGCGTCGACGCGCTGGTCATGCCCTCGACACACACTACGGCCCCGGCCACGCTCGCCACCACGGGCACGCCGCACTTCCAGGCGCCGTGGAGCCTGGCCCGACTGCCGGTGGTCAGTATCCCCTGCGGCCTTGCCGCCGACGGCATGCCGACCGCCGTTCAGCTTGTCGGGCGCATGGACGATGAGGCGGGATTATTCCGCGTGGCCGCCTGGTGTGAACGGGCCCTGGAGTTCGACGCCCTGCCGGCCTTGTGGGACCGGGTAGGGTAAATCGCGCGTGGTCCGCCGGCTTGCGGGCACGTCTGCCATCGCCAACACGCGACTGTAAACCTGTCAGAGTGACAGAGTTGCTCAGGTCATCGGCAAGCCGAGGTGGGGCTTTGGGGAACCGACCACCATAGATATAGGTATGGGATACCTGGGGCGCGACGGGATGCGTCAAGAATGGGTGGTATTCTGATACGTCTCGGAAGTCGAGCCAGAAGATGTCCACTGAAGACTTTGCCCTCAGTCCGCGCGCGCAGGCTGTTGGCGCGGTGGTAATCCGATTGAGTACCCTGGGCGGCCGACGACGCGCAGATAGTCAGAACGACAGCAAGGGCGGCTGCGACCGAGACGAGAATGCGTCCGGAGTCGATCATCGCTGCAACACTCTTCGGTGTGCCAGGCCGGCAGTCGCGTGCGGCCGCGAGCCACAACGGCTTCGAGTTCACTGGCGGAATATACATGGGTACGGCCCGCGCTCGGCCCGTGCAAGGTCGCTTCATTGGCGATCTTTGATCCAGACAATGGAGCGATCACCGCGGTTGTTGCGGGCGTAATTCGGGATGGCGGTCAACGCCGAGCCATCAGCGAACGCGCCACGAATGGCGACCACTCCGCCCAGCAAGTCAGGATTCCACTCGGCCGTCAGCGGCGCGTTGGGCTTGAGCACGCCCTCGACGTTCTGATCCACGCTCTCGATGTTGTAGGCCAGCGGACCGTAGCACGACGCGACGCGACTGCGCTCGGCGACGATACGCTCGTCAGCCTTGACACGCTGGACACGCAGCGGCCCGGCTGCATCACCCCAACATCGCGGAGATCTACCAAGTGGGGCGGCAGGATGGAATGCCGTATCTGGTCATCGAGTACGTGGACGGTGGATCGCTCGACGACCGGATAAGCGGCGAACCACAGCCGATAGATCGGACCGTGACCCTGGTCGAGACGCTCGCCCGGGCTGTCCACGAAGCCCACCGCTGCGGCGTCCTCCACCGCGACCTCAAGCCGGCCAACGTGCTCTTGACGGCCGACGGCACGCCCAAAATCGCCGATTTCGGGCTGGCCCGGCGTTTGGAGCAGGAGGGAACCACGTTGAGTGGCTCCATCCTGGGGACGGCGAGTTATATGGCTCCGGAGCAGGCCTGGGGCGCCACGCGCGTGCGGAGCGTCGGTCCGACCGCCGACGTGTATGCGCTGGGGGCGATCCTCTACGAATTGCTCACGGGACGCCCGCCGTTTCGAGCCGAGACGCTCCGCGCCACGCTGGAAGAGGTGTGGAGCAAGGAGCCGACGTCTCCCCGCAGCATCCGCCCCGAGGACAGCGGCGACCTGGCCAGCGCCGAGGAGTACCTGAACGAGTGCCCGCCCTCGCACCGAAACGTGGAATGGCAGATCCTCCACCGCCGCTGCCTGGGCAGCCTGCTGACGCTTCGCGGTCACGAGGGGGAAGTGACCTGGGCCGTCTATAGCCGCGATGGGAGCCGGATTGCCTCTGCCAGTCGGGGTGGCTCGGTCCGCGTATGGAACGCAACCGACGGCAAGCCGGTTGCGGAGATCCCGGGGCCGGCCTCCTGGGTGGCATTCACGCCCGACGGCGATCGGCTCATCGCGCTTTCATTCCGGTTCCGCCGCGTGCCGCTCAAGGACGACACATGGTTCCGAGCCGACCTAGTTGGCCAACTGCTCTCGCGACGATCCAGCCGCGCTTCATGGCGAGTACCCTCCCGGCGGGGCATCTTAAGTCCTCCGGCTCTTTCGGTTCTAGGTGCGAACGTCGCACTTCCAAAAGACCGACGACTCCGCTTAGATTACCATGAGCCGTGCTGTATTTCCATCGCGTGGACGCTCACAACAGGACGAATCTCAGCCGCCAAGGCTCGAACCTGTAACCTTCGGTCCTGGAGGCCGACGCTCAGTCGGGCCACGAGCCTCATCGATGGGGCAGTGGTTCCCAGCATACTCCCGCAACGAGCAATGGGCCTGCGGCAAAAACAGAAGGGAGAAGGGAGAGGGAAGAAGGGGGAGACTACAGATCGGTAATTCTCCCCTCTCCCTTCTCCCTTCTTCAACTCCGCCCTCACCAGTGTTCTCTTGGGGTTGTATCAAGCGACGGAAGGAGTTGGAATCGCGGGAAAGTGGGCCAGCAAGGGTGCGCGAATGGAGTCAGGTCTTGACTTGGAACCTTTGGGATTACCGACGTCGAGAATG
>CAYTJV010000171.1:0-13120 GCA_964438165.1 uncultured Planctomycetaceae bacterium | reverse complement strand
ATATCAAAGGTTTCCTGGGCGCCCCGGTGGACGTAGGTGCGCGACCCCCCGTTCACGGGGCAGCCGCTGGTGCCCGACCTGCTCTCCATCGCGGCCGAGCCGGAGGCGGGCAACGCCTTTTCCGAGGCCATCGGCTTCGGCGGGGAAGCGTTCTGGTGGTCGGCCGATGCCTCGTTGGACGTGCCGGCCGGAGGGGCCTTGCCGATCGGAGGAGGGGCCCTGCTCGTGCTGGCCCAGGAGGCGGCGTTTGTCAACGCCACCCCCGTGGATGGCGACCAGTTTGCCTTCGGGCGGGTTCGAGTGCGCATGGACGCCCCCTTCGCCGGCACGTACACGGTCGCTACCCCGTACGGCGATCTGCCCTCGTTTACCGTGACTGCCGGCGCCAATGCGATCAACTTCACCAACGACGTCGGCGACGTTCCCCCGTTTGCGAACCGAGCGTTGCTGCTGGACCAAAATCCGATCGGGCCGTTCCTGGTCGCCACCAGCGCCCCGGCAGGCCACCTTGGCGATCCGGCAGCGCCTTCCACCGTGACCGGAAGCCCCACGGGGCAGAACGTTTTCAGCATCACCGGTCCCTTCAACGGGACGGGCACGAGCGTCACTTTGACCACCGATTTGTTTGCCGTTTCCGGGCGGCGCTTCATCACGGAACCTCCGGTCGTCGCTCAACCGATTGCCGACCTGGTGGTGCCCGTGAATGCCGCGCCGACGGTGATCGACGTGAGCGGCGTCTTCACCGACCCCGACATTCCCAGCGGGGATGTCCTGACCCTATCCGTCACGAGCGACAATCCTGCGGTGGTCGCGGCCAGTCTGAACGCGGCGGGCACGCAATTGACGCTGACCTACGGGGCGAACCAGAGCGGCGCGGCCAATGTTACCGTGAGGGCGACGGATCTGGCCGGGCTCTTTGTGGAAGACGCCTTCACGGCCACGGTCAGCCCGTTCTTCAATCCTCCTACGGTGGCGCAGCCCGTGGCCGACGTGACTGCGGACGAGGATGCCGTGCCGCTGGTGATCAACCTCAGCGGCGTGTTCACCGATCCGGACCTTCCTAACGGCGATGTGCTGACCCTCTCCGCGGTCAGCGCGAATCCCGCCCTGGTCGCGGCCAGCGTGGCGGGCACGCAGTTGACGCTCACCTTCCAGCCGAACGCCAACGGCATCGCGGCGGTGACCGTGACGGCGACGGATCGGGCCGGGCAATCGGTCAGCGACACCTTCTCGGTGGCCGTCACGCCGGTCAACAACGACTCTCCCACGGTGGCGCAACCGATCGCCGGCAGGACGGCGTTCGAGAACGCGCTGCCGCTGGTGATCGATCTGGCTGCCGTGTTCACCGACCCGGACCTTCCCAACGGCGATCTCCTGGCGCTGTCGGCGCTCAGCGACAATCCCGGGCTGGTTGGGGTGAGTGTGACGGGGAGCCAGTTGACGCTTGCCTTCCAGCCGAATTCCAGCGGCGTGGCCACGGTGAGCGTGACGGCCACGGACTTGAGTGGGCTGACGGTCATGGACGCCTTCACGGTGACGGTCTCCGGGGCCTCCAACGTCGAGCCGGTCTCAGCGAGATCGGGCGTCACGGGCAACCGGCCGAGCTTCCTCGATACCGCCTTGGAGCAGGCCACCAGCGCTGACGGCCGCTTCGTGGTCTTCACCAGCGAGGCCGCCAATCTTGCCGGCCCCGGACAAGATCTCAACGGCTTGTTGACGGACATCTTTCTTTACGACCGCGTGGACCAAAGCGTCACGCTCATCAGCCGCAAGGCCGGCGCCTTCCAAACCGCCAACGCGGATTCCTTTTCACCGTTGATCAGCGACGACGGCATGAAGGTGGCCTTCTTGAGCGCCGCCACGAACCTCGTTCCCGGACAGGTAGACACCAACGGCGTGGAAGACCTCTTTCTGTTCGACCGCACGACGGGCACCATGTCGCTAATCAGCCACGCCCCCGGCTTGCCGACCACGACGGGCGACGGCGCCGTGATCTCGGCCACGATGAGCGCCGACGGGACCGCGATCGCCTTCGACAGCCTGGCCACGAATCTGGTCACCCTGACCTTTGCTAACGCTGCCTTCACGAACCCCGGCGGAGGTCTGGTGGCCGCGGGGGCGCCGCATCCGATCCATGGGTTCCCCACCTGGTATCAAGACAGCAACGGCGTGGCCATCGAGCTCATGCCCTTCTACCAGGGCCAAGCGCCGTTTAACAACGGGCAGTTGCTGGTCCCCGATCCGATGTCGATCTCCGCGCCGCCGGAGCCGGGCAACGTCTTCTCCGAGACCATCGGCTTCGGCGAGGAAGCGTTCTGGTGGGCGGCCGATGCCGGGATCGACATGGGGGGCTTTGGACTGGGCCTGCTGGTGCTGGCGCAGGAGGCAGCGTTCATGGGCGACGCCAGTCCGGTGTTCGGCAACCAGTTTGCCTTCGGACGGATTCGCACGCGCTTCGACGTCCCCGTGGACGGCACCTACACGGTCACCCACCCCTACGGTGAGATCTTGTTCAAGGATCTGGTCGCCGGCGAGCGACTCTTCTACAGCAACGACAACGGCGACGTCTATCCTTATCAAAGCAATCGGCTGTTGTCCGCCGACCCCGTCGGGCCGTTCTTGGTGGCAGCCAACGCCCCGCCGGGCTTCTTGGGCGACCCGGCGGTGCCTTCGACCGTCACCGGCAGTCCCCTGGGGCCGGACCGGAACTACTTCAGCATCCGCGGCCCCTTCAATGGGCCCGGCACCGACGTCACCTTTTCCACCGACCTGTTCACCGTCGTTGGAAGGCGCTACACCAGCGACACGAACAACGCCCCCGACGTCTTTCTCTGGAAAACCGATCCGGGGACGCCCGGCGGCGTGATCGAACTAGTGAGCCGTGCCGCCGGATCGACAGTCGAGACGGGCAACGGGGCCTCGCGCAACCCGATCATCGACCCCAGCGGCGGATCGGTGCTCTACACCAGCGAAGCCACCAATCTCGTCGCGTTCCAGGACGACACGAACGGGTTCACCGATGTCTTCCTCTTCAACGATCAGCTCCAGACGACGGCCCTGGTGAGCGGCGCTTCCGGGAGTCAAAGCGTCACGGCCAACGGCGCCTCGCAGGCCGAGGCCATCGACTCCCTCGGCGCCTTGGCGGTCATCAGCAGCACCGCGACCAACCTGGCGACCGAGCTGGACCTTGCCGGGGCGATCGTGCCGGTCGCGATCCAGGATACCAACCTCGGCCGCGACATCTACCTGTTCGATGCCGGCACGCGCGTGATGACGCTGGTCAGCCATGCGGCCGGCAATCCGACCCAGGCGGCCAACGCCGCGTCGGCCGCCCCGACGATCAGCGCCGATGGCCGCTTCGTGGCCTTCACCAGCAGGGCCTCGAACCTTGCCGCAGGCGTGAGCGATGCCGCCGGATTTCAGGACGTCTTCCTCTACGATCGTCTCACGGACTCCAGCGGGCTGGTTTCGCACACCGCCGGCTCGGCGACGATCCCAGCCAACAGCGACTCCTCCGCGCCCGTGCTCAGCTTCGACGGCCGCTTCGTGGCGTTCGAGAGCCTGGGCACGAATCTGGTGAAGCTTGCGGTCGACACGAACGGGTCCTCGGACATCTTCGTGCTGGACCGGGTGACCGGCATCATGAAGCTTGCCAGCCACGTGCCGCTGGCCGCGCCGACCGATCCGCCAACCGCCGGCAACGGCGCGTCGACCCATCCGGCGATCAGCGCCAACGGACTGTCGATCGTCTTCAACAGCAGCGCGTCAAACCTCTTCCCCTCCGACGGCAACGCTTTTTCGGACGTATTCCTGTTTGCCGCGGGCGCCAACCACGCCCCGGTGCTCGACCCGACGAAGAGGCCCTCGCTCGCGCCGATCAACGAGGGGGCAATCGCCGGCACGACCGTGGATGCCATCCTGGCCACCCCAGGGCTCTACTCCGACGCGGACGACACGTCCCTCAAGGGCATTGCCATCGTCGGGCAGGACCAGGCCAACGGCGCGTGGGAGTTCTCCACCAACGGCGGCGCCCAGTGGACGCCATTGGGAGTCGTCGGCGAGAACCTGGCGATTCTGCTCTCGGCCGACGGCACGGGCCAAAACCGCGTGCGGTTCCTGCCCACCGACCCGCTATTCGCTGGCACCGCGACCTTCACCTTCCGCGGCTGGGACAGGACCGACGGGAACCCCAGCGGCGCGACGGGCATCAACGTGTCGGTCAACGGCGGGGAAACGGCCTACAGCGCCGAGATCGCGACCGCGGAGGCCCCCGTCAGCCCGTTCGCCCAACACCAGCCCACGGTGGCCCTGCCGATCATCGACGCGACAGTGACCGAGGATGCTCTGCCCGTGGTGGTGGACCTGAGCGGGGTCTTCGCCGACGCGGATATTGCCAACGGCGACCAACTGGCCCTGTCGGTGGTCAACGACAATCCCGGGCTAGTCGCGGCCGACCTGGCGGGGACGCAGTTGACGCTCACCTTCCAGCCGAACCAAACCGGCGCCGCAACGGTAAGCGTGACGGCCACGGACTTGGCCGGGCTGAAGGCCACCGACACCTTTACGGTGACCGTCAATCCGGTCAACGACGCCCCCACGCTGACCATCATCCCGAATCCGCCGGCGATCAACGAGGACGCCGGAGCGCAAACGGTGAGCTTGAGCGGGATCGGGCCGGGGGGCGCGCCGGACGAGGCGGGTCAGACGCTCACGGTCACGGCTACCAGCAACAATCCGGGTTTGATTCCCAACCCGGTGGTCAGCTACACCAGCCCGAACGCCGCGGGCAGCCTGAGCTTCACGCCGGCGGCCAACGCCAACGGCGCCGCGGTAATCACGGTCACGGTGACGGACAGCGGCAACACGGTCAATGGCGGGGTGAACAGCTTCAGTCGCAGTTTCACCGTCACGGTCAACCCGCTCAACGACGTGCCCACGGTGCTCCAGCCGATTGCCGATCTGACGGGGCTGGGGAGCTCGCCGGTTGTGATCGAACTGGGCGCCGTGTTCGCCGACGTGGACATTGCCACCAACGCCGATCAACTGGCCCTGTCGGTGGTCAACGATAATCCCGGCGTGCTCACGGCCAGCCTGACGGGGACGCAGTTGACGCTCACCTTCCAGCCGAACCCGAGCGGTCCTCTGGCCAACGTGAGCGTGACGGCCACGGACCTGGCCGGGGCGCAGGCCACCGACATCTTCACGGTTACGGTCAGCCCGTTTGCCAACCCGCCCACGGTGGCCGCGCCGATCGCCGACGTGACAGCGGCCGAGGACGACCCGCCGGTGGTGCTGGACCTTAGCGGCGTGTTCGCCGACGCGGACATTGCCAGCAACGGCGATTTCCTGACCCTGTCGGTGGTCAACGGCAATCCCGCGCTGGTCGCGGCCAGCCTGGCGGGGACGCAACTGACGCTCACCTTCCAGCCGAACCAGAACGGCGCGGCGACGGTGAGCGTGACGGCCACGGATCGGGCCGGACTGACGGTCACCGACCCGTTCGCGGTGACCGTCGCGCCGGTCAACGACCCCCCCGTGGCCAACGCCCAGACGGTGACGACCAGTGAGGACACGTCGAAAGTCCTCGTGCTCACCGCGACGGACATCGACGGCGATCCGTTGACGTACACCGTGGTCGCGGGTCCGGCCAGTGGGACCCTGAGCGGGACGGCGCCCAACCTGACGTACACGCCGGCCGCGAACTACAACGGCCCCGACAGCTTCACTTTCAAGGCAAATGACGGCACGATCGATAGCGCCGTGGCGACGGTCGCCATCACGGTCACGCCGGTCAACGACGCCCCGGTGGCCAACGCCCAGGTGGTGTCGACCAATGAGGATTCGGCCGCGGCCATCGTGCTGACAAGCTCGGACGTCGACGGCGACCCGCTGACGTACACCGTGGTCGCAGGTCCGGCGAATGGAACCCTTAGCGGGACGGCGCCCAATCTGACGTACACGCCGGCCGCGAACTTCAACGGTCCCGACAGCTTCACGTTCAAGGTACACGACGGCACGGTCGACAGCGCCGCGGCAACGGTTGCCATCACAGTCGCGCCCGTCAACGACGTCCCGGTGGCCGACGCCCAGACGGTGTCGACCAACGAGGACACGTCGAAAGCCGTCGTGCTGACCGCGTCGGATATCGACGGCGACCCGCTGACGTACACGGTGGTCGCGGCTCCTGCGCATGGGACCCTGAGCGGGACGGCGCCCAACCTGACGTACACGCCGGCCGCGAACTACAACGGCGCCGACAGCTTCACCTTCAAGGTACACGACGGCACGGTCGACAGCGCCGTGGCGACGGTCGCCATCGCGGTCGCGCCGGTCAACGACGCCCCGGTGGCTAACGCCCAGACGGTGACCACCGAGGAGGACGCCCGCGCGGCCATCGCGCTGACGGCCTCGGACGTCGACGGCGACCTGCTGACGTACACGGTGGTCGCGGCTCCTATCCATGGGACGCTCAACAGCTCCGCGCCCAACGTGACGTACACGCCGGCGCCGGACTACTTCGGTCCCGATAGCTTCACCTTTAGGGCAAACGACGGCATTGCCGACAGCGCCGCGGCCACCGTGTCGATCACGGTCAACGGCGCGCCGCCGGCGGCGACGATCAATCAGGCGGCGACCCAGCCGGGCGTGGCGGTCGAGGGACCGATCCACTTCACCGCGACGTTCAGCGATCCGGTCACCGGTTTCGACGGCGCGGACCTGCGATTGAGCGGTACCGCCTCAGGATCGCTTGTCGCCACGATTACGCAGGCGGACTCCGACGGCATGATCTACGACGTGGCCGTGAGCGGCATGACCGGCCGCGGCACGGTGATCGCCCAGATCCGCGCGGACGCGGCAGTCGATCGGGCCGGCCATTTCAACACGGCCTCGACCAGCACCGATAACGAGGTCTTCTTCGAACCGCCGCAAGTCTCCGACAACAACGATCCGTCGTTCGCCTTCACGGGGAGATGGGGAGCGCATCCAGGATATCGCGGTGGATCCCTCGTCAGTCTCAACCGCGTCGCCGGCACGACGGCCACCTGGACCAAGCAGGTCACTCCCGGGCGGTACCAGGTCTTAGCCACATGGACGGCCGGAACCCGGCACGCCACGAACGCCCCATTCACGATCTTCGATGGGGGAGTCACTACCGCCAGGGTCGTAGTGAACCAGAGACAGGCGCCGGCCGATCTCACCTGGGACGGCGTGGGGTGGAAGGCCGTGGGGACCTTCAACGTCTTTAGCGGCTCGCTGGTTGTCGGACTCAACTCCGTGGCCAATGGGGCCGTGGATGCCGACGCGGTGCGGATTGTGCGGGTGGGTGACTTGGTGCCCACCACAACGCGGATCATCGACGACGGCGACTTCTTCTTCGCTACCCAGGGCGCCTGGTTCGCTGCCACCAGGGTGGGCGTCCAGGGGGATGTCCGGCGGCACGTCCGAGGCGGTGGAGCCGACACGGCGACGTGGACGTTCCTCGTCGAGCCCGGCGAGTACCAGGTGGCGGCCACTTGGGCGGTGCTGGCAGGCGCCGCGACGAATTCCCCATTCACGGTCACCGGCGCCACGAGCCTCACGACACGACTCAACCAGCGAGTAGCCCCGAACGATTTCACCAATGCCGGAGTCGCCTGGGAAAACCTGGGCACGGTGACGGTCACCGGCCACGTGCTCTCGGTCAGGCTCTCCGACCTGGCCAACGGCACGGTGATGGCCGACGCGATCCGCATCCAGAAGGTGATTGCCCCCGGCGCGGCGGCCGTGGCCCAATCGGCATCGGCTCGCGCCCTGGATGCGACCCTGGCGGCGCTTGCGGCGAGCGGCGGTTCGGCGCAGCTCCCATCGCTGACATCCCCGCCGAAACGCCAACAGGCCGCGATCGACGCGATCCTCGCCGATCCCGGCGCCCAGCTCCAGGGGCCTTGAACAACCAGTGAATAAGGCGACAAGATCGTCGTCAGTTCTTCACTTTCAAGATGCGGTCGTTTCCCGAATCGACGATGTAGAGCGTTCCGCTTGAGTCGGCGAAGACCCCGTGGGGCCGGTCGAGCTCCGCATCCTTCGGCGGTCCGCCGACGCCTGCTCTGCCTTGCTTGCCGGTCCCCACCACGCGGATCACGCGCCGCTGCCGGACCAAGAGCTTGCGAATGACGTGATTCTCGGCATCGGCGATGATCACGTCGCCGTGGCCGTCGACGCAGAGGTGTTTGGGGCCGTTGAACGTCGCTTGGCGTGCCGCCACGTCGTCCGCGGCGGGGCCCTTCCGCCCAGTTCCCGCCACGGTATGGATGCGACCCTGCGGATCAACGACTCGCAGCGAGTGCCCGCCCCTCTCCAAGACGTAGACGTTGCCTGCCGCATCGCCGGCGACCGCCCGTGGATCCATCAGCGGACTCTCTTTGGCCGGACTTCCATCGGCGGGCGCGCCCCGGCCGCCGTTGCCCGCCAAGGTGCCCATCTTGCCGTCGTCGAGGGTCACCACGCGAACGCGCCGGTTGTCGAGGTCCGCCAACAGCAGACGGTTTCGCGGCACGTCCATCGCCACGCAATAGATGTCTCCGCACTCGGCCCGGTCGGCAGGCCCGCCATCGCCGGAAAACCCCTTGGCGCCCGTGCCGGCGATCGTCGTGATGATTCCCGTCCTGCCATCGATCCTGCGTACGCGGCGATTCCAGGTGTCGGCGATGAAGATGTCGCCGCCGGGCGCTACGGCCAAGTTGTGCATCCCATTGAATTGTGCTCGGCTCGCCGGCCCGCCGTCGCCGCCCGAGCCCTTCTCGCCCGTGCCGGCGATGGTCGAGAGACGGCCGCTGGAGTCGAGTCTCCGAACCCGCTGTCCGGTCAATTCGACGATCAAGAGATTGCCGTTGCGGTCGGCGTCCATCCCAAACGGCGCCCGCAACTCACCGCCGGTCGGATCGGCGCCTTTTGCCTGCGCTCCGGCCACCAGCTCCAGCACGGTCCCGTCAGCGGCCAAGCCGCGCTCGCAAGAAAGAGGGAAGCCGGCCAAGAGCGCCGCGATCGCGAATATTTTAACCAGCCGATAGAGCATGTGTCTTTCCTTTCTGTACAACCATCTTCGATCCGCACGTTTTCGCGTCATGACCAGTTCTCCAGAAGCTCCCGCTCCACGGCGCATGACTGGCCGTCATTTCTTGGGAGGCGATTTCCCGGCTTGCGGGCCGTCCTGCACCGTCTGTTTGAGAACGTCAAGCAGATCGGCGGCCGATTGCCGGCTCCGCAGGGTCCCGCCGGAACGGTACTGCTTGTTCAAGTCCACGTTATAGAGCATCAGGTACTCATCGTACAGGCCGGCGCCGGCGACGACTTGTCCGTTGGGATTGATCACGTAGCTTTCGCCGTAGCCGTGCCCTTCCTCGGCAAGGCCCGGCAGGCGGCGTTCGGCGACGCAGTTGTTAGCGCGCACGAAGTAGACCCCGTTCTCGACCGCCCGGGCGGTGTGGTCGCTCCGCACCGTCTGGTAATGATCCAACGGATCGTTGACGAAGTTGAAATGGGGGGAGAAGATCAGTTTGGCCCCTTTGAGGGCCAGGATCCGCGCTGGCTCAATATATCCGCCGTCGGCGCAGATCACGATGCCGAAGACCAGGCCGTGCTTCTCGAACACGGGAAACTCGCGGCCGGGCGTGAAATATCCGCCGGGGAACGCCTTGCTGTAGGCGCCCAGCACGCGGCCGCGGTCGATGATCGCCACGGTGTTGAAGATCTTATCGCCGCGACGCTCGTTGAAGCCGACCATGAAGAGGATGTCGAAGCGGGCCGTTCGCTCGAGGACCTGCCGCATCTCCGGTGAATCGGCGGCGAAGCTGTGCTTCCAGGCGTCGTCTCGCTTTAGAAAGTAGCCGGTCAGAAAGGACTCGGGAAAGGTCATGATTTGAACACGGGCTTGTTCGGCCAACTCCAGGCCGTGGAGCACGGTCTTCAAGTTCGTCTCAAAATCGCCTTGGCGGCAGTGGCACTGGTAGTGCCCGATCCGAACGTAGCGCTCGGTGGGTCGTGCCTTCTCTTCAGCCTGCGCCGCGGCGGCCAGGCAGGCCAGCAGTCCGATCGCTCGAAGGAGGTTCATGTCTCATCCTTTCGTGATCTTAGGGATGGGGGTGGAAACTCAACGTATGGCCCGTTCCAATTAATTCGCAACATGCGGCAGACGAGAACACCAGCCCGAAGTGCAAGCCAGTGGCTCGGATTCGGCGGGTCGATTCGCAAAGAGACTCATTGGCCGTACACTGCTCCAGAAACGCCCCATGGTGCGAGAGTACTCCGGTCGCATTGTACCGGGGCGTCTGGCCCGATTTCCACTCGAAAGCGCCTCATCCGTTGGAATCGCGCTCCAGAGACGGCCGGAGCCCCACCGCCACGCGACGCAAGTACCGGCGTCTCTTCTCTGCTCCGCCGCGACGTTGCGACTCTGGGCAATCGCAGGTCCAAGAGCGTGTGCGGGAAGGGACGGGACAGAGGAGAGGCACCGGTACTTCGCTGCAAGAGTAGCCAGGGTACGCTTCCGCGGGATGAGCCTCCTTTTCCCGTGAACGTCGGAGGTTGTGAACGAGCAAGGCGCGATGCGGTGCGAACTCGGAAGACCAGCCGGTGCCAAGAGAGGCCGGCAACGTCAACCATCGCTTCCCACTGGCGACACGCCCGTGTCGCCGAACGCCATCACGGCCGCGTGGCTTATCAGTCGACCCACCAAAGCCACGCCCATCGAAGACTCTGGGCGTGCCACCCGACCGTCGCCCTCGACCCAGTAGCTGCCCGCCGTCTTCTGCAACTCCTCCCACGCGGCGACCTGCTTCAGGCGTCGGCCGGCCTGGAACACCAGCCCGCGGCGCAGCGTGTTGGGCGGCTTGCCCTTGGTGGGAATTGCCCACTCCATGGAACGATCGATCTGCGCGTCGGACAGGTTGAGTTCCTTGAGCGGGTTCACTTCGGGAAAGAACTCCTTGGGAAGCGTGGTCATCCACAGCGGAGCCGGGGCACTGGCTTGGCCGCGCTTGGAAGGACTCCACGGCGACGTGATGACCCGCGAGCCGGACAGGACGACCTTGGCCCCCGGCGCCGCTTCGTAGCCGATCATCCGGTCCGGCCCCTCGCCTCCGCGTGCCGGCCGCACGCGCTCGCGGTAGACCCCGGGGCCCACGACGACGCGCTCGCCGGGCCGGAGCATGTATACTGTCCCCGGGATTACGATTCGTTGCCGCGCTCAAGAGCCCTGGTCTGGTTGCTCCCGACGGAGTGCCAGCATCCGGGGTCGGCCGTGAACGGATCGCCATTCAAGGCAAGGGACAGACACTTGAGGCCGCCCCGGCAGAATTGGGCGAAATGGCACCGCTTGCAGCCTGCAACCGATCGCTGACGATCGCGCAGGGCGCGGAGGAGTTCGCTTTCGTGGTAGAGGCGTGCAAGCGGAGTCTCCATGAGATTGCCCACGCGGATCGGCATGCGTCGGCAGGGGTAAACATCGCCGCTGGGCAGGACCGTGATGAGAGAATCCCCCGCCGTGCAACGATAGGGCCGACCGCCAGCCACCAGGAACTGCAGCGCACGGTGCATCGCAATCTGCGTTGAAGTGAACCAGCGCCGAGAATTCTCACATCGAACCCTTTTCATGATCTCAAAGAATTCGCGGGTTTCCTCCGGCGTGAGCACCTGTTGCCTCAACGCCGCGCCGCTCCCCCAGGGGATGATCCGATCGGCCCAGACCCGGGAAACACGAAGCTCCCTCCCGATGCGACAGACGTCCGGGAACTCCCGGAAGTTGCCGCGATGCGCTGAAAAGGAAATGAAGGTGCGGATGCCGTGTCGCGTCAGGTGCTTGACCGCCTCAACCGTGCGGTCGAAACTGCCGGCTCCACGGATGCCGTCATGCGTGCCGCGAGCCCCCTCGATGCTGACCTGTACAAAGGCGGGGCCAAGTTTGCGAAGACGACGGGCCGTCGGACCATCGATCAATGTCCCATTCGTCAGGATCGCGAAAGTGAAATCCCGCGAGTGTGCCGCCAGCGCGTTCAGCAGATCGAAGAAGTCCTCTCGGACAAAAGGCTCGCCACCGGTCACGGTAATGTGCCCCCGCACCGGCAGGCCGCCTGGCCCGCTCCGCCAGGCATCGAGCAGAGTCCTGTACTGCCGAAGCACTTCGAGGAGGCCGTCGTAGGAAAGCTCGTCGGGTGAGTAATGCTCCTGATAGCAGTGGGCACAGCGCTGGTTACACCGCTCGGTGACGTGCCACTGCAAAAGAAGTCCTGTCGGGCGATAGCCTCCATCACGGCAATCTTCTGCGGTCGCTGGTTGCATCTGGCCCTCCTATCCGCAGCCTCCGCATCCCCCACATCCTCCGCACCCGCCGCCGCAACTGCCGCAGCCTCCGCCGCATCCGGCGCATCCACCGCCCGCCGACGCCTTGGCGAACAGCTCGCGGTGGCAGGCATAGGCGGTATGGGCCAGGGCGTCCATGCCGAACAGTCCCACAAGGAGGAGGACGTCGGCCTGCGGCGCGTAACCATCTTGGAAGTCTTCTTGGAGCGAGCGGAACGAGGCCTGAAGTTGTGTCAGATAACGCCGGCCCCGACGGCTTAGCCGGGGCGCTTCGCAGATACTCAGTAGCATGACCACGCCGATAACGCCCATGATGATCAGGAAGATCACGTTGGTTTTCCCTTTCGCCAGGGCCACCAGCAGCTTGTACCCGCCCAGCCCTCCAATGACCACGGTGCCCAAGAAGGCCCAGAATGTTCCGGCGGCCCTCCGCGCTTCCAGGCCCAGAAGCAAGAGGCCCTCGCACCGCTCCTTCCACCGCTCGCAGTCCCTTTGGATGCGGCCCTGGATCGACAGGTTTTGAAAGAAGTCGTGAACCGTGGCCGGCGTGGCGAACCAGTCGAACACCGCTCTGGCGGTCAGCGACAGTTGGCCCAGGTCGGGATGGTCCCGGTTCTGAGCCAACTTCTGAGTCTTCGATGTTCCCGACCACTCCGCATCTACCTGCAGGTATCCCCGAACAAGGAGGTCGAGAAGCAGCACACGGGCAACTTCCTGAGGGCCGCCGCGCAGATAGGCGATCTCGCCCGGCTCCGGATGGTCTGGATCGGGCAGATCGGGCAGG
>CAYTJV010000170.1:0-13197 GCA_964438165.1 uncultured Planctomycetaceae bacterium | reverse complement strand
GAGCCTAGCTCGAGACCCGACAGAAGTCCCAGGAACTTAAGGCGCAAGAACGCTCTGCCGATTGCGTCGGAGCGGCATCCGGACATCGCCAGCTTGAGCTTCAGCCGGGTGAGCCCGGCCTCGCTCGTCGGTTCCAAGGGCCTGGCCAGGGCGGGAGTCGCTTTCTCCATGACCTTGGCCATCGCGCCGGTTTTCTTCAAGGGCAGCGCGTCGAGATTCGACCGCGAGCGGGGGCGCTTCAACTCGTCGAGCCGTTCCATGGCGCGCGGCTTCGCCGCCGCCAGCCAGTCCAAGACCCACCAGGCCAGCGCGGCGAACATCCCGAATACGGCCAGGGGGATCAAATCCTCCAGGCGGAGCAGATCGGCCAGGATCACGGTCGATTACACCTTGATGTTGACGATTTTGCGGATTACCAAGGCCCCGAGCAGTTGGAGCACAATCGAGCCGATGAGCAATTTTTTCCCCATCGGATCGGTGAACAGCACCATCACGTAGTCGTGGTTCAGCCGTAACATGGCCAGGAACAGCACCACCGGCAGGGCCAGGAGCACAATGCCCGACAGGCGCCCTTTGCCGGTCAATGCCTGGATCTGCCCCCAGATCTGGAACCGTTCGCGGATCAGGTGGCTGATCTTGTCGAGGATCTCGGCCAGGTCGCCGCCGATCTGGCGCTGGAGCACGATGGCGGTGGCGAAGAACTTCAGGTCAAGGTTGGGGACGCGGTCGGTGAGCGAGTCGAGCGAGTCCTCGATGCTCACGCCGAGGTTCTGTTCCTCGAACACGCGACCGAATTCCCTTCCCAGCGGCGCGGGGATCTCTCCGGCCACCATGTTGAACCCGGCGCCGAGGCTCTGGCCGGAGCGGAGGGCCCGGGCGAGCATGTCGAGGGCCTCGGGCAACTGGATGCCGAAGGTCCTCAGACGCCTGCGTCGCCGCCACAAGAGCCACAACACGGGAACCGACGCCAGCGATCCGCCGATCGGCGGCAACAGCCCGGGGTGCATGCCGTAGATCGCCCCCGCGGCCATGCCGGCCGCCGCCAGCACCGCGCAGATCATCGCCATCCGCGACAGGGTGAGCTGCACGTCGGCCTGTGCAAACAGGCGGTCGACGTCGCCGAACCGGCTGGCCAGCGTTTTCAGCAGTCCCGGCTTGCTGTCCAGCGGTTCCATCAGGAGCGTCGCCTGCTTGGCGAAATCCTTGGCGGCGGGCGAGCTCGCGCCGGCGAGCAGTTGCAGGCGATCTTCGATTTTGGCCGAGGGCCGATCGAGAACCAGCATGGCGACGCCGCCTACCAGGGCGGTCACCCCGACAAACGCGGCAATGGCAATCAGAATCGGGCTCATAGG
The DNA here is from genome assembly GCA_964438165.1 of uncultured Planctomycetaceae bacterium. Lineage (GTDB taxonomy): Bacteria > Planctomycetota > Planctomycetia > Pirellulales > Thermoguttaceae > CALFBP01. The sequence continues at coordinate 11,845 of CAYTJV010000170.1, read as the reverse complement.
CGAAAAAGGCTGATTCACGCGGAGACTTCCGAAGTCTTGGAGACTTCGGAAGTCTTGTTTGTAGGTTCTAATCCTCCAGCATCACGCGCTGACGGAACGCGCTGGCGGGCAGGCGGATCCCGCTGGATTCCAGTCGCTGCATAAACGTGGGCCGAATCCCCGTGGAGATGAACTTGCCGTAGCCCCGGCCGTGCTCGTCCACGCCGTCCTGGTCGTAGCGGTAGATTTCCTGCATCACCACGGTGTCTTGCTCCATGCCCACGACCTCGCTGATCTGCGTGATCTTGCGCTTCCCGCCCTGGAGGCGGTTCGACTGGACGATGAGGTCCACGGCGCTGGCGATCTGGCTCCGCATGGCCTTCAGGGGCAGCTCGAATCCGGACATCATGATCATCGTCTCCAGCCGCGACAGGGCGTCGCGGGGCGTGTTGGCGTGCAGCGTGGTCATCGATCCCTCGTGGCCCGTGTTCATCGCCTGGAGCATGTCGAGGGTCTCCGCGCCGCGGCACTCGCCGATGATGATCCGTTCGGGCCGCATGCGCAGGGCGTTCTTCACCAAATCGGTGGCCGTGACCGCGCCCTTGCCTTCGATGTTGGGAGGGCGGGTCTCCAGACGCACCACGTGGTCCTGCTGGAGCTGCAATTCCGCCGCGTCCTCAATGGTGACGATCCGCTCCGTGTTCGAGATGAAACTCGAAAGGGTGTTCAGAAGCGTCGTTTTCCCGGAGCCCGTGCCGCCCGAGATGATGATGTTCAGTCGGGCCTTGATCGCCCCTTCCAGGAGCATCACCATCTCCGGCGTGAAAGCCTTGTAGTTGAGCAGGTCCTCCAGCTTGAGCGGATTGGCGCCGAAGCGGCGGATGGAAACGCAGGCCCCGTCCAGGGCCAGGGGCGGAATGATGGCGTTGAAGCGGGAGCCGTCGGCCATGCGGGCATCGACCATCGGGGAGGTCTCGTCCACGCGCCGGCCCACCCGCGACACGATCCGATCGACAATCTGCAGCAGGTGCTCGTTGTTGCGGAACGTGACGCTCGTCTTCTCCATCTTCCCGCGGCGTTCCACGTAGACGCTCTTCGGCCCGTTGATCAGGATGTCGCTGATCGTCGGGTCCTTCAGCAGCACTTCAAGCGGCCCGAGGCCGAAAGTCTCGTCGAGCACTTCGTCGACAAGCCGCTCCCGCTCGTTGCGGTTGAGCAGCGTGTCCTCGGTGTCGCAGAGGTGCTCCACGACCATGCGGATGTCGCGGCGGAAGACGTCGCTTTGCATATCCCCCGCGCGCGACAGATCGAGCTTGTCGACCAGCCGCGCATGGATCCGTTGCTTGAGCTCCTCGAGGTTGTTGTCCTTCGTTTCCCCTGGCCGTCCGGGAGGGCCGACGGATTTCAAAGCAGACGGCAAATCGCGTGCTACAGCCACGGTGTTCCACTCGCCGACGAGAATGTTTGGGCCACCCAAGGGCAACCAGTCAACACGATCCCCGCAGCCGCAATACGCTCCGCGGGATTCTGTAAAAAGCATAGCTTACGGCAAATGCATCCAGCGGGTGGGAAGCCTCAATACCCGGCGACTCGTCGCCATAAAGCCGCGACCGCTGGTCGCGCTGGAAGGGCGATCACGGGTCGCGGCTTTGCGGACCGACGAGCGTGGTAGCGGTTGTGACGATTGCACCGGCTGCGCGATCTTGCCAGGGACCGGTGTGCGTGGGATACTGTCGCGCAAGGGGGTCGTAGCCGAATTCGCCAGAATTCGGGAGATGGCGAGCACTTGCCCCGAATTCTGGCGAATTCGGCTACGCGCACACTGCGCCGCGTTGCACCCGGTCCCCGAATAATCCGGGATAGACCCATGCCCGTTTCCGCCGGAACACTGTTGTATCGCCGCATGGGGGACCGCGTGGAGGTCCTGCTGGTGCATCCGTCGGGCAACTACAATCGCAAGGCCCCGTGGAGTATCCCCAAGGGCATCCCCGATGCCGGCGAGGAGTTGGAAGCGGCCGCGCGGCGCGAGACCATGGAGGAAGCGGGCGTCGTCGCCGGAAAGCTCGTTCCGCTGGTCTCGATTGTGTATCGCAAGAGCCGCAAGCGAGTGCATTGTTTCGCCGGCGAAGCCCCGGCCGATGCAGCCCCGCGCTGTGCCTCATGGGAGGTCGATCGCGCGGAGTTCGTGCCGCTGGACGAGGCCCGGCGGCTGATTCACCCCGATCAGGCTCCACTGCTGGAACAGCTCGCGGATCTCCTTCGTTAGAAGAGGGGAGAGGGGAGACCTTCGGTCGGGCTGTGTGGCTCGGTCAGGAGACCGGCCACAACATTCTCCCTTCTCCCCTCTCCCCTCTTCCTCTCCGGTTGCCGTCGGCGGCCAGATCCTTAGAATGATTAAGGAGTCTGCCGAGGTAGTCCCTCGGCGTTGTCGTTTCTGCTGGTGGTGGCCTTGTCATGCCCGACGTGTCCCAACAGTCCGATTCGCTGTCGTCCCTGGAGCTCTTGGCCCCGGCTGGGGACTTCGAGGCCCTCGAAGCCGCCTTGGAGGCGGGAGCGGGGGCGGTCTATTTTGGGCTGACCAGCCTGAATGCCCGGCGCCGCGCGCGGAACTTCCGCCAGGAGGAATTGGGACGCGCCGTCGAGGCCGTCCACGCCCGGGGCGCAAGAGCCTATCTGACGCTCAACATCGACTTGACCCAGCGCGAGCTCGGTCAGGCAGCGCGGATTCTCGAGTTGGCCCGGCAGAACGGGGTCGATGCCGTGCTGGTCCGCGATCCGGCCCTGTTTGCCCTGCGCCGCGCGTACCCGGAGCTCGAATTCCACTTCAGCACGCAGACCTGCATGGCCAATAGCGCCGACGCGGCAGCCGCCCGCGACCTTGGCGCGGCCCGCGTGGTCCTCGCCCGGGAGCTCACTCTGGACGAAATCGCTGCCGCCTCCAAAGTGCGCGGGATTCAAACCGAGGTTTTCGTGCAGGGGTCGCTGTGCTTCTGCATTTCCGGGCGGTGTTTGCTATCGAGTTGGGTTGGCGGGCGCAGCGGCAATCGCGGCACGTGTACCAGTCCCTGCCGCGTGCCGTGGACGGTCGGCGAGCAGCCGGCCGGGGCCCCCTTCTCGATGCGTGATCTAACGGCCATCCAGCGGCTCGCCGCGCTGCGACATGCGGGCGTGCGCGGGCTGAAGATCGAAGGCCGGCTGAAGAACGCCGCCTGGGTCCGGCAAGCGGTGAGCCTCTATCGCCGGGCCCTGGAGGGCGACGATCCGCAACGACTGCTCGACGAAGCCGCAGCCCTCGGCGCCTACACGGGCCGGACCCTCACCAGCGCCTACCTCGACGGCGACCGCGAGGACCTCACCGGCGCGTCGGGCCGGCCGTCTTCTTCTCTTCCCGACGAGTCTGCTGAAGAAGTGGGAGCAGCCGCAGAGTACAGGACTGAGGACTCAGTACCGAGTCCTCCTGAAGACACGCTTTCAGAAGAGGAACCGCTCGACACCGACAGCCCGACCTACGAGTTCGACATGACCGTCGGCCTCAGTACCGTGGCGTGCCGCGTAGAGGCCGAGGGGCGGACGGCCGAGTGGACGATCCCCAAGTCGGTCGTTCGCCGCGTTCACAAGGCGGTCACGATCGGCCAGTTCCTCGCCTGGCTCGACACGCAGACGATCCGCGGCTGCCGGCCGACGCACACGGAAACCAACGATCCCGACTTCCTCATGGTGCCGCGCGCGGTGAACGCCCTGGTGGATCGCATTTCCGCGGAAATCCGCCTGGCCCACAAGGCCCCTGATCGACAGGTGCGGATCACCCTACCGGAGCGGGTGTCCGAAATGCTCGCCCCGCCCAAGCCAGCGTCGGCCAACCGCATGTCGCTTGGCGAGGAGCCCGATCGAGTACGGCTTGAAGCAGGGCAGGTCATCGCCTTTCTGAAGCAAGTCCAGGTGCAGGGCGTCGTTGTGGAGGCCGCGGAACATCAGGCCCTGGAGCGGATCCTGGCCGCCGGACATCGCACCCAGATCGTCGCCGCACTGCCGCAGGTGTTCTTCGAACGAGAAATCCCCTCGATCAAGAAGCTACTGGACTTCTGTGTCCGGACGAACGTGAGCGTGGAGGTCAACGGTTGGGGCGGATGGTGGCTGGCCCGCGAGGCCCGCGTGCGCATGGAGAGCGGCCCCGGCCTGCCGGTGCTCAATGCCCTGGCCGCGCGCCGGCTGCGCGAGGCGGGCATCGAGTGCGTGACCCTCTCCGCGGAGGCCGACCGAAAGCAGTTGGAAGACGTGTCGGCATGTTGCCCCGTGCCGTGCTCGCTGGTGGTGTTCGGCCGCCCGCCGTTGCTCATGACCCGCGTCCAACTGGCAAGAGAGCGGTTCCTGGACAAAGTCTGCGAGGATCGCCGCGGAGTGCGTCTGACCGGCCGGCCGGAGCGCGGCCTCTGGGTCTTCCGCCCCGTGGAACCGTTCGATCTCCGCGCCACGGAAAACGACCGGATTCGCGTGCGCCATCTCGTCGTGGACCTGGTCGGATCGCCCGACCCGCTCGAAGATTGGTTCAACGCGCCCTTCGACAACATGCGAGCGTTCCGCTTCAATTACGACCGCTCACTCGCGTAAGGTCTCGCCGGCTCCCTCGCGCAGGAAGATCGTGTCTTTTGCCGCCAGAGCGAGGCCCTGCTGCGGGGCCTGCTCTGCCGCCAGGCAGACGATGGCCGGCCCGTCGAACTGGAACCACGATACAACGGTGATGGCCACGAAAAGCAGGGCGTATCTCATGCCAATCCCTTCCGGCGGCGCGCTGGCGCCGCTCAACTTGGTGCCGGAGAAACCATGCTGCCAGCCCTTCCGCTGCGAAATGCGACGGCCGCATTCTCGGGAAGGCCGACACCACGGGGCATTATGTGCGTTGACAGAACTCCATTGGCAAGAGGCTCGCGGTCGTCTAGGACCAAAGAGTTTTTCGGGCGAACGGTGTGAAGAATGGGCCACGACGCTCGTAGGGCAAGCTGCCAGCTTGCCCGAGTGCCGTTCAGAGGCAAGCTGGCAGCTTGCCCTACGGAGTGACATCCTGGCGTGCCATCCGGAAGCGTGTTATCCTGTTCTTGCCTTCGGCGGTCGCCCGCCAACTCGCCGCCGTGGAAGCCATACCAATCTTAGGCACGATCAAGAAGGACCGACTCATGCTCAAGAAACTAATAGCACTGGTAGCGCTGCTCGGGCTGTTCTGGAGTGGCCTGGCGGCGGCGGATGACTTGGCCCAGGGATTCGCGATTCCGCCGGACTCGGCCAAGCCGCGAGTCTATTGGTGGTGGCTCAACAGCCGGGTCAGCAAGGAGGGCATCACTCGCGATCTGGAGGAATACCGGGCCAAGGGCATCGGCGGAGTGCTCTTGTTCGACGCCGGCATGCCGGCCGGACCCATGCCGTCGGGGCCGAAGTTCATGAGCCCCGAATGGCTGGACATGGTAAAGCACGCCTTGCGCGAGGCCGACCGACTGGGGATCGAGGTGAGCGTCAACCTGTGCAGCGGCTGGGACGCGGGCGGGCCGTGGATCACGCCCGAGTTCGCCGCCAAACATTTCGTGCAGTCGGAGGTGCGACTGACGGGACCGCGGAAGTTCTCGGGCAAGCTGCCGCGGCCGACGAGCGACGCGGCCTCCTACCGCGACGTGGCCGTGCAGGCCGTGCGCGAGAAGACCGGCAACCGGCCGTTGCCGCCGCCCCGCGTGTCCGCGAGCAGCGCCATGTATCCGACCGACAACGCCGTCGATGGGAACGAGCAGACTTTCTGGGTCTCGGAGGGCAGGAAACCCGGTGAGGGGCCTACGAAGCAGAAGCCCGAGTGGCTGCGGTTCGAGTTCATCGAGCCGATCACGGTCAAGACGCTCCACCTGATCCCCCGCACTCCCTTCGGCCCGCGCCAGATCGAGGTGCAGGTTTCCGACGACGGGCGGACATTCACGACAGTCAAGGCTTTTTCGCTCACCAAAGAGGCATCCTTTGAGTTGCCGTTGCCGCCGACCACGTCCCGAATCTTCCGGGTCTTGATTACCGACTCCTACGCGACCGAGAACACGCAGGTGTGCGAGGCATGGTGGGACGACCGAAAGCCGGACGGCCGCGGGTTGCTGCTGGCGCTGAAGACCGGCCGGGATTCCGCGCCGCGATGGAGTCCCACTGGTTCGATCCGCGAGTTGGTCGAAGCGCCGCTGTCCAAGTTGGAGTTGGCCCCCGGTGATACCCCGATCAGCCTGGATTCGATCGTTGACCTGACCGCGAAGCTGCGACCCGACGGGCAACTCGACTGGGATGTGCCGGAAGGCCATTGGACCATCGTGCGCACCGGCTATACGATCACCGGAAGTCGCGTGAGTTGCGCCAGCCCCGGCGGCGAGGGCTTCGAGATGGACTGGCTCAACACTGCCGCCATGGATCTGCACTTCAAGTCAATGGCCGAAGTGCTCTGCCGCAGCGCCGGGCCATTGGCCGGCAAGAGCCTGAAATACTTCCACGACGACAGTTGGGAGGTCGGACTGCCGAACTGGACCGACGGGTTCTTGGATGAGTTCAAGAAGTTCCGCGGCTACGATCCGCGGCCGTATCTGCCGGTCCTCGCCGGCCGGATCGTTGCGAGCGCCGAAGTCTCCGACCGGTTTCTGCACGACTTCCGCAAAACCATCGCCGATTGCCTGGCCGAGAACCATTACGGCCGGCTGGCCGAACGGGCGCACGCCAAGGGACTGCGGATTCACTGCGAGGCCGGCGGTCCGTGCTACCCCAAAGTGCCTCCGATGGACGCGCTGAAAAACCTGGGCCGGTGCGATGTCCCCATGGGCGAGTTCTGGCAGTCGGACCACTGGAAGGAAAACGGCCAGAACCACGCGGCCAAGGAAATCGCCTGTGCCGCGCACATCTACGGCCGGACCTTCGTGGCCGCCGAGGCATTCACCAAGATCGGCCCGCATTATGAGGAGAGCTTTGCCGACCTGAAACCCACGGCTGACATTGCCCTGTGCGAAGGCGTCAACCGCTTCTTTCTCCACACGTCAACGTGCAGCCGGCCCGACGACGGCAAGCCGGGCTATGAGTACTTCGCCGGCACGCACTTCAATCGCAATGTCACCTGGTGGGAGCAGTCCGGCGCGCTGCTGGCCTACGTCGCCCGCTGCCAACACCTGCTCCAGCAGGGCCTGTTTGTGGGCGACGTGCTCTACTACAACGGCGACGGGGCGCCGAACTTCGTCGAGGTCAAGCACACCGACCCGTCGCTCGGCCCCGGTTACGACTACGACGCGTGCAATGCCGAAGTGTTGCTCACGCGGGCCTCGGTCAGCGGCGGTCGAATCGTTCTGCCCGACGGCATGAGCTATCGCCTGCTCGTGCTTCCGGAGCGGCGAACCATGCCGGTCGAAGTGCTGCGAAAGATCAAGGAGTTGGTCGAAGCCGGCGCCACGGTGGTCGGGCCCAAGCCGTTGGCCGATCCCGGATTGAAGGACTTCCCGCGATGCGACGAGGAGATCGCGAAACTGGCCGCCCAAGTATGGGGCAATTGCGATGGACAGACCGTCACGACGCATCCTTTCGGCAAAGGCCGGATCATGTGGGGCAAACCCCTCCGCGCCATCCTGCTCGCCAACAACGTGCAACCGGACTTCGAGTGCCACGGCAGCAACCGCGACACGTTCCTCGACTTCATCCATCGCACCTCGGCCGGCGCGGAGATCTATTTCGTCGCCAATCGCAAGAATCGCCGCGAGATCGCCGATTGCACCTTCCGCGTCAGTGCCAGACAGCCGGAACTTTGGGATCCGATCACGGGCCGGACGCAGCCGGCTGTTGCGTTCAAGCAATCCGCCGGGCGCACGACGCTGCCGCTGGAGTTCGCGCCGCACGGCTCGCTGTTTGTCGTCTTCCGAAAGCTCATCGCGACGGATGCCAGCGGACCGGCGGCCCGCAACTTCCCGGCCTATCGCGCTGCCCAGGAACTCGTCGGCCCTTGGACCGTGCAATTCGACCCGAAGTGGGGTGGGCCAGCGAAGGCGGTGGCTTTCGAGAAGCTCGATGATTGGACTGCGCGGCCCGAGGCAGGGATCAAGTATTACTCTGGCAAGGCCACCTATGAAAAGACCTTCGACCTGCCGGAGGACTTGCGCCAGCCCGGCAAGCGGCTCTACCTCGACCTGGGCAAGGTGAAGAGCGTGGCGCAAGTGCGGCTGAATGGCAAAGACCTCGGCGTGGTTTGGACCGCGCCCTGGCAAGTGGAGATCACCGGCGCGGTCAAGCCCACGGGCAACGTCCTGAAGATGGACGTGGTCAATCTGTGGCCCAACCGGCTGATCGGCGACGCTGCCCTGCCGGAGTCGCAGCGAATCGCACGAACCCATGTCGTGTTCCGTCCGGATCAGCCTTTGCTGCCCTCCGGCCTGCTCGGCCCGGTAACATTGCAGACGGCGACGGAGATCACCGTCAAACCCTGAACCCAGGAAATGCCGAACGTGAAACACCCACAATGAGCACACCGTTATGGACCTCGGCCCTGGTGGCCGGCATTGTTTCGTCAACGCTCAACGCTTGGGCGGGCGAGGTTGCTTCCCCGGCGGCATCGGTGGCGGTCGATGCGACGAAGTCGCTGGGACCGGTCGGTGATCTCTATAACATCGGCTACAACGGCTGGGGCGATATCACCGCGCCCGGTATGACCAAGGCGTTTCAGGACTTCGGCACGAAGTATTGCCGCATCGATCTCAACCTGCGGGATCTGTGCGGGCAGAAGCCCGGTGATTACCAGTGGAACTACATCGGCTCCCCTGATGCGGGACTGACTTTCATCCAGCGGGTGAAGCAGATCATCGTGAACGGTTGGACTCCGCTGATCGCTTTCTCATACCACAGCGGGGCGGCGGGTCTGCCCAGATGGTTCCACGGCGAGATGAATGACCAGAAGCAAAAAGGCTGGGTTCGCTATAACCTCGCTGGTTCGCTCGCGGATGATGGTCAGGGTGACCAGATCACGGCCGCTACCCAGATCGCCAGGGATGTCGTTTCACATGTAGCGTCGCAGGGCCTCAAGGGGCTGCACTGGGAGACGATGTATGAGATGAATCCCGATATGCCCCTGCCGAAGATTCACCACGCGGTGGCCAGGGGAATCAGGGAGGCCGACTCCCGCGCGATCATCATCGGCCCCGCCACCTGGCCCGGCTGGTCCGTCGAAGAAGCCTTTGCCAGACCTTACCTCGGGAAGTATGGCGCTGACTTGCTGGATAAGATCAGCACTCACGAAGTTCCCGATCCCACGATCGCCCGGGAGGGCGAATGGTATTATATCTTCAGCAGCGGCGCGGGAATCCCAGTGAGGAGGAGCGATGAATGCCCCTGGTTCGATGTGATCGTGCATCACACCCTCATGGCAAACTCGCGAGACCTCCAGGTGCGGCCGCTTTTCTGGTCGCTCGACGGCTGGCCGCTGGCCGGAGAACTCATCCGGGAAACTCCGCCCCGGCTGGCGGAACCGGTCACCGGACAATGGATTCACCAAGTGGGCTGGAAAGACGTGTACCGAATCCAATTGCGCGGTGATGGCACGCTGACCACGCGCAGCGGCGGGAAAGGAACCTGGAAGCTCGAAGGCCGCAACCTGACGATGAGGTGGATGCTGCCCGGCGGTTCCCAAGCGGTGGATGAGTGCATCCTCAGCCCCGACGGCAACAGTTACGCCGGGAAGAACGCTCTCGATACGGACATCCGCGGCTGGCGCGATCAGAACCAACCCGATGCAAATCCGTGATGAGCGGGACGACCGGCCGTTACACGTTCACGAGCTGGCAGCTCTGGAAGAAGGACGACCCGCTCGTCGAGTCCGGCCTGCTCGGCCCGGTGACGTTGCAGACAGCGGAAACGGCGCTTGTGAAGTGAACAAGCGCAGAAGGAGGGTCGAACCATGAGGAAATACGCGATGATCGTGCTGTCAGCGCTTTGCACGCTGATAGGGACCGTGTCGGCAGCGGATGATCTACCAAAAGGCTTCGCCAACCCGCCCGCTTCGGCCCGGCCGTGGGTTTATTGGTTCTGGATCAACGGCAACATCAGCAAGGAAGGGATCACCACCGACCTGGAGTCTCTCAAGCGGGCTGGCATCGGCGGGGTGCTTTGGATGGAAGTCAGCGGGCCATGGTGGGCGCCGGATGGGAAGGTGGCGGCGCTCAGCCCGCAGTGGCATGATGCCTTCCAGTGGGCGGTGCGGGAGTGCGAGCGCCTGGGCATCGCATTCGATGTCACCCTTGATTTCGGGTATGGCAGCGGTGGGCCGCATATCACCCCGGAACTCTCGATGCAGAGACTTGTTTGGAGCGAGAAAGAAGTGGACGGCGGACAACCGCTCTCAGTGGTGTTGGAGAAGCCGCACGTCGAAAAGAAAGTGTCCGCGTGGTTGAGACCCGGCGCGCAGGCGTGGTTGAGACCCGGTGCAGAAATCAGCGCCACGGTCCTGCAAGCAATAGACCAGTTGGATTCCTTCAGGGACGTGGCCGTGGTGGCAATTTCCCTGCCCGCATCGCCGCAAGCCCGCGCTTACAGGATGGCCAAAATGGATGCGAAGGCCGGACTTGACTGGAAGCGCCCCGCCCCGGATCGCACCAATAGCCAGCCGCCGCCGGGCGCGGTGACGCCGATGGAACGTGTGATTGACCTGACCAGCCACATGGACCGGGACGGTCGTTTGACGTGGGATGCGCCGCCCGGCAAGTGGTTGGTCATCCGCTGCGGCCATGCGTCCAATTTCAAAATGACGCGCCCCTCCCCGCAGGCGGCGGTGGGGCTCGAATGCGACCGGCTTGGCCGAGCCGGCATCGAAACCCATTTCGATGCGTTTCTGAAGAAGATCATCGAGGGTGCGGGCCGGGCCGCCGGCGGGACGCTGGCCTATGCCCATCTTGATAGCTGGGAGGCCGGCGGCCAGAACTGGACGGCCTCGTTTCCCGCCGAGTTCCGCTCGCGACGAGGGTATGATCTGCGTCCGTGGCTGCCGGTCCTGATGGGCCGCGTGGTTGGCAGCGCGGAGTTGTCCGAGCGCTTCCTGTGGGATGTTCGGACGACTGTAAGCGAGTTGATCCGGGACAACTACGCCGGCAGGCTGCGCGAGCTGGTGCGGGCGCACGGCATGAAGTTGTCCATCGAAGCCTACGGCCACCTGTGCATCGACAATCTTTCGTATGCCGGCATCAGCGACATGCCCATCAGCGAATTCTGGGCGATGGGCGAAGGCATGGTTCCCGGTCCCGGTGGTTACGAGCCGTCCAGCAAGGCCATGGCGTCGGCCGCGCACATCTACGACAGACCCGTTGTCGGCGCCGAGGCGTTCACGTCCGGACGCGGATGGCGGGACCACCCCTACTTGTTGAAAGGAATGGGCGACAAGGCGTTCTGCCGCGGCGTCAATCGGATGATCATGCACCTCTCCGCGCATCAGCCCTATGAGAACATGATCCCCGGGTTGACGCACCGGCGGTGGGGCGAGCATTTTCAAAGGCATAACACATGGTGGGATTACAGCCGGCCGTGGACGGATTACTTGTCCCGCTGCCAGTATTTGCTCCAGCAGGGGAAATTCGTGGCGGATGTCTGTTACTGGTTCGGCGAGGGCGCGCCCTTGAGCGTGAATGACATGACGCTGGAGCTGCCCGAAGGATACGACTATGACCTGTGTTCCTCGGAGATCGTGCTGCAAACGAAGGTCCGCCAGGGGCGTCTCGTGTCGCCCTCCTGCACGAGCCATCGCTTCCTGCTCTTGCCCGAGACCGACCGCCTGACCTGGACGCTGGCAAACAAACTCCGCCAACTGGTCGTCGCCAGCGCCCTCGGCACAGGCAGGAACCCG
>CAYTJV010000169.1:0-13280 GCA_964438165.1 uncultured Planctomycetaceae bacterium | reverse complement strand
AAGGCGGTCGCTTCCGTGTGGCACTGCTTGCCCGCCGCCGAAACACGTCCTTCCCACAGAATCAGGCTTTTGTCGGCGGCGGGCAAGCAGTGGCACACGCACGGAGTTGCCGCCAGGAAATATCGTCGCACACGTTGCCTCAGGACGTGGACGCTCCATAGAATCGTGCGTGCGCCGGAGTTCGTTCCAAGCCAATGGGCCTACGGACTGCGGCTCTGGAACCTGTGCCTTTGGCTGGTTGAGGTAGCGTAAGCCTAATCGAGGAGAAGATCGAAATGGTTCAGACTGCGAGCACCATGCTGTCGTTGGGCACGCCGGCGCCCGATTTTCGTTTGCCCGACGCCAACGGCAAGACCGTCTCGCCGGCCGATTTCCCATCGGCGCCGGCGCTCCTGGTGATCTTCATGTGCAACCACTGCCCGTACGTGAAGCATCTGGCGTCAGGCCTGGCCGAGCTCGCCCGGGAGTACCAGGCCCGCGGCGTGGCGATCGTGGGCATCAACTCCAACGATTGGAGTCAATACCCTGACGACGCGCCCGAAAAAATGGCCGAAGAGGTCCGGACGCGAGGGTACACGTTCCCCTACCTCGCCGACGAATCCCAGGAAGTGGCCCATGCCTATCAGGCGGCGTGTACGCCCGATTTCTTCCTCTTCGACAAGCAGCGCAGGCTCGTCTACCGCGGGCAGATGGATTCGAGCCGGCCGGGCAACAACCTGCCCGTGACGGGCAAGGATCTCCGTGAGGCCCTGGACGCCGTACTCACGGGCCAACCCGTGCCCGCACACCAAAGGCCGAGTATGGGCTGCAACATCAAGTGGAAGCCCGGCAACGAACCCGACTACTTCCGGTAATAAGTCCCTTCCGTGCGTGGAGTTACGGCATTCGGGCTTTCGTCGCTGTTGGCTGATTTCGGGCCGATGTTGCCGGAAATGTTGCCGGAAGCCTCGCTTGGGGTCGCCCGATGGGTGGCCCACAACTCATCAGCCATTTCGGCAACGGATAGGTCCACGTAGTACGCCAGGGTGGTCTGGATGTTCGCATGACGCATCAGCCGTTGGAGTACCGGGGTCCGAACTCGCCGGGCCCACTTGCTGGCGAACGACCGGCGTAGGTCGTGGGCACTGGCGTTCTTCCCATCGACTGCGTTGACGATTACCCTTTACCCTTGCCTTCCGCCCAATCTTGCCGACCACCTGCCCCACATGGTGCATGTCAAGCCGGATGGTTCCACCGTCCTGGTTGAGTCGGAATACCCTACCTCGCCTCTGGTTTTCCGGGGTCTGCAACAGGAAATAGTCGTTTCCTTAACGCCCGTAGTCCGTAATGTCCGGCCGCTTGTCACTACCCCTATTTTTACTGGTGTTTTTCACTTGCTCAACCACGCGGCCACGTCCTTGGCCCAGTACGTCAAGATGATGCTCGCGCCGGCGCGGCGGATGGCGATGAGCGACTCCAGGGTGACGGCTTTCTCGTCGAGCCAGCCGCGCTGGGCGGCGGCTTTGGTCATGCTGAACTCGCCCGACACGTTGTACGCCGCCACCGGCACGCCGGGGAAGCGGTCGTGGACGCGGCAGATGATATCGAGGTAGGCCAGGGCGGGCTTGACCATCACCATGTCGGCGCCTTCGGCCAGGTCGAGCTCCACTTCGCGGAGCGCCTGGCCAGGATCGGACGCGGGATCCATTTGGTAGCTCCGCCGGTCGCCGAATTGCGGAGTGCTTTCGGCGGCCTGGCGGAACGGGCCGTAGAAGGCGCTGGCGTACTTGGCCGCGTAGCTCAGGATCGGCACGTGGCTGAATCCCGCGGCATCCAAGCGGCGGCGGATCGCGCCGATCATGCCGTCGATCATGCCGCTGGGCGCGACAATGTCGGCCCCGGCCCGGGCGTGCGCCACCGCCTGGTGGCCGAGCATCGTGAGGGTGGCGTCGTTGTCGACGTCGATCCGGCCGCCGACGCTCGCCATCGCGCCGCAGTGACCGTGGCTGGTATATTCGCAGAAGCAGACGTCGGTGATGACCAGCAGTTCGGGCGCGACCTGCTTGGCGGCCCTCACGGCCTGGGGAATGATGCCCTGGTTGCTCATGGCGTCGCTGCCGCGCTCGTCTTTCTCGGCGGGAATGCCGAACAAAAGGATGCCTCCGAGCCCAAGGCGGGCGACCTGGCGGACTTCCTCGGCAAACACGTCGGGCGACATCTGGAAATGGCCCGGCATCGAGGAGATTTCCTGGCGCACGCCGCTGCCCGGCCGGACAAAAAGCGGCAACACCAGGTTCGCCGGCGAAAGACTCGTGGCACGGACCAGACTGCGGACCGCGGGATGGTGCCGCAGCCGCCTCAAACGCGTGGTGGGGAAGGTCAATGTCTTTGTCTCCGTTGGTTGCCGGACAGCGCCACTCAGGGCTTTTCCCCACCGGCCCCGTGCCGGTGGTTGACGGGTTTGACAACTACGACCGACGAAGCCGACCCATCGTCCCCACCGGCCCCGTGCCGGTGGGAACAGGTTTGGAAACTACGTACCGATGGGTGTTCACTGAGATCACGGGCCGAGTTGTCAAAGCGATTCACCACCGGCACAGGGCCGGTGGGCTCTTGCTCCTCGCCGAGGTCGCGTGTTAGTTGCCAAACCCAAGCTCCACCGGCACAGGGCCGGTGGGGCTCCCACGTGAAACCCCACCCTTGCACGTCGTTTTCCAATTGAAGTGGCACACTCCCAAGATCGTGCAAGTTCATTTAGCACCTGCGCCGTCGGGCTTCTGGGTATTCTCGGCGGGCGCCGCCGGCGAACGGAGGGCTTGCCGGGCCTTGGCCACCGCCTCGGCGGCCGAAGGCTTGTCCTTGTAGAACTCCACCAGCCCCCGCCAGATGGTCCGCGCGGTTTCCGGATCGTTCTGGCGCAGCTCCTCGGCCCGCTTGAGGCGGCCCTCGAGGTCCGCCTGCGACTCCGGCGCGAACCGTTCCACTTGCTCGCGCAACCGCTTCAACTGGCGGCGGGCCAGGTCGAGGCACTGACCCTCGGGTCCGGTGGGATCGGTGCGGTCCTTGTGCAGGTCCACCAGGGCCTGGAGTTTCGCCAGGCCGCGCTCCGAATCCAGCCACGCCAGGTTCATCGCCTCCGCGTAGGCCCTCTCGATCGGCAGCAATCGCTCGGTGCTGGCCATTCCTTTCGAGCGCCGCTCGAATCGCTTCTCCAGGCGATACAATTCGATTTCCCGCATGTAATTCCGGAGCTTTCCGGCGCGGGGATCGTTGGAGTATCGGGTGAGAAACTCCTGCATGTTCGTCTCGGCGTCCAGCAGGGAGTCGATCGACTTGTCGACGGTGATCGCGATGATCTTCTCGTACAGGACATCGGCCGACGGCGGCTGCAGCAAGTACCACGCCCCTAGTCCCACCGCGAGCAGGCAAGCCGCCAGGATCCACGTTTGCGGGGAGACGATCGCCGGGCGGACCGGCGGCTCGGGTTCCGGCCGATCGAGTTGATCTTTGTCGATGGCGGTGAAACGGCCGGTCGACACCCGGTCGGTCTTGCCCGCCCCCTTCTCCTGCTCATAGACCAGGAACGCCTCGGTGGCCAAGGTTTCGGGCGGTTCCTCGGCGGGCCGGGTGACGCTCGTGGGAGAGGGCGACGGCGGGGGCTCGGGCTGCACCAGTCGCGTTTCGGGCAGGTTGAAGGGAGTCGGCGATCGCTTCGGGCCGCCGGCGAGCCCCAGATCGAACTCCGGGTCGCCTTCGAGCTTCTTCTCCGGCCCGGGCCGCCCCCGCGTTAGTGCCTGGAGCATCGCCTCCAAACGCCGCGCCACCAGCGTGGCGTTGGCGATCCGCTTCTCCGGGTCTTTCTCCAGCAATTGGACGATCAGCGCGTCCATTTCGTCCGGGACGTCGCGGACCAGGCGACCGACCGGCTCGGGCGGCTCGAAACGGTGCTTTTGCAGTGTCTCCATGAAGGACCGGCTCTGGAACGGCGGACGCCGGGCCAGCAGGAAATAGAAAACGCATCCCAGGCTGTACAAATCGCTCCGCGGTCCCGTCGGCCGGCCGTCGGCCTGCTCGGGCGGCATGTATTCGGCCGTCCCGAGCACGTTGCCCGTGGCGGTCAGCCGCGAGTTGCCGAAGAGCTTGGCGATGCCGAAGTCGGAAAGCTTGATCCGCCGCGCTTCCCGCGTCAGGAGCAGGTTGGCCGGCTTGATGTCGCGGTGAGTAATGCCGCGGTCGTGGGCGTGGCGCAGGGCCCGGCTGATGTCGATCCCCAGCCGCGCGACGTCCCGCCAGACGAACACCCGCCCTTGGTGTACCTCGTCTTCCAGACTCACCCCGTCGACCAACTCCATGGCGTAAAACAGGTGCCCGTCCTGCTCCCCGAACCCGAACAACTGCACGATGTTGGGATGATAGAGCCGCTTCAGGGTTTCGATTTCGGCCTCGAATCGTTGGCGGAAATCGGGTTCCTGCGACATGAGGGGCGCGAGGACCTTGATCGCGGCGGGCTCGTCGGTCTCGACGTGGACTCCCTCGTAGACCGCGCCCATCCCGCCGCGGCCCAGCATCCGCACGATTCGGTATGGCCCGAGTTGTTCCGGTTCCATAACCCCAATCACCGCGCACAGGCTTAAGTTTTCCCCAATCCATCACTCGGTCTTGGAGAGACCGAGCCACGTGAAGCGCGCACAGGCCCAAGTTTCCCCCCGATCCATCCTAACCGCTTTACGGGCTTCGTACCAACGGCTCTTGCAGCAATCGCGCGGCCCCGCCTCATGAGGGGTAGTCAGAAGAGCCGAGTGGCGGCAAGATAGGACTGTAGTTCAGCAAGGAAATCGGGCAATCACGAAAGCCCGAAAGGAGGAAAGCCCGAAAAACACGGGCAGTGGCGCAGGCTCGCCGTCGCCCTCTGCTCTCTCCTTCGGGATTTTGTTTCTTTCGGGTTTTCGTGATTCGTTTCCTTTTGCATTGTCCATTTCTCGTTTCTCATGGTTCATTCCTTCTTGGTGCGGCCGAAGGCCGCCTTGTGAGACGTATTCATCTATGCCCCCTTGCGGATTGCTCAACGTCCATAAGCCGATCGGGATCACGTCGCGCGACGTCGTCAACCGCGTCCAAAGGCTGGCCCGGCGCCTCAAGGCGGGCCATGCCGGGACTCTCGACCCGCTGGCCTCGGGCGTGCTGGTCGTGGGTGTTGGCGCGGCCACGCGCCTGATGGCCTACGTGCAAGGGATGCCTAAGAGCTACCGCGGCACGTTTCTATTGGGCCGACAAAGCCCGACCGAGGACGTGGACGGACCCGTGACCGAACTGGCCGATCCCCCGATTCCCACCTTGGAACAGCTTCGAGCGGCGGCCCAATCGCTGACCGGCGAGATCCGGCAGCGTCCGCCGGCCTTCTCGGCCTTGAAGATCGAGGGACGCCGCGCCTACGACCTGGCTCGGGCCGGAAAGCAGGTCGACCTCCAGCCGCGGACGGTCGTGGTCTACCGGCTCGACGTCGAAGCCTATCGCTACCCCGAGCTGCGCCTGGCCGTCGAGTGCAGCTCGGGCACCTACGTGCGCTCGCTGGGCCGCGATCTGGCCGCCTCGCTGGGCACCGCGGCCGTCATGTCGCAACTGACGCGCACGGCGATCGGAAGCTTCACGATTGAAGAAGCCGTCCCGCTTGACAGCCTTCATCCCGACAACTGGCTCGACTATCTTCTCCCGCCGTTGCGGGCTGTCGAGACGTTGCCCCGCGTGGTGCTGACCGATGCGGAGATTGCGCGCCTTCAGTTCGGACAGGTGATCGCCACACAGGTCCCGCACGAGGACGCTAAAGAAATCGCCGCCGTCAGCGCCGACAGCCGGCTGGTGGCCATCCTCGCGCCGCGGAGTGGCGATCTCTGGGGACCGGTGTGCAATTTGCCGATCAATGCACCGCTGCGTGCAGATTGACAACAGCCAGAGATGAGAACGGGACTGACGAATGCCCTCGCCCGAGTGCCCCCGGTTGCCGATTTGCGTGGCAACGCCGGTAGCGGCTCGCAGTTCTCGCAGGTTTCACGAGTCCACCGTCGCACGCCTCTGGCGAGTGGCAGCTTGGGGTCAGAAGACCTCGAAGATGAACCTCAGCGAGTAATAGATCCCGACCAAGAGGAACAGGACCCCGGTGATCCGGCGGGCCCACCATTCGATCTTCGAAATGGCGTTGAACGCCTTGCCGACCGATTGAGCGCCCAGCGCGATCAGCACGGCGAAGGCGATCACGGGCACGGCCGTGCCGATGCCGTAGATGCTCGGCAATGCCACGCTGGAGTTGACCTTCACGGAAAGCGGGATCAGGGTCAGGAAGAACAATGCCGCCGAGACCGGACAGAACGCCAGGGCAAACACAATGCCCAGAAGTCCGGCTCCCCAAATTCCCATCGTGTCGACCCGCTTTTGCATCTTGTCGCTCACGCCCGGTCCGGAGGCGGTCACCTGGATCAACTCCAGAAGGAACATGGCCACGACGATCAGGATCGGGCCGAGGAGCTTGTTCATGTACTTCTGCAAGAACATGGAGAGCCAGGGGACCGAGAGCAGTCCGGCCACGAGCACAACGCCCAGCGTCAGGTAGACGAGCGTGCGGCCGACCGTGTAGAGCAGGCCCGCCAGGAACACCTGGCGGGGACTTCCTACCCGGCGGCCGATGTACGAGATCGCCGCGATGTTCGTGGCCAGCGGGCAGGGACTGATCGAAGTCAGGATGCCCAGCCAGAACGCCCACGTGACGCCGAGAACGTACTCCCCCATGACTCGCCCTCCGTGAAGATGCGCTCCGCACCGAGCTATCGCGTGCGACAGCCTGTAGGAAACGCCCTCCGTGGCGTTCCGTCGCCTCGAAAGCGGGGGCCTCTGGTCGCATCCCGGAACGCCACGGAGGGCGTTCCCTACAGGGTCAATTGCACAAGTGACCTTTTCGTTGTTTACATCCATCGTCGCGATTACCACACGGGCGACGAGGTTCTTCATGTTGCACCTGCTCCTTGGGCTAAGTTGTCGAGAAACTCCTTTACGTTCCTCGTGACGAATTCGATGAACTTGGGCTTGTCGCCCACGTGCTCCCAAACCTCGGGCAGGCTCCGCCACTCGACCTGCTTGTCGCCGCGCATGGCTACCAGGACCACGCAGGGGGCGGCCAGGTCATAGTCCGTGGCAAAGTGCTCGTTGCCCGACTCCTCGTAGTTGACGATCCGCCACTCCAGGCGGCCGCTCTTGAGCGGTTCGGGGAAACCCGACTCGACGGCCTCTTTCGCATACGACTCGATACTCGTGCAGGTCGCGCAGCGCACGTTGCTGTGGAAGTAGTAGGCGATCACGCTTGTCTCGGACGAGGGAGAGGCCATAGTTTGGGGCGAAGCGCGATCACCCGGCGCGGGCTTGTTCATCTCCTTCATCGCCAGCACGACCACGCTGGCCAAGACGAACACGATCAGCACGGCTGTCAGAAGCGATTTAGTTTTCACGGTGATGGACTCCTTCTAAAGTAGTGCCTGGATCTCTTGGGCCGACAGCACCCTGCCGACGGACTTCACTTTGCCGTCGACGGCCAGCGCCGGGGTCATCATCACGCCGAAGGACGTGATCTGCCCGATGTCGGTGATTTTCTCGACCAGGGCTTCCGTGCCGGTAGCCTTGACCGACTCCTCGGCGTTTTTCTCGAGCTTTTCGCACTTCGGGCAGCCGGTGCCCAGAACCTGAATCCGTTTCATTTCCATTCCCCTATTTGGCAAATCGGGCAAACACTATTCTAGACGAAGAACCAGCCAAACACCATGCCAACCACGGCGCTCATCCGTCTCCACCGGCTCCCCTTCTTGCGCGAATTAGTACCGCCGACAGTACTCCTGATACGCGTCGGCCAACGGCTGGCGGTAGGCGGCCTCTTCAGCCGGCTCGATCGCGTGATAGACTCGCACGGTCTCCAGCAACATGTCTCCGCAACCGATGTCCGGTTGCAGACCCTTCTTGCGAAGATGCTCGAAGATCAACGGCAAGCCATTGACCGTCACCGGCCTGCCATTGACTTCCAGCCTGCCGTCCGGCGAAGGGCTACCGCAGGCACAGCACGCGCCGCTGGTGGTTGCGGCTTCGCTCGGTTCTCCGCGGGCTCCCGAGGCCGTCAGGGCATCGACTTCGGCCGCGATCCGCTCAGCCACCAGCCAAACGGCCTGCTCATCGGCATGTTCCGCGTCGCGCGACGAGCGATGGCATCCCTTGCCACGGTAACCGAGGATATCGCTGACGACAAGCGAAGCGCTCACCCGGCCGCTGTACTGCTCGGTCCCCCGTTTGGCGCAGAGCTTCGAGCAGCCGTCCACGGTAATCGTGGGATGCTCGCGGGCGAAACGACGCTCGCCGGCCTCGCCAGCCAAAAACAACGGCAGGCACAAGGTGACGGTCTGTTGAGGGCGGAGGCCCTCCAACACTCGGCGAGTCGCCAACCGCGAGATGGTTCCCTCGGGGATCTCCTCGCCGCTACAGGAAATGACGCCGATTTTTAACACAGCCTCCCCCATCACGATTCCCTCAAGCCGTGACCTCTTGTTTGGCGGCCTGGGCGACTTCGGCCGCCAGTTCCTCGACGACCGCCCATCCCTCCCCACTGAGCGCCGTCGCGGTGCCGAAGTCGGCGCCCCGGTGGCGTTTCATCGTGTCGTAGACACGGATCCCCTTGGCAATCCTCCCGCCCGACAACTCGACGTTCTTGTACGCGCAAAGCTTGGGGCACCCGTCCAGGGTAATGCACGGAGTCTGCCGGACCTTCTGCCGGGTTTCCGGATCGCCGGTCACCAGCAGGGCCAGGCAAACGGTGTCGGCCCGCTCCGGCAGCAGCCTATCGGTGACGTGGTAGACCGCCTCGCGGCTAATCAGTCCGTGCACCTTGCCGATCCCGCTGCAGGGGATGACGAGAAACTGCTCGATGGTGCGACCACTTGCCATGGGACAACTCTGTCAGCCAATCCCTTCACTCCAGCCCTCTCCCGGAGGGAGAAGGGGGGAAGACACGCTTCAGGCGGCCTTCGCCGCGAGGATCAGCCGCTTGACCTCGTCCAGGCTCGGCACTCGACCGGCCACCTTGACGTAGCCGTCGATCACTAGGCCGGGCATCATGATGATGTTGAAGGACATGATCTTCTGGATGTCCTCGATCTTCTCGACCAGCGCCTCGACGCCGGTCTCTTCGACGGCCTTGTTGGCCAGCCCGTAAAGCATCTTGCACTTCGTGCATCCGGTGCCCAGAACTTGAATGATCATATCGTCACTCCTCGATCACGATCTCGGGTTCGACAACGATTTCTGACTTCACGGAATTGGCCACCAGGCTGTATTTCTGAGCCGACTGAAGCGCACGGCGAACGCGGGCTTCGACGACCGACGGCGACTCACCGCCGGCCGACACGCGAATCTTCGGCGTAAAGTGCAGCCGGCTGAAAATCTCCGTGCGGTCCAATTCGATCACCTTGGTGCCTTCCGTGCGGCACTCGTAGGAGAGCAGCTTGAGCTTGAAACGCTCGGTCGCCCAAAGGAACATCATCATCACGCAGGTGTTCGCCGCGGCGACGAAGGCATCCTCAGGGGTCAAGACGTCCGCATGTCCATGGGCGTCGGGCGGGGCGGAGAACTCATACTCCGGGCCGTTGCCCATGGCCACGTGGCCCCGATGGTCGCCTTTCCACCGGACCGTGGTGTGGTAAGTTGCCGTCCGACCGCTCACTTCTTCAACTCCTCTTCGGCCTGAGACCGCATCGCGGCAAGGTAGGCGTCGGCGTCCAGCAGCTTCAGCCGGTCGGTCTGCCAGTCCGCGGGTACGATGACCGCCAGCCAGCCCTTGCCGTAAGGATCGTCGTTCACCGTCTCCGGAGCCAGATCCAGACGGGCATTGGCTTCCACGACTTCGCCGGCGACCGGCGACGCCAGGCTCAATGTGGCCTTGATCGTCTCCAGCTCAGCGAACTCCGCCCCAACCGCCAGGCTGGTGCCGGCGGGCTTGAGGTGAACGAAGGCAACATCGCCGCTTTGCTGCTGCAGGTAGTCGGTCAAGCCAAGCCGGACGCGCCCATCTTCCGCGGACTCCAATACCCAGATTCCGTCCGCGCTGTAAAGGCGATCCGTGGCTACCCGGAAGATGAACTTGTCTACGGTCGTTTCGAGGAACTCTGGCATGGTTTCCCTACTTCCCTAAAGTACCGCCGTTGGAAGTAAAGGGCCACATTGACCAACCCAATCAGCACGGGCACTTCCACGAGCGGACCGATGACCGCCGCAAACGCGGCGCCATGATGGATGCCGAAGACCGCGACGGCGACCGCGATCGCCAACTCGAAGTTGTTGCTTGCCGCGGTGAAAGAGAGGGTCGCTGTCTTCGCATAATCCGCCCCGGCCTTCCGGCTCATGTAGAAGCTGGCCAAGAACATCACCAGGAAGTAAATCAATAGCGGCACGGCGATCATTAGCACGTCCAGCGGCTTGGCGACGATCTTCTCGCCCTGCAGGCTGAACATTACGAGAATCGTGAACAAGAGGGCAATGAGGGTAATCGGGCTGATCTTCGGGATGAACTCCTTCTCGTACCACGTCCGTCCTTTGGCCTTGACCAGGACGAACCGCGTGATCATGCCCGCCAGGAACGGGATGCCCAGGTAAATGAACACGCTCCAGGCGATTCGGCCGATCGTCACCTTGGTGCGGCGCGTCTCTTCATCGACGGCCAAGGGAAGCCCGAGCTTCAAAGGCAGGACCACGATGAAAAAGTAGGCATACACGCTGTAGAAAAAGACCTGGAAGATGCTGTTGAAGGCCACCAGGCCCGCCGCGTACTCGCTGTCCCCCTTGGCGAGCTCGTTCCAGACGATGACCATGGCGATGCAGCGGGCCAGGCCCACCAGGATCAGGCCGGCCATGAACTCCGGCTGGCCGCGAAGGAAAACCGCGGCCAGGACGAACATCAGCACCGGGCCGATGATCCAGTTCTGCACCAAGGAGAGCCCCAGCACCTTCCAGTTGCGGAACACGTCGCCCAGCTCCTCGTACCGCACCCTGGCCAGCGGCGGGTACATCATCAGGATCAGCCCCAGGGCGATGGGGATGCTGGTCGTCTCGTCGAATTTGAAGCTATTCACCAGCGCGGCCAGATCCGGGCGTGCCCTGCCCAACCCCACGCCGACCGCCATCGCCAGGAAGATCCACAGGGTCAGGTAGCGATCCAGGAACGAGAGCCGTTTGGCGATGCCGTCACTCATCCGTCGTTAGCTCCTTGGCGAAATAACCAACTTGCGACACTGAAAAAGGACGGCCGGCGCCGTCCTTCATCTCCTACTTGCACGGGCAGGTCCTGTCAGCCCCCGGATTGCACTCGATGACCGACTCGATGCAGCGGAAGAAATCCATGATGCAGGGCACCCGCAGGCGGTAGAACACCTGATTGCCGCGTTTGTCGTCCTCGAGAATTCCCGCGTTCTTGAGGATCGAGAGGTGCTTGGAGACCGTGGAGATGTCGGCCCCGATCATCTCGGTCAGGTCGCAAACGCAGCGCTCTCCGCCCCGGGACAACTCGTCCACGATGAACATCCGCGTGGGGTGCGCCATGGCTTTGACCACGCGCACCCGGGTTTCGTAGCGGGCCTGTGCTTTCATGCGTGCCTCACGGTCGTTTGCGATCATCTCGTACTCGTCACGCTCCGCGTGACGCCGTGTCCTCACGCGGAGCGTGAGGAGTACATCACCTGACGATTCATCGGCAATTCGGCATTTGGGATTTTAACCAAATACCGGGCATGACGCAAGAGGGATTGCGCAAATCGCGGCGATGGTTCCCGCGACTCGCCTCGCATCCCGCGCCAGGGCGGTTTCAATTCCCGCCGTGAGCAGAGGGTTCGGCAGTTGCCAGCGGGCCTTGACGGATCAGCCCATCCTCCATTTCGTAGGTCGTATCGAACACTTGCAGGGCTCGGTGATCATGCGTCACCACGATGACCCCGGTCCCATGATCGTGGGCCACCCGGCGAAACAACTCCATCACCTGGCGGCGTCGATGACTGTCCAAGGCCGCCGTGGGCTCGTCGGCCAGGATGACGCTGGGCTGGTTGGCCAAGGCTCTGGCGATGGCCACGCGCTGCTACTGGCCACCGGAGAGCTTCGTCGGCGAGTAGTCGGCCCGATCGGCAACCCCCAACTCCTCAAGAAGGGAGACTGTCCGCCGACGAGCCTCCCGCGGCGGAGAACCGTTCAGTTCCAATGCGATCTGGATATTCTCGTGTACGCAGAGGAACGGGATCAGGTTCGACTTTTGGAAGACGAAACCGATGTGTTTGTGGCGGAAGGACCGCAGGTTGGTCAAGGCCGCCGGACCATCCATGACCATCTTTCCGCCAATGAGGATTTGACCCGCGGTCGGCGGATTGAACCGGGGATCGAGCGTGCGGTGCAGTACATGACCCGCTGCCCGTTCAGCCTGTCGCGGCTGGTCAAAGTGACCAAGACCGGGCAGGCCGTCTACAAGGCGGAGAAGGACGCTTGCCGGGCCTTCCCCGACCCGCCGCAGGGCGACGTGATCGAAAAGATCCTACGTCACTGCGGCCTGTGGCACCCCTCGGCGCCGCGGGCGCCGCCCGCTGGGGACGGTTCGATCCACGACCCGGATGGCTCCTCGGACCGCCAGACGGCGTCTTCCGACGAGCCCCGGGAACTGACCTACGTGGACATCGACACGTTCCTGGCCACCTTCTGAGGATCACCGGCGCACGTCGGCACGGGGACGGTGCGTGTGCGTCGGGGGATTCACCCCTGGTTTGCGGCGTGCTCGGCAACTTCACCGAAGAAGCTCCAAACAAGGTCCCACTAGCGGCCGGGGGGCAGGAGCGGCAGGGCGGCCCTGCCGCTCCTGCCCCCCTTGATTCACCAGTTCTCCCTGGTTAAACTCAGTCGTGTCGGAGGAAACAGGTTTCCTATCACTTGCCGTCGCCGCCGTGGATCAGCTATTGAAGACGGCGAGAAGTATGCCATGGGAGAAGGCCGAGCCGGTCGGAGAAGGTGAGGAGTATCGCGCCGAGTCATGTGATGCGCTCCACGCCTCGGCACTGACGTTCGAGGAGTTGCCGGTGCATTTAAGTCTAGTGACGGCAGGGTAAGGCTCTTGGCGCGGGCAATCAGCACACCAGAGGGGGCTCCAAATCCCCCCCAAAATTTTTGACCGCGCTCATTGACATCACCGTCACGCCGACTATTCTGAACATCCGTTCTCGTCTCCGGTTACTTGATTTTTTCGAGAGGGA
>CAYTJV010000168.1:0-13332 GCA_964438165.1 uncultured Planctomycetaceae bacterium | reverse complement strand
GTTCTCCAACCGCTATCCGAACCAGCTTTCCGGCGGGCAGCGGCAGCGCGTGGCGCTGGCCCGGGCGTTGGCCATCGAGCCCAAGGTGCTCTTGCTGGACGAGCCCTTCGGGGCCCTCGACGCCAAGGTCCGCAAGGAGCTCCGCCAATGGCTCCGCCGGCTGCACGACGAGATCCACATTACCAGCGTCTTCGTCACCCACGACCAGGACGAGGCCCTCGAATTGGCCGACCGCGTGGTCGTCATGGACCAGGGCCGGATCGAGCAGATCGGCACGCCCGACGAGGTGTTCCACAGCCCGGCCACGGAATTCGTGACCACGTTTCTCGGCCAGGTGAACCTGTTTCACGGGCGAGTGGAGAACGGCAAGGTCCATTTCGCCACGCTCTCGTGGGAATCGCCGGAGCACGCGGAGACGCCCGCCCAGTCGGTGCGGGTCTTCATCCGGCCGCACGATTTCGAGGTCGAGACCCATCGCAACGGCGCCCCGTCGTTCCGGGCCACCGTTTGCCGCGTCCACTCGGCCGGCCCGAACGCCCGCCTGGAGCTCGTGGCCGAGTCGGGCGAGCCTCTCTGGGTCGAGATGCCCCTGGACCACTACCGCTCGCGCGGCATTGGGCTCGGCAGCGTGGTCTTCCTCACGCCCCGCGACGTGAAGGTCTTCGCCGGCGACAGCCGTGACGCAAGCGCCGCCGAAGAGCCGGCTGCCTGACGATAGGTGAGCCATAAGTCTCAAGCCCTCCGTCAAACAGGCAGCCAGGCCGTCCACAGTGCCTCGCGTCGAGGCATTCTGTTGCCGAGCCCCCTCGGTCACACTCGCGCGCCCCCGACGAGCAGCCCATGGCCCTCTTCTGCCGGCGAGAACCCTTGAGGCCGGCAACGAGGCCGGCTTCGATTTCGGCCAATGCCCCACCGGGTGTCAAGAATCGGTCGATAATTGGGATTCCGAGAAAACGGATGACTTGATGCGACAGGGGTAGGAACTGCGGTGCCCGCGACCATTGACCACCTGTAGACACTGAGCACGGTTTCCTTCGAACCCTCAAGGCCGGCTGGACCGGAATCTGGCGAGATTCCTCGGCCGAGGTCATCGCCGGGAATCGCCGGCCGGGCGTGCAGTCGCAGGACGCCGGCGGCCAAGATGCTGGCCACTTCGGAGAGACGCTCGTCAGGCGTCACGAAAGATGGATCGTTGATCGGTCGCATGCGACATCTCCTGCTGAAGTTGCCCACAGCGACCTTGGCTTGACGACCGGCTCGCTGTCCCGCGTGACAGAATGGTTAACAGCCTCTATCTGTTAACCTACCCGGCGCGAGGGTGAGGTGACGAAAAAGACCGCTGCCAACGACTGGCCAAAAAAGGCGGCAGGTCAGACGCAAGAAATGACGCGTCCGCGCTATTTCTTGTCGCCTGGACCTGATTGTTGGGCGCGTCCAGTTGACTGTTCGTCATCTGCCTCAAAGGTCGACCCGGCGTGTGCCACAGTCCATATTCGTTCGTACATCGCGGTAATCTCGCTGTCGCTGAAGCCCAGCGGGGCCATCTCAACCGATAGGACCTCCAAGCACTCTGATGACAAACAAAGGCTTGTGTCACCAGTCTTGCCGTAGAGATGTCTCATCGCACGCTCTGCTTCCTTGCGCCCTAACTTCGCGAGAATACGACCCTTTAGTACGTCGTAGAGGGCGGATGAGCAAAGGGAGACAAGCATCGGAATAAGTATTTGCAGTGCGAGGAAGCCGAGTCCCTCGCCTGCCATAGTCTGATCATCCCTCGACGTACTCTTTTTGTTTAACTTCTGACTGAGGGACTCACGAACAGCGTCGAGCGCGATGGCACAAAACGACTCATTGATTTGCACACGCATACGGCTTCCCTCCCGAAACCCTACAAACCTACTGCGACCAACACAACTGCGAAAGTGTGATCTGTTTCTGCTCGGCATAGAACCGTAAGCCGCACCCTTCGGCAGGGACTGCATCGAGGCGAGTCGCCCCTCCGCAGATTCCGCTTGCGACCTCGCAACCGAGACCGGCAAAGGGACAACTGAACTTCGAACCGTAAAGAACAGCGTCCTTCAGTTCCCTGGCGACGATTCGATACACAATCTCTTGGCGAAATAGCTCCTGATTCCCAAACTCCGCCGGCAGGACGTCGATAGTCGCATCCGGAGGCGCGTCTTTCCAGAGCGCCAAATTCCTACGCATGACGTAATAGGGTGCCATGTCCGGTTCTTCAAAAGGGAGATAAACCTGTTTACTCTCTGTCGCGAACCCGCCCAGCCGCTTAAGCCCTGCAGGCGTAAGGTGAAGAATCGGGATGAACTGGCTCACGCATGCCTCTACGCAGTCAGAGACGACGATGTCAGATGGACGTAGGTGCTTTTCGACTAGCATCCGCAGACGGTAACCATCGGCTGCTTCTTGTCGTTCCTGCTTGTACCGATTAAGCTTCGCTATCCATGCATGGTTGGTTTCCTCGTATGAAGGCCAGCCCAACTCCTCGGCCACGAAGTCGAAGACGGTCCTGTAGAACTGGTTCGGTGAGGAAGGGTCTTCCAGTGGTGGGAAGGATCCTTTTCTGAGGAGTGCATCGATCTCCCTAACGAAACGATTGACAGGGATGAAGTCGTCCCATCGGTTCACACCCTTGCGGATGCGATTCACCGAATACTCGAAGGGAGGGATGTGTAGCGCCATATCGGTGAGATAGAGGAATCCCTCGTCACTGATCGATCGTGGAGATGACGAGTATAAGTGCGGCCATGCATCCCCATAGTACTTTGTCGAGATGCCAAGCATTCCACCTATTGTCCAGTCAAAAAAACGGCGCGCAATATTATAGATCGGGGGGAGGCGTTCCGGCAGCAAGGGGATGTTATCCTTCATCTCTTGCAGATAGGCGGCATCGTCTTCGTCTTTTACGCGAAGCGTCATGGCGACGAGTGTTTTGACCGCTACGAGCCCTTCCAACAGTGACAGTCCGGAAAGTTCGTCAAGTTCAGTTGGGAAGTTCCTGAAGATAGGATTCACTGCGAAGGCGAACTCCGGGAGGTCGCACGGCTTGGAGAGAAGAGCGCTTGCCAACGCTTCTCGTTCCTCCAAGAAGGCCAGCGGTGCCGAGATACCCTCAACCACCTTCAGACGATTGCGCACTTGGCCACCCAGAATCGGGCAACGAAACGGTTCACCATGGGGTATCATGTGCAGGATCTGCAAGAAAGCGCCAATCGCTGCATCCGTGAGATAGTCAATCTCCATGCATGCACCAAGCGACATGTCATGGACGAAATGCGCCGTTTCGTGTAGAAACACCGCGATCCTCAGCGTCTTTAGCGGACCGCCGGGGTCGGGACAGTATGGATTGAAGGAATCATTGCGGCCGACGCTCGTGGGGATACTGATGTCAATCTCATAGGGGATGCCTGAGAACGACTCTGAGTAGAATCTTCCGGGTCTGTAACGACCGATCTCCTCATGCTGCAAAGCTTGCGCTTGAGAATGTGGCATGGACTTGCGTCCTTTGTGACACGTTCAATACGTAAACACGTGACGGATAATCGAAGGGGGGCAACATTGCCCCGCCTATTCCCGGAAGTCCGGGCATTTTGGCATCCGTGGCAGAGCGGGGCGCCGAGAATCCGGCCTAGCGGACAGATGCTCAGGCAAAGTCCGATCGCAGCAACTGTAGTAGAGGCTCGATGTCGTCAATCAATGGTTTCACCTTGTGCTGGATTGCGAGTCGATACGCTTCCTCGAACAAGGGCAGGGCCTCGCGCGGACGGTCTAGTTGTTGCAGGAGTATTCCTGCCTGGCCAGCAATCGAGCGGGCTAGGCTTGCCGGGTTGTTCAACTCCCGGCAGATCTGCTCCTTCTCTTTCAACAGCTTCATCGCACCTTCGGTGTCGCCCTGCTGCGCAATAATGGGCGCTTGATTGCCCAAGGCCACCTGCAGCCCCTCCTTGTCGCTGGCCTTCCGGCAGATTGCCTCCTGGTTCCTGAAGGCCGCTAGGGCCCCCTGAAGATCTCCTCGGGCGTAAAAGACCAGTGCTTGGTTGGAATGGCACATTGCCAGCCCAAGCATATCATGGAGCCGGCGGCAGACCTCTTCCTGCTGCGCAAACAATCGCATGGCACCATCGAGATCACCCCTAGCGTGCAGGATTAACCCCATCCCACCGAGGCACACTTGAAGCGATTGTTCCTCGCCCAGTTGGCGGAAGAGGCTCTCGGCCTCCTGGAACCGCGCCATGGCACCATCGAGGTCTCCTTGTTGGTACAGGAGCCGCGCCTGATTTCCCAAAGACCGTGCCAGGCTCGTAATTCTCTGCCTTTCGAGTGACCCAGAGTGCTCCATATGTGGCTCCTTTGTCGCATGTTTTGGGGACATTCCAAGGCGACGGCGGGTGCTATTGCGAAACTAGCGGCTCCCAAGCGACCGTCGAGCGATGCGTTCCTCTTCTTCAAACATCATCCTCGCCCCATCCCAGTCGCCTTCGCGCTGGAGGATCAGGGCCCTCGCCTCAAGACTGTGGAGAAGATCAGTATCGTTGCCCAGTTCACGACATAACGTTCATTTCCCCGGACGCCCGCAACTCGTCGCTCCCCTCAATGTAGTGGGCGGGCGCCGGGTGTCAAGATACGTTCCTTTCCTGCCGCAGCCGTCCCATGGCAGGAGACTGCGCGTCACTCTGGAATGCGGCAGTTTGGTCTTGCCGTTTCGGAGATCAACGTCCGTAAAACCCATTATCGAGGACGGTCTTTGGGAACGCAACGGTCTGGTGGCTCTCCGAAGCCGGTTGCGCTGTTTGGAGGACATCGGCTTGTCTTGGGCAGGCGAGTGGCTGGGGCTGAGCACAGTGAGGTCGAGGCAATCCACGACTCTGGGGCATCGCTTTGCTGGAGCCTCAGGCACCGCGGCGAGGATTTCCTCGTCCTACGGCCGGGGTTTCCTTTTCAACGACCGCCTCGCTTGGAGTTCCTGCAGCTTTCTTGCGCGCAACTGCTCTCTTTGCCGCCGATCGGGCCTCTGGACGGTCCGCGGGCCGGTTTTCTGATCGACGGCCTCGCGGACCATGCTGTAGTGCCTTTTGAGCCGCTCGATGTAGGCCGGATCCTGGAGCAACAGCTCTTTGATCATCGTGAGGACTGCCGGGGCCAGCCTGGACTGCGGGCTGCCGAAGTTCAGGATCGGCCCCTGGAGCTCTTTCGCCATCTTCGGGCCGCCGAACTTCGCCCATCGGGCGTAGAACTCCAGGCTTTCCCACCCGTAGGCCACGATCGCCAACGGGTCCCGGTACTGGCGCGAGATGACCGTAAAGAAGACCCGGCGGCAGTCGCAGCCCGGTTCGTCGCAGTACATCTCCATCATTCCGTACTGGCCCGCCGGGAGGCCGAAGTCCGGTTCCAACAGCGTCACGCAGCGGGTCTCGCGCTGGGCCAATTCTGGATAGAACTGATAGAATGGGGCAAAAGGCATGATGGGCGCCTCCATGCCAAGGACGCAGGGTCAGACCAAGAGACCACTCTATCAGACAGACGCCGTTGGCACCATCCCCGAAGGCCCGGTTCGGAGGGCCTAATAGCCGGCGATCCGGTCCGGCCGCGGCCCGTGGGCTTGGAGTGGGTTGGCTAATCGCGTCGTCGGACGGATTGGAAATCCGTCCTACGGTTGGCGGACCACCTGCGCCTCGTGGACGCGCTGGCGGCGGACCGAGCGAACGATGACGGTCACGTCGCCCTGGTTGACGATGTCGCCCCCGCGGACCGGACGGCCGAGTTGGGCGGTGGCCCAATCGTTCAGGGTCCTCGGCGCGGCTCCCGGCTCGCCGGCCAATTCGATGCCCGTCATCTCTCTCAGCCGCGTGAGCCCGCCGCCGCCGCCGTGGGCCACGTCGCCGCCCGCCCCGCCGTCAATCGAATCGTCGCCCAGGCCGCCATGCACGTCGTCGTTCCCGTCGTCACCCGACAGGTCATCGTCACCCTCGCCGCCGTCGATCCGGTCATGCCCGTCGTCGCCGTGGGCCACGTCGCCGCCCGCCCCGCCGTCAATCGAATCGTCGCCCACGCCGCCATGCACCTCGTCGTTCCCGTTGTCGCCGGAGAGGGTGTCATTGCCGTCGTCGCCGAAGAGGACGTCATCGTCGGAACCACCGTCGGCGTTGTCCTTGCCGGCCCCGCCGTGGACGAGATCCTTGCCGCTCTGGCCCTCGAGTCGGTCGTCACCCACGCCGCCGTCGATGGAATCGTCGCCCACGCCGCCGCGCACGCGGTCATTCCCATTGTCGCCCGATAGGACGTCGTCGCCCAGGCCGCCGTTGACCGAGTCGTTCCCGTCGTCGCCGTGGACCACGTCGCTGCCCGCCCCAGTGGCAATTGAGTCGTTTCCTACACCACCGGAGACGGCATCATCGCCGTTACCCCCCTCCAGGTGGTCATTCCCCTCGTCGCCTTTGAGGATGTCGTTGCCTCCGCCGCCTCGAATGATATCGTTGCCCCTACCGCCGATGATTTCCGCCGGGATGGTGACGCGGCCGTCGATCCTGATCGAATCGCTACCTCCCAAGCCGAACACCTGGAGTTTCTCGACCGTCGCGGCGTCAAAAAACTTCCTCATGCCGTTGAGCGACACCGCCAATCGCGGCCCTACCATCCTCACTTCCACGCGGTCCGCGTGCTCCGTGCCGGTTACGGCGAGGGCGCCCTGGGCGGCCACGGTCGCGAAATCGATCGTCAGAAGTTCGCGGGACTCCAGCGGCTCCAGCGAGAGAACACGATGGCCTGCTTTCCCCAAACGCTTCATGATTTGTCTCCTTCTTGCTATCCCTTGTTGTGGCCGGCAGCGCCAAGCTGTAAAGCCGGGAGGAATGACTCCGGATCAACCCCGCCGATAAAGCAAGGCCGTGGCAAGGTCATTCGGATATGCTTTCGGGACCATCGCTCCTGCAAAACACGTGCCGATCACAAACGTTTTCCCTGACGGAATTCGCCGCGTCGATGTAAATGCTTGGCGCGTCGCGGGTTAAGATGGGCAGCCTGTGCGTCGGCCAATGCGCGGAAGATGGAGGTCGGACCGGCGCGGCGCACGCTCGGCCCGCTCTCCCTTGAGACCGGAGTGCCCAGCCGTGGGCAGCGGCTGCTCACTCGCTGGAGCACCAGGCACCTCTGCGAGGACTTCCTCACCCCGCGCGAGGTAAAAGTCCTTGCCGACATTGGCGGCACCATGCCAACCCGCTAGACAAGATGCGTCAGCACATAGAACCCGATCACCACAAACACGACGGCGGTCTTGATCGCGGTGAGGGCGAAAATGTCGCGATACGATTGCCTGTGAGTCAGCCCCGTAATGGCCAGCAACGTAATCACGGCGCCGTTGTGCGGCAGGGTGTCCATGCCGCCGGAGGCCATCGACGCGATGCGGTGCAAGACCTCGGGACTGATCCCCGCCGCTTGCGCTGCTTCCAGATATTGCCTTCCCAGGGCCGCCAGCGCGATTCCCAGACCTCCCGAAGCCGAGCCGGTGATGCCGGCAAGCACATTGACCGATACGGCCAGGTTGACCAGCGGATTGGAAAACACGCCGCCGATCGCGGCCTTGACGGCGCCGAATCCCGCCAGGCTTGCGATCACGCTCCCGAAACCGTACTCCGAGGCCGTGTTCATCGTGGCCAGCAAAGCGCCGCCGACCGCGTGCGTCAACCCGATCTTGACGGTGGACACGATCCGCGAGTATCCGATCGCGAAGCTCGCGGCGATTCCCACCAGCAGCGCGATCTCGATCGACCAGATCCCCACGACGTTGGCGATCTTCACCGCCGCCAGCGCGGGCAGCCCGATGGTCGCAAAGTCAAACGACTCGCCGTACCAGGAAGGAATCGAGCGCGTAAGAATCAAGTTCACCCCGCCCACCAACACCAGCGGAACCACGGCGAGCCAAGCACTCGGCACTTTGGCATCGGGGCTTCCCTCCTCGGGCTCGTTGATGTGTCCTTCCCCATAGCCTTCGCCTTGGGCGAGCGCTTGCCGGGCGCGTCGCTGGAGGTAAGCCAGGCCGCATCCGAAGACCAACACCGCGCCCAGGGTCCCCAGGATCGGAGCGGCGTAGACGGTCGTGCCGAAAAACGTCGTGGGAATGATGTTCTGGATTTGCGGCGTGCCCGGCAATGCGTCCATGGTAAAGGTGAAACTTCCCAAGGCGATGGTGCCGGGAATCAGCCGCTTGGGGAGCTTCGCCTCGCGAAACAAGCTCGCGGAGAGCGGGTAGACGGCAAACGCCACCACGAAGAGGCTGACTCCGCCGTAAGTCAACACGGCGCAGGCCAAAACGATCGCCAGCATCGCCCGCTTCGGTCCAAGGAGTTTGACGATCGCCTTGGAAATCGATGCGGCCGACCCGGAGAGTTCAATGATCTTCCCGAAGACCGCGCCCAGGAGAAAGACGGCGAAATACTTCTGGACGAAGTCGGCCATCGTTGCCGTGAAGACGCTCGAATGGAAAGGAAGGACGTGCCAAGGCCCGCTCGTCAGCAGCACGCCGAGCAAGGCGCACAGCGGCGCAAAGAGAATGACCGAATAGCCTCGGTACGCGACGAGCATCAGGAGCCCGAGGGGCAGGAGGATTGCGATAAGGTTCAACGGCAAGATCCTTCCTATCATCCTCCCGCGCGCAATGGCTGCCGGTCCATACGAAAGATTCAGGTTCCGATCGCGCTTCAAGCCTTCCCAGTATGACAATGACCCTTCAGAATACAAATAGGCCCCACCTGCGGTGAGTGTGTCAACCGGCGATGATCTCCCCCTGCCGGGCTCGGAAATTGCTGGGGTGGACCGGGGCGGAGACATTTGCTCGAATAGAGCGTGAACCGCTGCTCGGTTCCTAGTTTCTCCGCTACCGTGTGACGGTGCCGTCGGATAGGAGGCAACGGCGTGATACCCGAGTTGCCGGATAAGGTTTCGCTGACCCCCGACGTTTTTCGCCAGGTCGACAAGGTCTGCACGGCGTTTGAGGCCGCGTGGCAAGCCGGAGGCCAACCTCAACTGGAGGACTACTTGGGACAGGTGGAGGAGCCGGTGCGCGCGGTCCTGGTTCGAGAGTTGGCGCTCTTGGACCAGGAATACCGCAATCGGCTTGGCGACCGTCCGAACGCGGAGAAACGGTCCGAACGCTTGCAGGTGCAACTGGAGGTCGTCGAAGGGCCGCGGCGTGGGGAACGATTCGCCTTTTCCGGTCACGAGAGCTTCTTCGTGGGCCGCTCGCCGCGGGCACACTTGCAGGCAGCCAAGGGCGACAGGTATTTCTCCCGAATCCATCTGATGATTGAAATGAATCCGCCCTGCTGCCGGCTGTGCGACATGGGCAGCACCAACGGCACGAAAGTGAACGGGCTGCGTGTGAAGTCGGTCGACCTGGTCGACGGGGACACGATCCAAGGCGGGCGCACGACGCTTCGGGTGTCGTTTCTCGGCCCCTGGCCGGCAAGTGCGCCGCACCCCGAGCCACGGGCGGAAGCAGCACCGCCTGCCCTCCCGGAGTCGCGTCTTGCGAGCACACAGACTTTCCACTGTCCTTCGGCATCTGCCGATGAGGGCGTTGCCGCGACTCCCAAGGCGCACGCCCCACGGGGCGATGCCGACAACCTCCCCACCATTCCCGGCTACCGGCTCGTGCGGGAGCTCGGACGGGGAGGGATGGGGATCGTTTATCTGGCCCAGCGGAATTCCGATGGCAGCCACGCGGCCGTCAAGATGATCCGTCCCGCAGTGGTCGCCTCGCACCGGGAGACCGAGCGGTTCTTGCGCGAGGCCCGCATCCTCCAGCAGCTCCGGCACCCGAAGATCGTGTCGTTCCACGAGTCGGGCCAGGCGGCCGACACCCTGTTCTTCGTCATGGATTACGTCGAGGGGACGACTGCCTGGCAGATCCTCAAGCAGGGCGGGCCCTTGCCGATTGCCCGCGCGGTTGGGCTGATCTGCCAGGCCCTCCAGGCCCTGGCCTACGCGCACGCTCAAGGCTTCGTGCATCGCGATGTGAAGCCCGGCAACCTCCTCGTGGGCGTCGGGGACGAGTGCCGGCTGGCCGATTTCGGGCTGGCCCGGGCGTACCAGACCTCGTCGCTGAGCGGTCTGACGATGATGGGCGACATCGGCGGGTCGATCCCCTACATGCCGCCGGAGCAGATCACCGATTACCGCGAGGCCCGGCCCCCCGCCGACCAGTATGCCGCGGCCGCCACGCTCTATCACCTGCTCACCAGGCGCTACGCCTTCGATTTCGGCGATACCCCGAGCCACCAGAAGCTCGCCAAGATCCTCTGCGAGAAGCCCGTCCCGATCCAGAAGCGGCGGCCCGGCATCTCCCGTTCGCTGGCGGCGGCGATCCACCGGGCCATGGAGAAGGCCCCCGAGAAGCGGTTCCCGTCGGTCGCGGACTTCGAGAAAGCCCTCCTCGAAGCGCTCGCCGCGTCGTAACAAGTGCCGGCTCACTTCTCCCCGAGGTGATGCGCAATACTCCAGCAGTGGACGCTTGAGATGGGTCCTTGCTTGGCCATGATCGCCCGAGTCCACTCGGCGTTCATTTGCAGCTCGATCGCGCCGTAGCTCTCCCAGGGAAGGAATTTCAGACGTGGCAATTGCTGTTGCGCGTTGATATGAAACAATGCGAATCGGCCCTTCGCGGGATCGTGAACGAGGACGCGCCGGCCATCGGGGCTGAGGGCGACGAACTCCAACGGAGTGGAAGGCGCGAACGTGGTATTCTCCGTGCCGCGGATCAGGATGGGAGATCCCGGCTGGCGGGTCTGGTTCACCGACAGCACCGAGAGAAATTGATCGTCGGCGAGAGTCCATAGCCACAGTCTGGTATTGTCAGCCAGTAAAGCATTCATCCGCCTAGCGGCCGGCCTAGCGGGTCCGATGTCCACGGCCGCGTCTGGCGACGCAATCGGCAACACAACTGTTTTCTCTGTCTCGCGCGTTCTCATGGACGCGCCCGAACCCACCACATGCCATTCTCGTAGGAGTACATATGTCCCGTCCGGGCTGAACGAAAAAGGCCCGACGGGCGTCTTGTCGTGGAGCGGCGTCCGCTTGCCGTCCGAGAGATTGACGAGGAACCAATCGGAGGCCGTTGCCTGGGCTAGGATCGCATTTCCGGCCGGGCTCAAGTACCAAGTTCCTTTGGCGATCTCGCCGGTGAGTCTCACTTCGGCCGCGGGTTTGAGGTCGGGCAACTCCACAATGCGGAACGTGTTGCCACCGGCCGCCCGATTGCAGGCGAACCGCAGATTGCTGCTGACCACGAGCCCGCCCCACGGCACGCCGGGAATGTCGGTCTCCACGGGCGTCTTGTCGTCGCACAGCATCTTGAGATAGCTCCACTCCCAACTCCGCTGGTCGGCCGGGCACTTTTCGAGCAGTTGCAGAGCCGCGGCCGTGTCCTTCTTCTGGTACGCCTTGTCCGCCGCCGAAAGCCGCTCGATGTACGCCTTCCAAGCGGCGGCGGTCAAGAACGGCTTCTGGGCCTCCTGGGCGTCCTTCAGTTGCCGATTCGCCAGATCGACCGCGGCCGTCGTTTCCGTGATCTTCGATTCCTTCTGCCTCACCTCCTCCGTCATCTTTCCTCGGCGATCCGCCTCGGCCTTGGCCGCCGCCTCGGCCTCGTTTCGGGCTTTGACCTCGGTTTCGAGCTTCGCCAGGGCCGCCTTGGCAGCCTGCTGCTTCACACGGGCGGATTTTTCGCTTTCGGCGGCGAGTCGTTCCTGCTCCTGGGCGAGCCGGGCCTGCTCTTCGGCCCGGGCGGTTTCCGATTCGGCCAGCGCGGTCTGCTCCTCTTCGTATTCGACGGCCCGGGCCATCTCCTGACGCGAGGCAAAGAATCCCGCGGCGAGGATCGTCGAAGCCACGGCCAGGATTGCCACGCTCAGTCCGAGCCCGGCAAGGAACGGCTCTCGCCTCGCCCACTTGGCAGCCCGCTCCAGGTAACCCGAGCGACGAGCCAAGATCGGCTCGTCGGCAAGCCAGCGTCTCAGATCCTCGGCCATGTGGCCGCAACTCGCATAGCGATCCACCGCACGCTTCGACATGGCCTTGAGGCAAATCGTCTCCAGGTCGCGCGGGATCGAGGGGACTTTGGTGCGCGGCGGGTCAGGCGTCTTGTGGATCGCGTCAAAGATCACCACCGTAGGCGGACCCGTGAAAGGGGTTTCGCCGCAGAGCATTTCGTAGAGCACCACGCCCAGGCTGTACTGATCGGCGGCCGGGCCCACCTCGCCCAGCGAGCCGTCGGCCTGCTCCGGGGCCATGTAGGCCGGCGTGCCCATCACCGTGCCGTCCTGGGTGAGCTTCTCCTCGGTGCTGCTCACCAGTCGGGCCAGGCCGAAGTCCATGAGCAGGGGCTGGCCGGCGGCGTCGAGCATGACGTTGGCCGGCTTCGCGTCGCGGTGGACCACGCCCCTGCGGTGGGCGTAGGCCAGGGCGTCGGCCAGGTGACGCACGGTTGGGGCGGTTCCGCGGAGCTCCGGCGGATCCTCCTCAAGCACGGCCTTGAGCGTGCGGCCCTCGATGAACGCCGAGGCGATATAGAACTGATCGCCGTCGCTCCCCGCGTCGTAGACCGGGACGATGTTCGGGTGCGAGAGCTTTGCCGCCGCCTTGGGCTCGCGGAGGAAGCGGGCCTTGGCCTCGGGGTGCTCCAGGGCCGAGGCCCGGGGAATCTTCAGAGCGACCTCGCGGTCGAGCACCGGATCGTGGGCCCGGTACACCGCCCCAAAGGCCCCCGCGCCGAGGCGCGAGCGAATTTCAAACCGGCCGAGTCGGTTGGGCGCCTTCTCCTGTTTTTCGGGGGCATCGGCCTGATGCTGCGGGCTGCGGGTGTCGGCGTCTTGGGCGGAAAGGCGCGTCTCGTGTTCAGTTGCCGCCACGGTGAACTGGCGTCCGCAACTCCGGCAGACCACGGTCTGCCCCGCATGGGACTCCTCGACGCGATACTTCTGGCCGCAACCGGCATGAGGGCAGGTAGTCTGGATGGCCATGGCGGCAAGTCCCCTGTTTCGGCGGCGGCGGGATTCTCGGGCTGGCCGAGCATTGAAATCCGACTAATGGAGAGTCCAAAAGTGATTCTAAACAGCCATTGTCGTGGTAGTCAATCCAGGCGAAGGAGGTCTGCACTATTGAGGGGGTTTTCGACTGTGCCCTCGCCTGGCGGCTTGGAGGCTTCTTGTCGGCTTATCGGCTGTTTCCGCCGCCAACCGTCGCGGCGAGGGTGAGTTGGTTCGCGGCGGGGGCCGGGCTCTTGGCGGTCTCGACCGCGTCGGTCGCCGAGGCCACCGAGAGGCG
>CAYTJV010000167.1:0-13385 GCA_964438165.1 uncultured Planctomycetaceae bacterium | reverse complement strand
ATGGTTTACGATGAAAATAGGAGCGAGAGGCAGTTCTCCCCATTCCCTCTTCCTTTGCGTCTTTGCGCCTTTGCGTGAGGAAGAAATACGTCTCACGCAAAGGCGCAAAGACGCCAAGATTTCTGTCGTCCTCTCTTTGCGTCTTTGCGCCTTTGCGTGAGAAACTCTGATGAAGTGGTACCTCGGCGCGATCGGCCTGCTCTTGGTGGCCCTGGTGTTCAATCTTGGCCTAATGGCTTATGCCATGTACGCCTTGCTCGGCGTGATGGTGGTGAGCCGTTTCCTGGCGCGATCTTGGGCCGAAGGTCTCGACGCCGAGCGGGAGTGCAACCGGTTCTCGGCCAACGTCGGCGACACGGTGGCCGTGGTGATGCGGGTCAGGAATCGCGGCGCGCTGCCCGTGGCCTGGGTGTTGCTTGAAGACCTGCTTCCTCCAGAGGCGATCGCGGGCCCCGTGCCGCGCCTGGAAGTGGTCGGCTCGCGCCTTCAATTGACGATGCTGTTTTCCCACGGACGCAAGACGTTTCTCTACCAGTTGCGCTGCCGGGGGCGGGGTTACTTCCAGATCGGGCCGCTGGTGCTGGAAACCGGGGACCTGTTCGGACTGCACCGGCGGTTCCGCATGGTCACGGCCCCGCATTTCCTGCTGGTGTATCCCAAGGTCGTGGCCCTGGAAGGCTACAACGTCGCCTCGCGGCGCCCGATCGGCGAGGTTCGTCTGACGCACCGGCTGTACGAAGACCCCACGCGAATCGCCGGCGTGCGCGAGTTCCAGACAGGCGATCCCTTGAACCGCATTCACTGGCGGGCGACCGCGCGGACCGGGGCGCTCCACAGCAAGGTCTACGAGCCCTCGACGGTCGCGGGGGCTACGGTACTCGTCGATTTCCACCGCGACAGCTTCGAGCCGCAGCACGAACCGGTTCGCTCGGAGCTGGCCGTGACGGCCGCGGCCTCGGTAGCCAACGCCTTGTACCAGATGGGCCAGCAGGCGGGGCTGGTCAGCAACGGGCGCGACGCGGTGGACCGCATCCGCCGCGAAGGCTGGGACCCCGACCCGCAAAACCGGCTGGTCGCCCGGCAAGCCGCCGCCATGCTCGACAAGAGCGACCGCCTTCAGCCGGTGGTGGTCGAGACCTGCCGCGGGCCGGAGCAACTGGTGCGGATCCTCGAAACTCTTGCCCGACTCGAACTGACCGACGGCCTCACTTTGGCCCAGGCCCTTGAGGAAACCGCCAGCCGCATGCCGCGCGATGCCACGGTGCTGGCCATGGTGACGAAAGTGAGCCTGGAGACAGCCATGGCCTTGGGCGAGCTGCGGCGCCGAGGATTTGCCGTGACGGCCTTGGTGAATGCCTATCATCTGCACGAGTTCGAGGCGGCGTGCGGGCCGCTGATGGGCGAAGGGATCGAGGCCCGGCATCTGCCCGATGAGGCCGCCGTGGCGACGATGTGCGAAGACTACCTGCTGCGGGGGTCGGTGCATTCATGAGCAAGCGACTCCATCCGACGCTGGCCGACTACCTGGTGATTGCCGTGAGCCCGGCCCTCATCATGGCGCTCATCGGAAGCCTGATCTTCTTCCTGCTGGACATTTTCTATCAAGGCCAGTACGTCGCTCGGATGCACTTCGTCTTCGCCTGCTTCGTGCTCGCGGCCGTGCTCATCGGGCGGATTTCGATCGAGATGGGTTCCGGCCACGCCATGGCCTACGCCGCCCCGTTGGCCATCGTGACCATCCTGGCACTCAACAAATTCGTCGAGTATCCCGGCGGCGCCGTGGCCGCTTACAGCCTGGGGGTGAACGTGGGCCTGGTCGGGCTCATCTTGTGGTGTGCCCACAAGCTCACCTGGGATTGCACCTTCATCGACGAGTCGCAAGAGGAATCGGGCGAAGGGGTGTTGCGGACCATGGGCCTCGACCCGCCGATCGCAAAGAAGCGTCCGCAAACTTCCGAAGTCTTGGAGACTTCGGAAGTTTCTGGGGCGAAAAAGGCTTCCGGCGTCCCTTCGACCAAGCCGCGGCCGCACTCAGGCGGCGTTTGGGTGGTCTACTTCTCGCTGGCCGCCCTGCCCCTTTTCGGCATCGGCCAGCGGTTCCTGCCCGCCGACAACCTGGATCGTCGCCGTTATGCGTTCCTGCTCATGTGCGTGTACGTGGCCAGCGGGCTGGGGCTCTTGTTGACCACGAGCTTTCTCGGCCTGCGGCGTTATCTGCGCGGGCGGCGATTGCAGATGCCGGCCACGATGGCCGGGGCCTGGGTCATAATCGGCTGCATTCTGATTGCCGCGATCCTCGGTTTCGCCGTCTTGCTGCCGCGGCCCAGCCCCGAGTACGCGATCTCCGAGGTCCCCTGGCAGATGACGTCGCCCAAGCGTTCTGCCTCGCGCTATGCGGTGGGGAAGGAAGGCACCCAGGATTCGCGAAAGGACGCCCCCGGAGGCGAAGATCATACGCCCGCCGACGCCAAGAAGAAGTCCGGCCAGCCCGCCGACGGCCCGAAAGCCGCCGAGCAGCAGAAACACGCACAAGGCGCCAAGGACGGCTCGCAAGCCGATCGCTCCGGGGACGATCGCGGCCAGCAAAAGGCATCCAATGCCAAGGCCCCCAAAGGCTCGGGCAGCCAGCGCGAATCGAGCGGGCAGGACACTTCGCAATCGGGGCAGACTCGCGAAGGCAAGTCGGCCGATTCCCAAGGCGCCGCGGGCGACTCGAAAGGCGGCTCCCAATCGCAAGGTAAGAGCAGTGCGTCGGGGGAGCAGAAGGGCTCGCAAGACCAATCCAAGGGCAGCGCGTCAGACGAGCAGAAGGGCTCGCAAGGGCAGGCCAAGGGCAGTTCGTCAGACGAGCAGAAAGGCCCTCAAGACCAAAAACAGAATCGTTCCTCGGCAGGCCAGAAGACTGCCCAGGATCAGCGCGCCGACTCACAACGCGGCGCCAAGTCGCAAGACGCCGCCCAGGGCAATCCGCCGCAACCGACCCCGCAGCCGTCCCCTCCCCTGCCCTCTTGGAGCTTCTCTCTGGGCGGAATTTTGAAGTGGCTTTTCTACCTGGCACTGATCGTTGCGGTGGCCTATTTTGGGTGGCGGTCGCGGGCCGCGCTGGCCCAGGCCCTGCGGGATTTCTTGGAGGCGTGGCGGGCGTTCTGGTCGAGCCTGTTCGGCCCGAAGGGCGGCCCAAAGCAAGTCGGGCCCGGCGAAACCGCGAGCGAGACGAAGCCCGCGCCGCGCCCGTTCGCCGACTATGCCGACCCGTTTGCCGCGGGCTGGGCCGAGCGCTGGTCGCCCGACGAGCTGGTCCGCTACAGCTTCGCAGCCCTGGAGGCCTGGGCCCGCGAACACGGCTGCCCGCGCGGGCCCGAGCAAACGCCCCACGAGTTTGCCGACAACGTGGGCGACCGGTCCAAGCACCTCAAGGGGCACTGCCGCAAAATGGCCGATCTCTACTCCCGCGCCGCCTACGCCCCCGGCACGCTGCCGGCAACGGGCGCGACCTCGCTTCGGGAGTTTTGGCAGCAGCTCACTTCGGCTTGAATTCGCCAGCGCGGGGAAGGTCGGATGGACCCGGTTGCCGCGTCGCGTCCTGGACCCGAGGCGACGGCCCCTTGCCGCCGGGGCGCTTGTCCCGGCCGGGGCGAAGCGGCGGGAGCTGGCGGAGTTTCCAACTGAGGTACATCCGCCACAGGGCCCGCTGCATCTCGTCGCCCGAGAGATTCATCAGCAACTCACGCTGCTGGGGGGCCAGTTCGTGCTCGAAGAAGCTCGCCAGTTCTTTTTCCGTGGCCGAGTGGATCGAAACGCCGGCATGCCGGGCCGAATACTGGCGGAGCATGAACGACGTGAACAGCCCCGAAACCGCGCGCCACTGCTCCGCCGGAGGGCGCGACTGGAGCTTCTCGCGGGTCGCGGGGGAGAGCTTCGATCGCAGGTCGGCCAATTCCCGGTCGCTGATCGACGGCTGCCTGCCCCGGTTGTCGAGCTGCCACCAGAGCCAGATCCAGCCGATGAGCTCCTGGCGGCGCACGGGATCGGTCACGCGGGTCAGCTCCTGCCGGACCCGCTCGCGATCCTTGGGCGGAAGCTTCTCCAGCATCTGATCGGTGTGGCGTTTCGCGTAGTCGTCCATCCAGGCGAACAGCCCTTCCATATCGGCCGGATCGAGCCGTTTGGACGCTCTCTTGGGCATGCCCGGCAGGTCGCCGGCGCGCGATTCGCGCCGCGCCAGTTCTCCCCAGGCCTCGCCGCGGCCCGCCTTGCGCGACTGGTCATCCAGCAACGCCTGGATCCGTTTCACCCGCTGTTCCGGGGGCAGCTCCCGCAACTGGGCCCGCTGGTAAGGCGGCAACGTCTTCAGCCAGTCGTAGTAGCGCTGCATGACGAGGCGGAGCTCCGCGCCTCGGGGATCCTCTTCGAGCTCGCGGCTCAATCGCCGCAACCGCTCTCGCTCCGCCGTGTCCAGCTTGAGGAACTTCTCCTGGTGGTCCAAGAGCTCCTGCTTTGAGGCCGGGCTGAGCTTCTCGATCCGCTCGCGGCGATCGGCCAGGCTTTCCTCGGCGTGGGCCGAAACGCCCGCCGCCAGCGTCCAGGCCAGCGCTACGGCACAACCCACCGCGCGCGATCGGACCCGCTCAGGAGTCATCGGCCGCGTCCTTCACGAAGAGGTTGTGATCGTACAACAGGTGCAGGAAGCGCACGTCGTCGTCCTTGTTGAACACGTGCTGGAGCTCGTCCAGGTCTTCGAGGACCGGCAAGTCCTGGAGCACTTCCCGGTTGGGGCTCGGCCAGAACAGGGCAACCGCGAAGAAACCAGCCAACGCCGACGCCGCCAAGGCGCCTGTGCCCACGAGCCATCGCCGCCGACGCCGCCGAGGGATCTCCGCCTGGTGCCGGGCCAGCTCTTCGGCGGCCTTCACGGAAACCATTTCCAGGGTGGTGCGCGTGAACACCTCGTCGACCGAGGCCCCAGAGACCTTGTCGAGCACCGTCCACGCGTGGTCCAGCGACGCGAGCACCTCGCGCGCCTTGGGGTCGACGGCCAGCAGCTCCTCGATCTCGCGGACTTCGCCGTCGTCGAGCTCGCCGTCCAGGTACGCCACCAGGCGCTCTTCGAGCGGGCTGGGCTGGGCGGAGTCGATCTCGGCGGGTTCGGGGGACATGGAGGGTTCGGGGTTCAGGGTTCAGGGTTCGGGGTTCGGGATTTGCGGTTCGGGTCATTTTCCTCGGGAAGAGGCAAGCTCGTGCCAATCGGCGTGGCGAGGGCTTGCCTCTTCGCCGTTCAGGGTTCGGGGTTCGGGGTCGTTGGCATCTCGTGGCTGGAATCGACCTGGCCTGGG
Source organism: uncultured Planctomycetaceae bacterium (assembly GCA_964438165.1). Classification (GTDB taxonomy): domain Bacteria; phylum Planctomycetota; class Planctomycetia; order Pirellulales; family Thermoguttaceae; genus CALFBP01. The sequence continues at coordinate 8,052 of CAYTJV010000167.1, read as the reverse complement.
GCGTTGCGGTGCAGGACGGGCCGGTCGCCGCACTCAAGGTAAGGCTCCAGCACTGCCCGAAGGTTCACTCGCGCCCGCGACAACAACGACTTGATCGCCTGCGGCGACAGGTCCATCGTCTGGGCGATGTCGGCGTAGCTCATGCCTTCGAACTTGCTCAACAGCACGGCCAGGCGTTGGCGGTCGTTGAGCGAGGTGAGGGCCAGGCGGACGATGTCGCGCATTTCGGCCTTGTCGAGCTGGCGGGCGGGAATCTGCCCGGTGGAAGCCTGGAGCAATCGTTCCAAGGGCCGCCCGCCCGTCGACCCGCTGTCCTGAGTGCGCAAGCTCACTTCGCGGCGCCGAAATCGCGACCGGATCGCGTTGCAGGCCGCGTTGTTGGCAATCGTGAACAACCACGTTGAAAACTTCGCTCCCGGCTCGTAACTCTTCCGCGCTCGGTAGACCCTGAGGAAAACCTCCTGCGCCAGGTCCTCGGCCTGATCGCGATTGCCCACCATGTGCTCCAGCAGGCTGACCAGCCGCGTCTGGTAGCGGGTGACCAACTCCTCGAACGCCTCGGCGTCGTCGTCGCGCACCGCCAGCATCAGCCGCACGTCGGGGTCGCGCAGCGCCTGGCAGCGGGCGGAGGACTGGCTGGCAAACAAGGCAGGACCTGCAATCGAGGTAATTCCTGGCCGTCTCGTAGGACGGATTGGCAATCCGTCCTACTTAGTTTAGGCGAACCACCCTCCCATGACCAGTCAAGCACCTCGCACAGTCGTGTCCCTAGATTTAACCCCGCCCAGCCGTGCCGGTTTCTCCGTATTCCGGGGAAGAAGAGGGGAGAGGGGAGAAGGGAGAGGGGAGAAGGGAGACACGCCGCGAGCGAGCCGCAACCAAAAAGTCTCTCGTTCCCACGCTCTGCGTGGGAACGGAAGCTCCGGCCGCTCCGCGGCGCGAGCGAGAATGGACGCAGAGCGTCCCGCAGCGGAAGTTCCCACGCGGAGCGTGGGAACTAGGAACTCCTTGGTTGCCGCTCGACCGCGTCTTGTCTCCCCTCTCCCCTCTCCCTCGCGTCTATCCGGCGCGCAATCGCTGCTCGACCTGCCGGATGGCTTGGTCGATGCCGCAGACGCCTTCGGCCAGTTCCATGGGCGCGCTTCGGGCGAGCCAGGTTTCCACGCGTTTTTGGGCAGAGATGACCGTGCTGTGGCTCCGCCGGCCGAAGTATTGCCCAATCTCGCTCAGCGCCGCCCGGGTGTGCTTCCGCGCCAGCCACATCGCCAGCATCCGCGGATAGCTCACGCTCTTGGCCTTGCGGCTCGACTGCAGGGAGCGCGGATCCAGGCCGAACGTGTCGCAGACGGCTTTGGCGATGTCGGGCAGCCGGACCAGCCGGGTCGCCGGGCGGACCAGGTCGGCCAGGGCCTCTTCGGCCAGGGCCAGGTCGATCGGCCGGGCCAGGGCTTGGCTCGTGGCCCGAAGCCGGCAGACCGCCCCCGAAAGCTCGCGCGGATGGCTCGTCAGGCGCGACGCGACAAGCGCCCGGACGTCGTCGGGGAGGCGCACGTCGAACCGTTTGGCCATTTGGGTGAGGATGCCCAGGCGCGTCTCATACTCCGGCGACTCGATGCGGCAGACCATGCCGCCTTCCAGACGCGTACACATGTCCTGCCCCAGGTCGGTGAGCTCCGACGGCGGCCGATCGGACGCGAACACAATTTGCCGTCGTTCCCGCAAAAAGGAATCAATGGTGTACAGGAGCTCCAACTGGGTGTACCGCGCGTTCTTGCCGCAGAAGAACTGGAGGTCGTCGATCACGAGCAATGCCACGCCGCGGTACTTCTGCCGGAAGCTCGGCAAGCCGCTGCCTCGCAACGCCTGCAGGAAGCCGGAGGTGAATTGTTCCGCGGTCAGATAGATCGCCGAGGCGCCTTGCCGGGCACTGCGCGCGGCGTGGCAGATGGCTTCCACGAGATGCGTCTTGCCGACGCTGGTGGGCCCGTACAGGACCAGCGGCGACAATTCGCCGGGCCGCTCTATGACCATCTCCGCCGCTGCCCGCGCCAAGCGGTTCGACGGCCCCACCACAAACGAATCGAAGTCGTAGCGCGGCCGCCGCGAGTGGGCCTGTCCCGCCGGCGACAAACCGTTGCCGGCGCATGCCGACGGCCCCGGCGGATGCTTGCTTTTCGCGTGCGAAGGCCCTTGGGCAGGCAAGGGTTGGTCAGTGCCCAGCCGAGGCGGCTGCGTGGGCCGATCATCCGGCTGGGGCGAAGAGGTCTCGACGCGAAAATCGAGGGTGGGGCACTGGCCGAGGACCGCCAGGCAGGCGGCCTCCAGGTCGCGGCGGAAATTCGACGCCAACCAATCGCGGAAGAACCGGTTGGGCGCAACGATCGCCAGCGCACCGCCGCACAACTCGAATCGCGTGCCCGCGCCGAACCACAGATCAAAGCGCTCGTTGCCGACCTTATCGACCAGTGCGGTGCGCACGGCCGACACGATCTCCATATCGTCCTTGGTCACTTCCTCGCTACCCCGGCGCGCACCCTCCCTCCCGTCTGGCTGCAAAGATTCAGAGGAAGAGGCACGTTCTTCGACGGCCCGGTGAGGCCATCTAGGTTCGCTTTATTTTGTGTCACCCGATGTGCTGATTGTAGCCATGCTGGCACTGCTGTCAAACCGCCCGGGAGCCGGCCGTGGCCAGATTTTTTCCACTCCGCGGGGCCCGGCGCGGAATTCCCGGCAAAACCCCGCACCGCACCGCCGCTTCCCCTTGAGAATCCGCAAAGCCGCTGCGCAGCGGGTCGGGGAAAACCTGTTTGGTCAAGAAGATCGGGTGGGCGCAAGAGATATGGGCCACGGCGTTAAGTCGTGTCCAGCCGAGGAAAAACGTCGCCCGGCCCGATCACTTCGGTCGATCCTGCCGCAACTCACGTAGGGCGGACCGAACGCAGTGAGGCCCGCCGAGATCCGGCCCCCGCGATTCGGCGGGCGTCGCTGCGCTCCGTCCGCCCTACGCCCTACGCCATTAGCGCAACTCGCGAGGGAGAATGAAATGGACCTCTTCGCCGCGAACCTTCGTCGACTCCAGGCGAGCTTGATAACGATCTTGGAGGAGCTTCACGCACTGTTGGACTAGGTCTTCCGGGGCGCTGGCTCCCGCCGTAATCAACACCGTCTCGTCGCCACGGAACCAGGCCGGCTCGATGTCGCCTGGACCGTCGATCAAGTAGGCTCGGACGCCGCCGGCACGGGCCAGCTCGGCCAGCCGCTGGCTGTTCGAGCTGTTCTGGCTGCCCACGACCAGCACCACGTCGGCCTCGGCAGCCGGTTTGCGCACCGCCTCCTGCCGGTTCTGTGTGGCGTAGCAAATATCGCTCCGAGCCGGGCTAGCGAGTTTGGGAAAGCGGCGGCGAAGCCGCTGGACGATTTCAGCCGCATCGTCGACGGAAAGGGTTGTTTGGGTCAAATAGGCGACCCGGTCCGGATCGGCCACCTCGACGCAATCGGCCTCCTCGGCGGTGCCCACCAGCTTGATCGCCTCGGGCGCCTCCCCCATCGTGCCCACCACTTCGTCGTGACGGGCGTGCCCAATCAATATGATCGTATAGCCCTCGGCGGCAAATCGCACGGCTTCCCGGTGGACCTTGGTCACCAACGGGCAGGTGGCGTCAATGGCGTGCAGGTGCCGATCGGCGGCCTGGCGGCGAATGTCGGGCGATACGCCGTGGGCCGAATAGAGCAGATGGGCCTCCGACGGCACCTCGTCGAGATGGTCGACGAAAACCACCCCTAGCACACGGAATCGATCAACCACCCATTTGTTGTGTACAATCTCATGGTACACGTAGATCGGCGTTCCGAACCGCTCGAGAGCCCTATCGAGGCTCTCGATCGCCATGTTAACCCCCGCGCAAAAGCCGCGCGGGCTGACCAAGATCACACGCATAGTTCCCTCGCTCCAGCGAAGTTATCATAATAGCAATTCGCGACACCGGACAGGGTGCGAACCCCCGTTCAGGAGGCCCAATGCCCAGCCGCCTGTTTGACGCCGACTTGAAATTGTACGGGCCCCAGGCGCCGCCGCCCAAGCGGATCTCGCTCCGCAAGGCCCGGCGATACTGTCGCCGGCTGACCCGACGCCACTACGAGAACTTCACCGTGGTCAGCCGCTTGGTCCCCAGTCCCCTGCGGCAGCACCTCTGCAACATCTACGCATACTGCCGCTGGGCCGACGACTTGGCCGACGAATGCGGGTCTCCTCAGAGAAGCCTGGCCATGCTCGATTGGTGGGAAGGCCAACTCCGCGAGTGCTACCAGGGCCGGGCGATCCATCCGGTGTTTGTCGCGCTGGACGACACGATCCGCCAGTTTGCCATTCCGGTCGACCCGTTCGTCGATTTGCTCGCCGCCTTCCGGCAGGACCAGCGCCAGAGCCGCTACGAGACGATCGACCAACTACTCGTTTACTGCCGTTACTCGGCCAATCCGGTGGGACGGCTGGTGCTTCATCTGGCGGGATGCCACGATCCGAAGTCCGCGATCCGGGCCGATTCCATCTGCACCGGACTGCAACTGGCCAATTTCCTCCAGGACGTGGCGCTGGACTGGGATCGGCAGCGGATCTACCTGCCGCGGACCCGCTTGCAGCACTTCGGCTACGACGAGGCGATGTTCGCCCAGCGGGTCTGCAACGAGGCCTTCCGGCGGCTGATGGATTCGGAGGTGTCGGAGACGGAAGGCTTTCTCCGCCGCGGGCTCCCGCTGGTCGCGATGATGCCGGAGGAGCTGCGGCTCAACGTGGCGCTATTCATCCACGGCGGGCTGGCAATCCTCCAGAAGATCCGGGAAGTGGACTACGACGTGTGGACGCGGCGGCCGGTGCTGTCGAAGTTCGAGAAACTGCGGCTGGTGATCCGCTGCTGGTGGCAGTTGCGTCACCCTCCGCCGCCCGAGGAGCCCCATGAGCCGCCCGCCTGACGCGATTGAGGCCAGCTATGCCGCGTGCCGTCGGGTGGCCCGGCAGGCCCGATCGAGTTTCTACCCCTGTTTCCTCCTCCTCAAGGGCCCACGGCGCAGGGCGATGGAGGCGATTTACGCCTTCATGCGTCACACCGATGATCTGGGCGACTGCCCGAACCCAAGCCCCCAGCGCCGGGAGACCCTTGGGCATTGGCGCCGTGCCGTGACCGAGGCCTTGGCGGATGACGCGAGCGAAGACACTGGGCACGCCGGCATTCTCCCGCGGTCTTTGGATGCAGGTCTGGCCCTGCTGCCGGCTTTGGCCGACGTCCGGCACCGCTTCCGCATTCCCGCAGAGCACTTCTTCGCGGTCATCGAGGGCGTGGAAATGGATCTCGAAGGCCGCCGTTATCGCACGTTTGACGAGCTGACGGAGTATTGCGACCGCGTGGCGTCCGCGGTCGGGCTGGTGTGCATTCACGTGTGGGGTTTCCGCGGCGAAGGGGCGTTGCGCCCGGCGCGGCGTTGCGGTCTGGCTTTCCAATTGACCAATATCTTGCGCGACCTGAAGGAAGACGCTGCCCGAGGACGGATTTATCTCCCGCTGGAAGAGCTCGACCGGTGCGGGTATTCGCCCGACGACCTGGCCCGCGGCGTGGCCGATGAGCGATTCGACCGTCTGATGACCGTGCAAATCGATCGCGCTCGGGGCTTGTATCGCGAGGGCGCCGAGTTGTTCGACTGGCTGGACCCGCCGGGCCGGCGGATTTTCGGGATGATGGTGGCCACGTACTACCGTTTGTTGGAGGCGATTGCGCGCCAGCCGCGGCGCGTGCTCGGCGGCCGCGTGCGATTGTCGCTCCTGGAGCGGCTGCGGATCGCCGCGCGCTGGACCCTCCTGCCCGCGCGGAGGGCAGCCCTGCCATGACCCGGGTCGCGGTAATCGGCGGCGGACTGGCCGGACTCGCGGCCGCCGTGGCCGCAGTCGAGTGCGGCTTGGAGGTCGAATTGTTCGAGGCCCGCCGGCGCCTGGGCGGGCGCGCCGGATCGTTTGCCGACCCGCAGTCCGGGCAACTCGTGGACCACTGCCAGCACGTGGCCATGGGCTGCTGCACCCATTGGGCCGATTTCTGCCGCCGCACGGGAATCGGCGACTGCTTCGAGCGTCACACGCGGTTGTGGTTCATCGGCCCCGACGGCCGGACGTACGCGTTCGGTTCGGCCCCCCTGCCCGCCCCATTTCACCTCCTCCCTGCCTTGCTCCGCCTACGCTATCTCGGCCTGGGAGAACGCCTCAGCATCGCCCGCGCAATGTTCCGGCTAGTGCAAAATGAGCCACGATCCTTCCTTTCCTCCGCGTTCCTCCGTGTCCTCCGTGGTAAGTCATTCTTTTCACCACAGAGGACACGGAGGGACACGGAGGAAGGGGAGACGATCGGCGCGTGGCTGCGCCGTCACGGGCAATCGGAGCGGGCGATGGCGTGGTTCTGGTCGGTGATCCTGCAAAGCGCCCTGAGTGAATCGCTCGATCGCGCCTCGCTGAGCGCCGCGCGCAAGGTCTTTCGCGACGGACTCTTGGCAAACCGCAGGGCCTACGAGTTGTACATCCCCCGTGTGAGCTTGGGCGAGATCTATGACCGGCGCATGGCGGCATGGCTCGCTGGACACGGTGTGCCGGTTCACTTGGCAGAGCGCGCGAAGACCCTCGAAGTCAAGTCGCGCAGGGCATTGGCATTGGTGCTGGCCGACGGCACGCGCAGGCCGTTCGATTTCTTCGTAGTGGCCGTGCCCTGGCGGGACGTGCGCGGGCTGTTTCCCGCGGCGGTCCTGGACGCGATGCCGGAGTTGGAGGGAGTCGACGCGATCCCGGCGGCACCGATTGCGGCCCTGCACCTGTGGTTCGACCGGCCCTTCATGGCCTTGCCCCACGCCGTGCTCGTCGGCCGCCTCGGTCAATGGATCTTCAGTTCCGTAGGGCGGACCGAACGTGGTGAGGCCCGCCGCGAGGGGCGCGACGATCCGGCGGGCGTCGCTTCGCTCCGTCCGCCCTACGCGCTTCGCGAATACTACTATCAAGTGGTCATCAGCGCGGCGCACGACATCCGGCGCACGGCGCGCGACGAGGTGCTGGCTCAAGTGCGCGGCGAATTGGAGGCGATCTGGCCGGCGGCGCACGACGCCCGATTGCTTCGATGGCGCATGGTAGTCCAACCGGCGGCCGTCTTTTCGGTCGAGCCGGGACTGGACCAACGACGTCCTTCCCAGGCCACCTCGCTGGCCAACGTGATGCTGGCCGGCGATTGGACCGATACCGGCTGGCCGGCCACCATGGAAGGCGCGGTGCGCAGCGGCTACCTCGCCATAGAAGCGATCCTCCGGATGTTGGGGAACCCCCAGCCGATCCTCGCTGCCGACCTGCCGCCAAGCCGCCTGGCCCGCTGGCTTTTCGGAGGTCAGCCGTAGGCCCCCATGCCGAAGAACAACTGCTTTTTCAGGAACCGATAGACCCAGAAGTCCTCGGGCACTTCCTCCCCCGGTAGGTGGTGGCTGGTTCGCGGGCTGGCGGCGGCCAGTTCCGCCAGCGCGTCACGCCCGCTGAAGTCGGCAGCCGACTGGCCGCGAAGAAACTCAATCAGTTCCGCGGGCCGTTCGAGAATCACACACCCGCGGGTCCGCTGGCCGACGAACTGCTGGAACCCCCGCAAGAACCCGCTCTCGTTGATCGTGCGGAACAGATCGCCACCGTGGTCGCCGATCGTCTCGCAGGCGAAGGAAAGCGGCGGACACGGCTCGATGCTCCCTTGAGGCCCGATGTGAAACCCCAATCCCAAAGCCGCCGGGCAGATCGCCCGCCCGTCGGCGTCCCAGTAGGTGTCGATGAGCAAGATGGGGTGTTTACGCCGCAAGCGCAGGAGGCGTTTGCGGAGCTCGATCATGCGATTGCGGTCAACGCAGAATCGCGGCGACGGGTCCGCACCGACCGGCCGGTAGACGTAGTACCAAAGGGACATCGCCCCGTGGTCCACGAGGGCCTGGACAGAGTCGTCGCTGAGCACCCCCTCGGCGTTCCCCCCGGTGACGGTGGTGGCCACGCCCAAAGAA
>CAYTJV010000166.1:0-13512 GCA_964438165.1 uncultured Planctomycetaceae bacterium | reverse complement strand
GAAGCTGCGAGTGCCGCCGGTGCTGAAGATCTGGACGCCCCGCGCGGTCAGCCCGCGGGCAAACTCCGCGAGGCTCGACTTGTCGCTGACGCTGATCAGGGCCCGACGGATAGGGGGAAAAGCCATGACATCACCCTTGCCAATAGACCATGGAAACCGGACACCATGGTTTACCGGGTGGGGTGGAATTGGTCAAGGACCGCCGTAGCTCTCGTTCCCATGCTCCGCGTGGGAACGTCCGCCGCACGACGCTCTGCGTCGTTCCGCGCTCGCGCCGCAGAGCGGCGGGGCGTGCGTTCCCACGCGGAGCGTGGGAACGAGTGTTATTTCTTCTTGCCCTTGCCTTTGGCGGGCATGCCGGGCATGGCCCCAGGCATGGCCCCGGGCATCATGCCAGGCATCATGCCGGGCATAGGGCCTTCCTGGGTTCCTCCTTTGGCCGTCTTGGCTTTCTTGCCGCCGGCAGCCCCGCCCGCCTCGCCTAGTGCTTTCTTGGACGTCTTACCGGCGGACTTCGAACCGCCGACCCTCGGGGCGCCGGAGGATTTCGCGCCGCCCCCGCCCGATGGGCGCGAGCCGGCCGTCTTGCTCGGCTCGGGCGACTCTTCGTCGGAGGGTTTCTCTTTGGCAGCCGCCTTGGCGAGCTTGGTTCGGTCCGGGATCTCGAATTCCTTGGAAGGAGTGCGGCGAACCAGCGGTTGGACCATGTCCGGCTCGTGGAGGCACTGAATCATGCCCGTCGCGCTGGCCAGGAAGAGCCGGTCGCTTTCCGGGTTGGTGAGTTTGACGGGGAGATACGCGGCGGGGATCCTGTCGAGCTCCGAGCCGGTCTTCGCGCTCAACACGTGCAGCAAGCCGATCTTGTCGCTGGCGTAGATTCGCTCTTTGCTGGCGGCAATGAAGCGCGTGACCTCGGGTGTCCACCAGACCTGCGTCCCGGTCTTCGCATCAATGCAGTACATCCCGCCGAGCTGATTGGCGGCGAACACGAAACGCCCGAGGACCACCGGGTCTTCGACGATCGGCTCGCCGGTCGAGAACCGCCAGAGCTGCTCGCCGTTCCGCTCGCGTATGGCGTACACGAAGCCGTCTTCCGAGCCGGCAATGAGCAAGCCGGAGTCGGGCAGCACGTTGGCATCCGGCGGAAGGTAGCTGGGCTGGGCCACGATCGGGGCGTCGGTCTGCAGCCGATAGCGGAGCTCCAAGGTCCTCTGCTCGTTGCGATCGATCCGGCCTGCGCAAAGGTATCCTTGATCGGTCGCCCAGACCACGTTCTCCTCGCTCTCGTTCTCTCGCGTGACCAGGGGCTGAAGCATGGGCCGGCCGGGCACACTGGTGAACAGCGGAACCTGCGCGTCCTGTTCCAGGCGCAGCGATTCGAGCCGGGCCAGGTTGCGGGCCGCTTGTTGCTCGGGGGTGACGGGCCCCTTTGCGGCCGCTTCGAGCAGCGGATCGCGGACTTCCTTGAGACGGTAGGACACCAACCGGCCATCGAGCAGCGGGACGTAGACCCGCTGTTGACTCAGCGCAGGGCCTGCCGCCGGAGCGCCCGTGAGCTTGGTCTGCCAGAGCAGTTTGCCGTTGTGCCGATTCAGCACGTAGAGGGTGGAGCCGTTGATCACCGCGACGAGCCTCCGGTTCGCCGCGGGCGTGAGGCACGGGTAGCCGCGGGTACCAACCTCGGCCGACCAACGGGTGGCGCCGGTCGAGGCATCGATCGCGGTGACCACCGACTGATCGCTGAACAGGAACAACGTGCCTTCATCGAGGATCAGTTCTCGGATTCGGCCCCGGGAGGGGTCTATCTGCATCTGAGTGAACCAGGCCCGAGTCAGCCCATGCTGCTGGGCGGCGGGTTCAGAGATGATGTCGGGCCCGGGCGAACCCAACGCGATCGTGCCCTGCCACACACAGCCCAGACAGGCGGCCCATAGTGCCATGCGACGTGTCATAACGACTCCCGTAAGCTCTTCTCGTGAAGCGAGCCTCCACGAGTATTGACGTTCTCCTGCCCCTTCCGTTTCATGATACTCCCGGCAGAAGAAAAATGCACCACAAAAGCCACCGCCGAGGAATAAGGATGGGCCTATTATACCCATCTATAGAGGGGACATTCATTGTGCTGGACCATCCTCTCGCGCCGGTCTAAGATGGGCTTGCGCAGGGGGAGCATAAGGAATACCCACATGGCGGCTAAGCCCGGATTGTTCGGGGATCGGGTGCAGTTCGGCGCACTGTGCGCGTAGCCGAATTCGCCAGAATTCGGGGGAAGTGCTTGCCGTCTCCCGAATTCTGGCGAATTCGGCTACGGTCCCATGAATAATCCGGATTAGTGACGGCGATCACTCGGGATGGTGGCATGGAACTCGATCGACTCGGCCCTGAGGCTGGCAAGCTTATCCAAGAAGTCGCCGGCTATTTGAACTTTTCTTCGGGGGCGCCGGACGCCAAGTTCTTGCGGGCGATCAATGAGTTGTTCGGGAAGCTGGCGCAGTCTGGTGGGCACGCCGCCCAGCCCGTGTGGCGGACCTTGGCCGGCGTCCTCCGCGCCGGGCTCGACGACCTGAGAGAGCACGCCGAGGCATTCCACTGCACCAACCAAGCCGCCGCCGCCCTGCGGCTGGTATTCGACGAGACCCTGCCGGCTTACCTTCGCTTTCATCGCGACTTGCTGTTCCACCAGACCGATGTGTCGCTTTTCCAGCCGTTCTTCCTGGGGCGGGTCTGCGAAGCGGTGTTGGCGATGGGCCCTCCCTGGGAGGAGACGGAGCGAATCGTCAGCGGGGCAATCCGCCGGCTTAATGACTTCGTCGGCTACCGGCCGGTGGCCGTGCTCCGTTCCGACCAGAAGATGCAGCCCTACGCGCACGAATGGGTCCGCCCCATCCCGCTCTACGTGCAAGACGCCGGAGTCGCTTGGGGCTGCTACCACGAGCCGATTGCACTGGCCCTGGAGATCCTCCGGTCCACCGATGGCGACCTGCTGCGGGAAGCCTGGCTCGACCCCGGCCTGTTGGACGAGTTGGCGCTGGACCCGCGGGCCTACGATTTCGACCATCCGGTGAATCGGCGGCCGAACTACCATTTCGGCACCTGGGACTTGCACCTGATCGACAACCGCGGCCATTACCGGCGCTTCGTGCTCCAGCAAGTCACGCTGGATGGGCTGTCCAACCGCATCGACCAGCGCGGCGATCTGCCGCGAGACGAGCTTTTGTGGGAAGCCGCCGCCGTGCTGGCGTGTACGATGCTGATGGGCTCGGGGGTCACCGGCGACGGGCCCGAGGCCCTCGACTCGACCTTCACGCTCGGCAAGCTGGTCGTCCGCATCGCCGCGTATCGCGATGCCTTCTACGAGCGGCTCTTGGGCCGGCTGAGCGGTCCCCACGCCGAGCGGCTGCGGGCCGAGGCCGAGACCTTGCGCCAGCCGTTTGGGGGCGTTCGGCAACATCTCAATCAGGCCTTGGCACGGCGGCGGGCGGAGCAGTTGCAGCACGTCCACCTGGCCGGGCTCTTCGCGCGCATGGGCTATACCGAAGCCGCGGCCGAGCAGGCGGGGATCGTGCCGGTCGCTGCGGCCCGGATGCGCTGCGATATCGACTGCCGCCTGAGCGCGGCCGACCAGGCCATCGATCGCGGCCAACTCGCCGAGGCGGCGGCACGGCTTCCCGAGATCGAGGACCTGCTGCACCGCGCGATCGAGTGCGGGGCGATGGTCGATCCGTGGAACATCCTTGGTTTCGGCGGGCAGTTCAGCCGCTCGCCGGCCATCGAAGACAGCGTCCACGATGAGCGCATCGACGAGCTGATCGAGTTGCTCGGCGACCTCTTCGCCCTCAGCGCGAGGCTTCAGAGCAAGGCCGCCGCGGCGGGCGACGAGCCGCTTGGCCGACAGCTCTCGGAATACGCGCGGTTGCTGGCCCGCTGGTGGGACCAGTTCGCCAGCATCGAGGTCAGCAGTGTGTTGGGCTTCTCGGGCCGTGAGTCGTGGGAGTCGTCGGTCCAGGTGGCGGAGGCGTTGGGGGCGTGGCATCGGGCGGGCACGGCGTCGGGAAACGTGGCCTTCTGGCGCGAACACGTCGAGGAATTCCGCTCTGCGAAGGCCTACGCCCTGCTGGTCGAGGCCCTGCTGGACGAGCGCGACCTGGTGGCTGCCATGGCGCTTTTGGTCCACTGGCTGAGCCAGGCCGAGGAAGTCGCCTTGGCCGAGGAGAAGCACTCGTTCCACGACCTGATCGGCCGCTGGATGCGGGAGCTTTGGAAGCCGTCGTCGCCCGCCAGATCTGCCTCCGGCCGGGTGGCACGCCCAGAGCGGAGCGAAGGGCGTGGTGAGTCGCGCGTGAGCCCGGCCACGCCCTTCGCAGAGCCTCAGGGCGTGCCACCCAACCCGGCGCAGTGCTGGCCGTTGGCCCGGAAACTCCTCGACTACCTGGAGGCTAACGGGGAGTCGTTCTGGCAGGCGCCGCGCCTGGAGCTGGAGGGCCAGGCCGCGCCGAGCGGCGATTCGGACGAGGAGGTCGAGCCGGCCGAAGACGAGGAGGAATCCGAAGACCTTTTCGGCGCCGCTTACGAGAACATGATCTACCGCGACACGACCGACGACGGCTTCGAAGGGGAGATGCTCGAAGGCTTCGCGCCGGTCAGCGACTTCGAGCTGGCGGGGGAATCGGATCGGATCACCCAGCACCTGGCGCTGCTGGTGAGCGTGGCGCGGCTGTGGAAGGCGGTCGCGGTTTGGTCGATGGGGGCGGGCCCGTCGGCCCCCGACCGCGACGAGGCCCTGCTCGGCTATGCCGCGCAGGCCGCCGCCTGGCGCGAAGGGCTGGGCGAGCTTCTCAGCGCGGTGTACCGCTATCGCATTCCGCTCCCGCGCGGCACGCACGATTCGCTGGTGGAATTCGACCGCCGGCGGATGATCAAGGAAACGCTCCTGGAGAGGATCATCACCACCTGCGTCGAGACCGGCGATGCCGCCGAGCTGATCCCCACGGTCACCGAGCAGGAGCCGCCGGGCAAGCCGGGCAGCGATTGGGAGCTTCTGGCCCGCCGCGTGCTGCGGGCCTTGTATCGCGGCCAGATCGAGTTCGCTCGCGGCATCTGGCCCCGACTGCGCCGGGCGCTGGGCAAGCAGCCGCTTCTGTATCTTCCCTTGGCGAGGGGCGGAAATCCCCAGCGGATCGCCCAGTCGCGGAGCGTACACCAGGTGCTCCGCCGGCTCCTGGTGGCCTTGCCGCGGGCCGGCCTGATCCAGGAGACCGCCGAGCTCTTGAAGACGATCCAGCGCATGGAGCGGAACCATCCGGCGGGTCCGGCTTCCGTCACCGAGTTCGACCGGCTGTTCGAGATCGCCTCGCACGGCGTCCTCCAATGCGCCATCGCCTCCGCCCCCCAGCCCTCGGCGAGGGGCCGAGTCCGGCAGCGTGCCGACGCGGCCGACGAGAAGCTCATCGCCCTGTTGGAGCGGCCGAACGAGGTGCTCTTGAAGCGATGGCTCACCCACAGCCGCAACGTCCGCGTCTCGGTGCTGGAGGTGGTCGCCGAGGAGGCCCGCTGGCAGGAGCTTCGGCAATTCATCGAGCGCTACGGCCACGACCTGTTCACGCAGCAGTTGCTCACCACGTACAGCAAGCTGCGGGCGATTTTGCACGAGGGGGTCGGCGCGCACCTGCGGGCCTTGGAGGAGGAATCGGACGAGGAAGAGAAGCCGCGGTTGCTGCAAGATTTGGACGGCCCGCTGCCCCGGGACCACGCCATCCGCTGCCTGGAGCTTTGCCTGGAAGCGATCGTGGAGAACTACTCCGAGTATCTCGACTACAACAGCACGACCACGCAATCGGACCGCGGGGAGATGCTTTACGTGCTCTTGGATTTCCTCCGCCTGGAGGCGAGCTACGAAAGCGTGGCGTGGAACCTCAAGCCGGTGCTCTTGGCCCACGAGGCGCTCGTGCAGGCTGGCCGCGGCGGGGCCGCGCGGCGGTGGCGCGAGGCCGTTGCCGAGCGCACGGCGAGCATCGCCGACGAGCACCTCCGGCGGCTCGATCGACTGGCCGCGGGCTATGGGGTGCGTCTGCGGACCGTCGCCGACCGGCTCGGCCAGCGCTTCGTGCAGCCGTTGGCCGTGGACCGGCTTTGCGCCCTGGTGCGGCCGGCCATCGAAGAGCTCCGAGCGGGCCGCAAGCCGGTTTCGTTCTCCGCCCTCCAGCGCGAGCTCGCGCCCTTCACGGCCGAGCCCGGCGGGATCGGCTACGAGCTGCCGCCGTGGCTGGAGGCCCTGGAGCAGGCCGTCGAGCAGGCGCAGTCGGAGAGTCCTGACGACGAGCAATCGGCCTCCATCGCTCCGTTGGTTCCGCAAGTGAAACTCCCCTTGGAAGACCTCCGCCGGCAGATTGATTCCTGGGACCATGGGTGACAAGGTGGACAGTGATGGCCAGACCCAAGCAAGACAGCGATTATGACGGGGCATGGAAGGAGTCCCTCCGCCTCCATTTCCGGGAGATCCTGGAGAAATACTTCCCCGCGATGGGCGCGGCGATCGACTGGAATTTCCCGCCGCAGTGGCACGACAAGGAACTGAGCCAAGTGCTTGCGCGGGCCGGGCGCCGGGCAGGTCGTGTGGACATGCTGGTCAAGGTGCGGCTGTTCACGGGTGACGAGCAATGGGTTTTCCTGCATGTGGAGGTGCAATCGGGCCGGGAAGCGGGCTTCGAGGTGCGCATCGCCCGCTACCACGGCGGTTTGTTCTGGATCTTCAAACAACGGGTGGTGAGCCTGGTCGTGCTGGCCGACTTGGACGAGCATTGGCGGCCCAGCGAGGACGTCTTCCGCCTGGCGGATTTCGAGAGCCGGCTGCGGTTCCCCGTGTGCAAGCTGGTCGACAAAGTCGACCACGAGTGGGGGGAGGATGATCCGTCGCTTGCCGTGCAGATCGCTCGCGCGCAAATCGCGGCCTTGCGTACGGCCAGGGACGGGGCCGGCCGATATCTGGCCAAGTGGCAACTGGTACGCAATTTCTTCCGTTTGGGATATAATGCGGAAGAACTTCGGGAGATCTTCCGCTTGACCGACTGGATGATGCCTCTTCCGGAGGGCTTGAGCGGGAAGTTCGCCGAGGAGTTGGTCGCTTTGGAGGAGAGTCTGAACATGCCATACATCACCTCTGTAGAACGCATCGCCGAAGCGCGGGGGGAAGCGAAAGGGAGCGTGAATATTCTCCTGAAGCAGCTTGCCCGAGTTTGTGGTCCGCTTCCTGCGGAGATCGAGCAGCGCGTCCGGCAATTGCCCGTCGAACGGTTGGAGACCTTGGCAGAGGCCGTCTTTGATATCCGCTCCTTGGAGGATGCACGAGTCTGGCTGGAAACGCACGAGAAACGGCCGCAGTGACGCGCCTGGTTTGCTTATGAAAATCACCCGTATCGAGACATTCATCCTTCACGTCCCGGTGACCAACCAGCGGATCGCCGACAGCACGCACCAGGTGACGCACTGGGGCGCCGTCGGGGCGGTCCTGCACGCCGACTCGGGCCTCCGCGGCTATGGGTACACGGGGACGCACGGACACCTGGCCACCGACCGCTTGATCCGCGACTGCATCGGCGAGGCATTCGCGCCGCTGGTGATCGGCGAAGATCCCTGCGACGTGGGCCGGCTCTGGCAGAAGCTCTACCACACGCCGTCGATCCGCTGGGTGGGCCGCGCGGGAGTGGTGCAGATGGCCCTCTCGGCCGTCGACGTGGCCCTCTGGGACCTCAAGGCCAAGGCCGCCGAAATGCCGCTCTGGAAGCTGCTCGGAGGCGACGGCCGCAAGCCCCTGGAAGCCTACAACACCGACGGCGGCTGGATCAACTGGAGCAGGCAGCAGCTCGTCGATTGCGCCCGCGTCGCCATCGACGAGGGCTTCCGCGGCATCAAGCTCAAGATCGGCAGCCCGAATCCGCTGGACGACGTGGATCGCGTGGCCGCGGTCCGCGAGGCGATCGGACCGGCAGTCAAGCTGATGGTCGACGCCAACGGCCGCTGGGACTTGCCCATTGCGACGCGCGTCGGCCGCCGCCTGGACGATTACGACGTGTTCTGGTTCGAGGAGCCGATGTGGTTCGACGACGTGGCCGGGCACGCCGCGCTGGCCCGGGCGATCCGCACGCCCATCGCGTTGGGCGAGCAGCAGTACTCGCTCGATGCCTTGCGCGGTTTCATTGACGCGGGGGCCGTACACTACGTGCAGCCCGATGCCACCCGGATCGGCGGCATCACCGCGTGGCTCCAGGCCGCCGATCTGGCCCTGGCCCACCGGTTGCCGGTGGTGGGCCATGCCGGGGACATGATGCAGGTCAACCAGCACGTTTCATTGGCCCATCCGACGTGCGACATGCTGGAGTACATCCCCTGGCTGCGGTCCTGTTTCGAGGAGCCGGCGACCCTGGAGGGCGGTTTCATGGCGGTCCCGCAGATGCCCGGGGCCGGCACGACCCTCAAGAGCGATGCGATCGATCGCTTCGTCGCCGGTTGAGGGACGTGTACGCGTCGCGCGCTGTGCGCGGGTCTCCCGACCCCGCACAGGGCATGACCGAAGGTTTCCAGAGACGCAAGGAGAGGAGACCTTCGGTCAGAGCCTCGGCGGGGTCGGAGACCCGCGCCGTGCGCGTCCGGTTTGCACGTCCACGGTTCATGACATAGATTTAAGAAAGGTTTTCAAAAGGAGGCAAGGCGATGAAGAAGCTATTACCCGTGTTCGTGGCGTTGGTGGTGACATTTGCTTGTTCGACGGCTTGGGCGGGGTGGACGTACGTGGCACGGGCTCCGCGTGTGGTTTATCGTCCCGTCGTGCCTGTCGTGACCTACTACGCGCCGGCAGTCCCGGTCGCACCGGCGCCGGTGGTGACGGTTGCCCCGATCGCCGTGCCCACCCCGGTGTTGACGCCGCAGGCGCTCATCTATCCGGGCACGGTCGTCTACCCGGCTCCGGTGATCCGCGCGCGGGTGTACTATCGTCCGGCCCGGGCCGCGTACGGCTTTATTGTGCCGTAACGGGGGGATCTACTCTCCCATCTTTCGCAGCCGGTCGAGGAGTTCGATGTCGTCCAAAATTTCGATGGCGTGCTGACGACAGTAATCGGTCACTGCCTCATGATAGAGATGCCTGTTCCGTGTGCAGAGGAATTCGGCTCCCCCAACGACGGCGGCCGCAACGATATGGTCGTCGTCCGGATCGTGCGGCACCACTCGGACAACATTTTCCTCTCGCAGTTCAACGTATGCAGCGGCGATCTCAAGGGCTGAGACCACGCGCTCAATCTTCTGGTTATCGAACCCGTGCACACGTTGGAGCCGAGGATACCGAAGGACCCTGCGCAACTCCTCCAGCAGGAATTTGGAGACGATCAAGACGTGTGGCGGGCTACTCACCCTGCGCACGCATTCTTCGGCGGGACCGCCCACGCTGTAGACGGCACGGGCTAGCACATTAGAGTCCAGGACGACCCGCATTACTCGGTCTTTCGAGAACGCGCTGCCCTAATAGCTTCGTCAAGTGCTCGATCTGCTTGCTCAACAGGGATGCCCTGCTGCTGGCGGTTCTTAGTGCCCTCCCGGCAAAGCTCATGGAATTCCGTCGCGGCCTTCCGGCGAAGAGATTCGTCAGGCTGTTTCGCAAGGTCGATCACGTGGATGACGACCCGCTGGCTCTCACTGAGGGCATGACCGACCACCGACTCATATAAGCGGCGCTCGTCCGGCTCTAGGCTCTTCACGTCGCGAGTTATTGATTCCATACCGATATCTTAGACCCGACTTGGCCCTCGAACAATCCCTGTCCTGGCACCCTTCGGCATACTCCCCTCTTTCGTGTGAACAAATGACCCGAAAACCGCCCGGTGTTAGGCCACCTCCCACTCCATCATCTCGTCCGGCTCCTCGGCGATCGTCGGTTTGGGGACAGCCTCGGACTCGTCTTCCGGTTCTTCTGTTGCTTCTTCCTTGCGGAACCGGCCCGTAAGACGCGACCAGACGCGGCCGAGGTCGTCCCAGAGCGAGTAGGCCACGGGCGTAACCAACAGCGTGAGAAGGAGCGAGAGGGTCTGCCCGCCGAGAATCACTTTGGCCAGGCTGGCGCGGGAGGCGGCGCCGGGACCGCGGCCCAGGGCGATGGGGATCATCGCGGCGATGAGCATCACGGTCGTCATGAGAATCGGCCGCAAGCGGGTGTGGTTGGCCTCGAGGATCGCCTCGTCGCGCGGCAGTCCCTTGGCCCGCAGCACGTTCGTGTAGTCGACCTGCAAAATGCCGTTTTTCTTCACGATGCCGAAGAGCATGAACAGACCGAACATGGCGTAGAGGTTCAGGTTGGTGCGCAACAGAATCAGCGAGATCAGGGCGAACGGCAACGTGAGCGGCAGGGCCAGGAGGATCGTGATCGGGTGTACGAAGCTCTCGAATTGGGCCCCGAGGATCATGTACATGAACAGGAAGCTCGTCAGGAAGGCGATGAGGAAGTTCTGGTTCGACTCGCCCATCATCTTGGCACGGCCGAGGAACTCGTAGCGGTAGTCGGGCGGGAGGCCCAGGCTGTCGACGTATTGGCTCAGCTCCCGCACGGCGTCGCTCAAGGGTTTGTTGCCTTCCAGGTTGGCGGTCACGACCACTTGGCGCTGCATGCCGTAGCGATCGATGGCGGCCGGGCCCTTGGCCGGCTCCAGCGAGGCGAGGCTCGAAAGCTGCACCAGGCCCGCCTTGGGCGAAGGGATCATCAGCCGCGAGATGCTCTCGGCCTTGTCGCGGTAAGGGAGATCGGCGCGGAGCCATACGTCGTACTGCTCGGCGCCTTCCTTGTACTTGGAGATCGGCTCGCCGCCCACCAGCACGTTGAGCGCCGAGGCGATCGTCTGCACCGGAATGCCCAGGTCGGAGGCCCGCTCGCGGTCGATCTTCACGCGGAGCTCGGGTTTGCGCAAGGAGAGACTGCTGTCGACGTCGACGTAGCTCGGCTGAGTCTCCAACCACTGGAGGATCTTCCCCTTGGGCTTGCTGCCCTGCGTCGGACCGGCATATTCCTGGAGCTTGTCGAGGTCCGGTCCGCGGAGGTTGAAATCGACCATCGCCTGGCGGAAACCGCCGCCGGAGACCATCGCCGCGTCCTGCACGGCCGAGCGGAGGTCGGGGTAGTCCTTCATGAGGTCGCGGGCCGCGCGCTGGACGTCGAACTGGGTGAAGTAGCGGGGCTCGGGCTCGGGGCGGTCGAGGATCGCGTTGGTCCAGAACCTCGGGTCGTACCAGGTGCGCTGCCGCTGTTCGAGATCAATGAGCCGAGCGTAGATCGTTCCCGCCGTCACGTCGCCCTGCCCCCGCGAGATGCGGCCGGTGGTGTCGCCGATCGTGCTGAACACGTGCGTCACTCCGTGCAGCTTCGCCACCCGGCCCTCGATCTCGGCGAAAAGCTGGTCGCCCTGGTCGAGGGAGTATCCTTCGGGCAGCGTGACGGCGATCTCGAACTCGCTCTGGTCGTCGCGGGGAATGAAGTCGAAGCCCACGATCTTGAACAGGAACACCGTGGCCACGAGCAAGAGGATGCTGGTGGCGACGATCACCCAGCGGTGGCGGAGGGACCAGCCGAGGATCCAGCCGTAGAAGCCGTCGACGGCCATCCAGATCCAATTCGACTTGCTGTCTGTCCGAAAACCGGGACTGGGACCCTCCTCCAAGTGCCTGTCCCGGTTTTCGGACCTGCCGTGGGTCTTCTTGAGCTTGAGGAAGCGGGAGCAGAGCATGGGCGTCATGGTGAAGGAGACGAACCAGCTCATGAAGATGGCGAATGCCACTGTGGCCCCGAAGCTGGAAAAGAAGCGGCCCACGCGCCCGCCCATGAAGACCACCGGCAGGAAGATCACCAACAGCGACAAGGTGGTGGCCGACACGGCCAAGGCGATTTCCCGCGTGGCCGTGCCCGCCGCCTTGCGCGCGGAGTAGCGGTGCTCCTCCATGTGGCGGAAGATGTTCTCGTTGATCACCACCGCATCGTCGATCACGATGCCGATGGCCAAAATCAGCCCGAGCATCGTGATGTTGTTCAGGGTGTAGCCCATCCAGTACATGAAGGCGAAGGTGGCCACGATCGAGGCCGGGATGGCCAGGCTGGCGATGATCGTCGTGCGCCAGTCCTGGATGAAGAGCATGATCGTCAGGGCCACGAGCAGCCCGGCGATGACCAGGTGGAAATTCAGCTCGTGGATCGAGCTCTTGATGAACTTCGACTGGTCCTTGACGACGAAGGTCTCGATGTCCGGGGGCAGGAGCTTCTTGAGGGCCTCAAACCGCCTGGTGACCGTCTCCACCACTTTCACCGTGTTGGCCCCCGACTGCTTCTGCACGATGAGGCTGACCGCGTTGCGGCCGTCGAGCCGGGCCAGGCCGCGGGGTTCTTCGAACGAGTCGACCACGCGGCCGATGTCTTTGACCCGCACCGGGTAGCCGCGCTGGTTGGCGACGATCAGCTCGCGGAACCCAGCGGCGGTCTCCACCCGGCCCATGGTCCGCAAGACCAGCTCGCGCGACCCCTGGTCCACGCGGCCGCCGGGCAGTTCCAGGTTCTGCCGCACGAGGGCCTGACGCACGTCCTCGATCGAGAGGCTGTAGCTCGTGAGCCTGTCGGTGTCGATGATAACGTTGACGGCCCGCTGCCGCCCGCCCACGAGGATCACCGCGCCCACGCCGTCGATGCTCTCCAAGTCCTCCTTGATCCTCTTTCTGGCGATCTCGGTGATTTCCTGCATCGGCCGCCGGCCGGCGACGGCGATCTGCATCACCGGCATCGCGTTGAGATCGAATTTGTCGATAATTGGGCTATCGGTGCCGACCGGCAGCGTAGCGAGAATCGTGGAGATCTTGTCGCGGACTTCCTGGGCCGCCACGTCGCGCGGCTTCTCCATCACGAACTGCACGACGACCTGCGAAATGCCTTCCTTGGTGGTCGATCGCAGCTCGTCGATGCCGTTGACCGTGTTGATGATCTCTTCCAGCGGCTTGGTGACACTGGTTTCCATCTCCTCGACGCTGGCCCCCTTGAGGGTCGTGGTCACGACGACGATCGGCATATCGACGTTGGGCAGCAGGTCCACGCCCAACCGGCTGCGGCCCACCAGTCCCAGCACGATCGGCGCCGAGACGAGCATCACGGTAAAGACCGGCCGTTTAATGCAGAGATCCCAGAGAGTCATAGGGAGGATGAAGGATGAAGGATGAAAGATGAAAGACCCCTGCCGGCTCGTCCGGCAGGTGAAAGAGTTTTGTTAGCGAGAGAACGGATTTCCGCCTGTTTCCCGACCCCTGCCAGCTTGTCTGGCAGGTGAAGAAGTTTGATTCGGTCCGCGGCGCAGTGGCCGTCCGACGGGTCTCGCTTACAAAACTTCTTCACCTGCCGGATGAACCGGCAGGGGTCGCCGCAAACATCCGGCTCATTCTCGCTATTGAAACTCCTTCACCCGCCAGACAAGCGGATTGTCGATTTAATCTAGCGGCCATATT
>CAYTJV010000165.1:0-13549 GCA_964438165.1 uncultured Planctomycetaceae bacterium | reverse complement strand
GCCCTGCCGGTGCCGATGACGCAAAACCTCATCGTGTCTCCTCGATGGCAAACATTCGGGGTTGCATGACGATGGCTTGATTCTACACTTGGGGATGGTCTGATGGCGAGTGGCGCCTAGAAGCCGAGCCCCAAAGGAGGATGAAATGTTCGACCCGGACTACTGCGAGAAACGATGTCCCGTCTGCACCAGAGCAAGGCGAGGCAACCGATGGGCCAGATTCCTCCAGGCCATTGAAATGGTGGTCACGTTCGGAGGGTGCCCGTGGGGACGGGCAAGGCAGAAGAAGTACGGCATCAAACCCAGCGAGTCGCTCCCACCCGACAGCATGGAACCTCGATGACCGCCAGACTTGAATTGTTTCGTTGACTTCCCGCGCCTGTCGGGTATATCTCTTTGCCGGACGATTCACGCCTCACAACGAAAGGAGGAAAGCTCGAAAAACGCGGGCAGTGGTGCGTGCTGGCCCGCCGCCCTCTCCTTTTTCGAGCTTTCGTTGTTTCGAGTTTTCGTGATTCGCGTCTTCTTTCGTCCTTTCGGGTTTTCGTGATCCGTTTCTTCGCCGGGTCACTGGTCCGCCAATCGGTAGCCCACGCCGGGCTCGGTCAAGAGGAACCGCGGGCGGGCCGGATCGGCTTCGATCTTGCGGCGCAGTTGGGCCATCTAACCAACCACGCCCTTCGCAAAGCCTCGGGGACGCGTCACCCAACCGGCCTCACCGTTGGTTGCTGCGACATTCTATCAAGCGACGCATCTTCTTATCGCAATGGAAGTTAAGAACGTAGCGTCACCTACCAGTCACCGGATCCAAGACGATGGGACCGGCACTAAAGATACAGTATGCAAAATACTGCAATGGAGCACTTGACAGCAGAGGGCCGGACGGTAAAATCAGGACGTGCAGTATATCTTGTGCTGCAACCCTGGAGGCTCCAGGGCGATGAAAAGCCCGGCGTCGTGCAGTAACACGAAGCCGGGCCATGGAGCCATCACCTAGGCGGTTTGGCTAGAGCGACGGCGAACTCCAATTGAAAAAGCGGCTCAAGGACATCGCGGAGCTCCGCATCGGCTACCAGTTTCGCGGGAAGGTGAAGCCCGACCCGGCGGGCATGGTCCGCGTCATCCAAATCAAGGACATCGACGCCGACCAGCGGATTCGCGTGGCCGACCTGGTAGTCGTCGCCATCGAGCGGCCGGGGCCGTACCTGACCGAGCCGGGCGATGTCCTGTTCCTTGGTCGCGGGCATCGGCTGTACGCCGTCGTCGTGCCGGAGGTTCAGCCGAACACGATCGCGACCGGCTACTTCTTCATCCTGCGGCCCAACGTCCGCGTCGTGCGATCGGAGTATCTGGCGTGGTCCATGAACCAGCCCGAGTTCCAGGAGTCGCTTCGGCCCTTCCACCGGGGCACCCACATGCCGATGGTCTCCAGGACGGACGTGGAAGACCTGCGGATCCACCTGCCGCCGCTGGACGTGCAGCGGCGGATACTCAAGCTCCACGACCTGCTCGACGAAGAACGCCGACTCTCGGCAGCGATCCAGGAGCGGCGGAGCTTGCTTGTGCAGGCCGTCTCCCGGAAACTGATGGTCGAATAACCGACCCATAAGGACGACTGACATGCCGAACGACTTCAACAAGGACGAAATCAACGCGATCGTCTGGAAGGCGTGCGATACCTTCCGGGGAGCCGTGGATCCGGCCGAGTACAAGAACTACATCCTCACGATGCTCTTCCTCAAGTACCTGTCCGACCTTTGGAAAGACAGACAACGGGAACTGGCCGAGAAGTACAAGGGGGACAAGGAGCGGATCAAGCGGGCCTTGGCCCGCGAGCGGTTCGTCATGCCCGACGAGTGTGACTTCGACTACCTTTACGCCCACCGCGACGCCCCCAACATCGGCGAACTCATCAACATCGCCTTCGAGAACATCGAGGACGCCAACAAGGCCAAGCTCGAAAACGTCTTCCGCAACGTGGACTTCAACTCCGAGCCGGCCCTGGGGCAGACCAAGGAACGCAATCGGCGGCTGAAGCACCTGCTGGAAGACTTCAACGACCCGCGGCTCGACCTCCGGCCCTCGCGGGTCGGCCACCGCGACGTGATCGGCGACGTGTACGAGTACCTCATCGGCAAGTTTGCCGCCGGGGCAGGCAAGAAGGCGGGCGAGTTCTACACGCCGCCGGAGGTCTCCACGCTCTTGGCCAAGCTTGTGCGGCCCGAGCCCGGCGACCGGATTTGCGACCCGGCATGCGGGTCCGGCTCGCTATTGATCCGCGTCGCCAAGGAAGCGAAGGACGACGACGGCCAGCCGAGCAAGAACTTCTCCCTCTTCGGCCAGGAATCGAACGGCAGCACGTGGGCACTCTGCCGGATGAACCTGTTTCTGCACGAGCAGGACGCGGCCCGGGTCGAATGGTGCGACACGATCACCAACCCCAAGCTGGTCGAAGACGACTCGCTGATGAAGTTCAACGTGGTCGTCGCCAATCCCCCCTTCTCACTCGACAAGTGGGGCGCCGACTTCGCCGGCCACGACCCGCACGAGCGGTTCTGGCGAGGCATCCCGCCCAAGAGCAAAGGGGACTACGCCTTCATCACGCACATGATCGAGATCGCCCTGGCCGACGACGGTCGGGTGGGCGTCATCGTGCCGCACGGCGTCCTGTTCCGGGGTGGCTCGGAAGGGCTGATCCGCCAGAAGCTGATCGACGAGAACCTGCTCGAAGCGGTGATCGGCCTGCCGACGAACCTTTTCTTCGGCACGGGCATCCCGGCGGCGATTCTGATCTTCCACAAGGGGCGGAAGACGACCGACGTGCTGTTCATCGACGCCAGCCGCGAGTTCCAGGACGACAAGAAGCAGAAGCGGCTGCGGAGAGAGGACATCGAGAAGATCGTCGCCACCTACCAGAAGTTCAAGAGCGTGCCGAAGTACGCCTACCGGGCCAAGCGGAGGGAAATCGAGGAAAACGAGTTCAACCTCAACATCCCACGTTACGTGGACACGTCGGAGGAGGAGGAGGAGATCGATATTGCCGGGTTGCAGGAGGAAATTGAAGGGCTGGAAGCGGATCTGGCCAAGACGCGGAAGGAGATGAAGAAGTTCCTTACTGACTTGGGGGTGAATGCATGATGGTTCCCCTCTCAGAGATCATCTTGACGCTTGAATCAGGAGTTAGCGTCAATAGCGACGATTCGCCCGCAGATAGTATAGAACCGGGCGTGCTGAAAGTAAGTTGCGTCTCCGGCGGGCGTTTCTTCCCAAGAGAGAACAAAAGGATTCACCCCTCGGAGACTGGCCGAGCGTCTGTTACCGTGAGGGCTGGCGACCTACTCGTTTCCCGTGCCAATACTTTCGACTTGATCGGGGCGTGTGGGATCGTCGATTGCGACTATCCCAACCTCTACTTGCCCGACAAACTTTGGCGGGTTGTGCTGCGCGATCCGAAGGGGGACTACATCCCTTGGCTGAATCACGTTTTGAATTCACCGAGTGTTCGTACTGAGTTGAGGAAACGAGCCACCGGCACGAGCGGGAGCATGAAGAACATCCCGCAGACATCCTTTCTCGGAATCCCCGTCTTTCGACCGCCATACCGCGAGCAAGAAGAGATCGCTTCAGTCTTGAACGTGTGGGATCGCGGTGTTCGCCAGGTGACCGACCTGATCGCCGCCAAGCTCCGCTTCAAGCAGGGGCTGATGCAGCAACTCCTGACCGGCAAACGGCGGTTCCCGGAGTTTCAGGACGGATGGAAGCGGGTTCGGATTGGCGACGTTGCCAACGAAACGTCCGAACGAAATGGGGGCGGAGCATCACTCCCAGTCTTGTCCTGCACGAAGTACGACGGACTTGTAGACTCGCTGCAATACTTCGGAAAGCGGGTTTTCAGCGAGAACACCGAGAACTACAAGGTTGTCCGCCGGACTGGTTTTGCGTACGCGACCAACCATATCGAAGAAGGCTCCATCGGACTGCTGTCTCATGTAGACGCCGGGCTCGTCAGCCCGATGTACACAGTCTTCCGAACAAACGATGAGGTCGTACCGGATTTCCTGTACCGCCTGCTGAAGACGGAAACGTACCGGCAAGTCTTCGCGTCTTTCACCAGTGCATCCGTGAATCGGCGGGGGAGCCTCCGATGGAAGCAGTTTGCGACGATTCCGTTGAAGCTTCCGAGCCTCAAGGAACAGCAACGGGTTAACGCGGCGTTTTCAGTCTTCGATCAGGAGCTCGATCTGCTTCGCCAGCAACTGGAGCGCCTCAAGAGGCAGAAGAAGGGCCTGATGCAGAGGCTGCTCACAGGGCAGGTGCGGGTGAAGTTGCCGAAGGGGGATGCGTGATGGCCCGCAAGAAGAAAGACGCCGCTGCAACGCGGGCCGGGCTGCCGGTAAGCGACGCGTTGCCGACGGCACCAGGGTTCGAGCAGACCTACGAGCGGGTCCGATCGATTCTCCACGAAGCCCGGCAACGGGCGTACCGGGCGATCAACGCGGCAATGGTGCAGGCGTACTGGGAAATCGGCCGGGTGATTGTCGAGGAAGAGCAGCGTGGGGAGCAGCGAGCCGACTACGGCCAACGCGTCGTGGAAGACCTGTCTCGCCGTCTCCGCACTGATTTTGGCAAGGGCTTCGACCGCAGCAACCTCTGGCACATGCGGTCCTTTTACTTGTCGTATCCAAAACTCGACGCAGTGCGTCGAGAATTATCCTGGACCCACTATCGCATCCTTCTCCGCGTTGAAAACCGTGATGCCAGAAGCTTTTACGAACAGGAAGCTCTCGCGGCGCGATGGTCCACGCGCGAACTGGAGCGCCAAGTCCACTCGCTGCTTTTCGAGCGTTTGGCCCTCAGCCGTGACAAGGAAGGAGTGCTGGCCCTGGCCCGAAAGGGGCACGAAATCCAACAGCCGGCCGACCTGATCAAGGACCCCTATGTTCTTGAGTTCACGGGTATCGCCCAGCATGAGAGTTACCACGAGTCGGACCTGGAACAGGCCCTGATCGACAGGCTGCGGGATTTCCTGTTGGAACTCGGCAAGGGGTTTGCCTTCATGGCCCGGCAGCAACGCATCACGCTCGACGGCCAGCACTTCTGGATCGACCTGGTTTTCTACAACCGACTTACGCGATGTTTCGTGCTCGTCGACTTGAAGGTCGGCACGCTGACGCACCAGGATCTTGGGCAGATGCAGATGTATGTGAACTACTACCAGCGGGAATTGACTGCCGCGGACGAGAACCCGCCCATCGGGATCGTGCTTTGCGCGGACAGGAACGACGCAGTGGTGCGCTACACCCTGCCCGAGGGCGAGCAGCGGATCTTCGCCTCGCGCTACAAACTCTACTTGCCAACGGAGTCGGAGTTGGCCGCCGAGCTGCAGCGCGAGCGACAGGCCATTGAGATGGAAAGCCGGCTGCGCGAGGGGCCGCGCGATGAAGGGGGTGCATGATGGCTCGCAAGAAGAAACCTGCCGGAGCGACTCGGGCCGGGCTGCCGGCGGACTATGCGGCGTTTCTGGAGTCGCTCAAGAGCCGCGTTCGCCAGGCCCAGACCAAGGCGATGCTCTCGGTGAACCAGGAGTTGATCCAGCTCTACTGGGACATCGGCCGGCTGATCGTCGAGCGGCAGGAGCAGGAGGGCTGGGGCCGAGCCGTCGTGGAACGGCTCGCCGACGACATTCAGAAGTCTTTCCCCGGAATGGGCGGCTTCTCGCGGACCAACGTGTTTCGGATGCGGGCGTTCTACTTGGCCTACAAGGGCCCGGCGGAAATTGTCCCACAGGCTGTGGGACAAGCGAAGTCCGGTCGAAAAGTCGCACAGGCTGTGGGACAAGTCTCCGAAAAGGGACCGCCGGCCGCGGTCGCCAATCTTCCCTGGGGACACAATGTCCTGCTGTTTGAGAGAATCAAGGACGAGTCCCAACGCCTCTGGTACGCGGCCAAGGCGCTGGAGCACGGCTGGAGCCGGGCCGTGCTCACCGTGCAGATCGAGAGCGACCTCTTTGGCCGCCAAGGGAAAGCGATTACCAACTTTCGCACGCGGCTGCCTGCGCCGCAGTCGGACCTGGCACAACAGTCTCTCAAGGATCCTTACCTGTTCGACTTCCTGACCTTGCGCGAAGACGCCGTCGAACGCGACCTGGAAACCGGCCTGGTCGATCACATTCAGAAGTTCCTGCTGGAACTGGGGGCGGGGTTTGCGTTCGTCGGGCGGCAGGTGCAT
Source organism: uncultured Planctomycetaceae bacterium (assembly GCA_964438165.1). GTDB lineage: Bacteria > Planctomycetota > Planctomycetia > Pirellulales > Thermoguttaceae > CALFBP01. The sequence continues at coordinate 7,321 of CAYTJV010000165.1, read as the reverse complement.
CTGACAGTCGGCGGCGACGATTTCTACCTGGACCTGCTATTCTACCACCTCACACTGCGGTGTTTTGTCGTCATCGATCTGAAGGCGAGGGCCTTCACGCCGGAAGATGCCGGGAAGATGAATTTCTACCTGTCGGCAGTCGACGCGCGGATGCGCCATCCGGACGACGCTCCCAGCATCGGGCTGATTCTGTGCAAGAAACGCAACCGGCTGGTTGCCGAGTATGCCTTGCGCGACATCGCCAAGCCGCTGGGCGTAGCCGAGTGGCAAACGAGGCTGGTGCAGGCATTGCCCGAGCCTTTGAAAGGAAGCTTGCCCAGCATCGAGGAGATCGAGGCCGAATTGCGGAAGGAGGGAGACTCATGAGCCAGGAACTCCCTTCATTTCTCGAAGACCACATTTCGCAGATTCCCGCCCTGCAACTGTTGCAGAATCTGGGTTGGCGATACCTCGCGCCCGCCGATGCCGTCACCCTCCGGGGCGGCAAGCTGGGCAACGTGCTCCTGGAAACGGTGCTCGTCGAGCAGCTTCGCAAGCTCAACGGAATTCGCTTCAAGGGGGAGCAGTACGAGTTCAGCGAAGCCAACATCCAGAGCGCCGTGCAGGCCCTCAAGGACGTGATCTACGACGGCCTTGTGCGGACCAACGAGAAGATTTACGACCTGCTCATCCTGGGCAAGAGCCTGCAACAGACGATCCAGGGGGACACGAAGAGCTTTCCGCTGCACTACATCGACTGGGACCCCGACACGTGGCTGACCAACAACGTCTTCCACGTCACCGAGGAGTACGAGGTCGAGCGGACCGCGAGCCACGAGACCCGGCGGCCCGACGTTGTGCTGTTTGTCAACGGTATTCCGCTGGCCGTGATCGAGTGCAAACGGCCGGACATCAAAGACCCCATGGCCGAGGCGATCAGTCAGCACCTGCGGAACCAGCGGGACGACGAAATCCCCAAGCTGTTTCTTTACTCGCAACTCCTCTTGGCGGTGTCGAAGAACGAAGCCAAATACGGGACGACCGGCACCCCGGCCAAGTTCTGGGCCGTCTGGCGGGAAGAGGTGGACAAGCCGCTTGCCCCGCTCGTCAATCGCCCACTGACGCCAGAACAAAAAGACCGGCTCTTCGGCGATCGCTACCAGTATGTGCGGGACTGGTTTGACAAGCTGGAGAAGAAGCCCCGCAAGATCACGGGCCAGGACCGCACGCTCTACAGCCTCTGCCGCCCGGAACGGCTGCTGGACTTGGCCTTCGGCTTCATCCTGTTCGACGCGGGAGAGAAGAAGATCGCCCGCTACCAGCAGTATTTCACGGTGAAGAACATCGTGGAGCGGATCCGGCAACGTGACGACGAGGGGCGGCGCTTGGGAGGCGTGGTCTGGCACACGCAAGGGAGCGGCAAGTCGCTGACGATGGTCATGCTCGCCAAGGCCATCGCCCGGGAGAATCTGGCCGACCACAAGATCGTTCTTGTCACCGACCGCGTGGACCTGGACGAGCAAATCAACAGGACGTTCACTCACTGCGATTTGGGGCCACACCAGGCCCGGAGCGGCAAAGACCTGGCGAAGCAGCTCTCCGGCCCGAAAGGCCGGATCGTTACCACGATCATCGACAAGTTTGAGAACGCGGTGTTGAAAGGCAACCTGCGGAACGAGAGCGACAACGTGTTTGTCCTGGTCGATGAGAGCCACCGGGGCCAGTACGGAGCCATGCACGGCCGCATGCGGAAGGCCCTGCCGAGTGCCTGCTTCATCGGCTTCACCGGCACGCCGGTCAAGAAGAAGGAAAAGGACACGATCGTCAAGTTCGGCGGCTTGATCCAGCCGACGTACTCGATTCGTCGGGCCGTGGAGGACAAGGCCGTCGTCCCCCTGTTGTACGAGGGGCGGGATGTCGAGCAGCGAGTGGACCGTGAGAGCATCGACCGCTGGTTCGACGTCATCACTGCCAACTTGACCAAGGAGCAGAAGGCCGACCTGAAGAAGAAGTTCACGACGACCGGCCAACTCAACAAGGCGGAGCAAAAGGTTCGGGAGATCGCGCTGGATATCAGCCTGCACTACCGCGACAACTGGCAGGGGACGCCGTACAAGGCCCAACTCGTCACTCAGGACAAATCGACGGCCCTGCTTTACAGGAAGTGCCTCGACGAGTTCGGCATGGTCTCGTCGGAAGTGCTGATCTCCGGTCCCGACGATCGCGAGGGCAACGAGGAAGTGGACGAAGCGAAACTGCCCGCCGTGCAGCAGTTCTGGAAGAAGATGATGGCCAAGCACGGCAGCGAGGAGCAGTACAACAAGAACGTCATCAATGCCTTCAAGCATGGCGACGAGCCGGAAATCATCATCGTCGTGGACAAGCTGATCACCGGCTTCGACGCTCCCCGCAACACGGTGCTCTATCTCACGCGGCAGCTCAAGGACCACACGCTGCTGCAGGCCATCGCCCGCGTGAACCGGCTCTGCGACGGCAAGGACTTCGGCTACATCATCGACTATCGGGGCGTTTTACAGAACCTCAACAAAGCCTTCGACCTCTACGGCAAGATGGAGGAGTACGACCAGGCCGACCTGGAAACGACGCTGACCGACGTCGCCGAGGAGATCGACAAGCTGCCGCGACGGCACACGGACCTGCTCAACCTGTTCCAAGACGTCAAAAACAAGCGGGACGAGGAGCAGTACGAGCGGAAGCTGGGCGACCCGGAGTTGCGGGAACGATTCTACGAGTGCTTGCGGGATTTCAGCCGGTCGTTGTCGATTGCCTTGTCGTCGACGCGGTTTGTCGAGCAGACGCCGGACGCGAAAATCGAGAAATACACCAAGGACTTGGCGTTCTTCATGCACCTGCGGTCAAGCGTCCGCAGGCGTTATGCCGAGGTGGTCGATTTCAGGGAGTACGAGGCCAAGATTCAGAAGCTGATCGACACGCACGTGTCCACGGGGAGCGTCGAGAAAGTCACCACCCTGGTCAACATCTTCGATAAGGACGCCTTTCTCAAGGAACTGGAGAAGATCGAAGGGACGGCCTCGAAAGCCGACACCATCGCCTACCGCACGAAGCGGACCATCGAAGACCGGATGGACGAAGACCCGGCGTTCTATCGCAAGTTCTCCGAGATGCTGGAGGAAGCCATCCGGGCGTTCCGCCAAAGACGACTGGCCGAGCGGGATTATCTCGTCAAGGTAACAGAGATCGCCGAGGCGATCCGCACGCGGAGAGAAGACAACCTGCCGGAAGTGATTCGACAAAGGGATGTCGCCAAGGCGTTCTATGGCGCAGTCCGAGAGGCGATTGCTTCCCACAAGACAGATGGCGACCTGCCGCAGATCGTGGCCGACACGGCGGTACGGATTGACGACGCCGTTCTGCGCGAGAGAATCGTCAACTGGACTACGAACACGGACGTGCAGAACCGGATGCGAAATGAAATCGAGGACGCGATTTTCGACCTCAAGAGCAAGACGGGCATGGCTCTGACCTTCGACGAGATCGACCAGATTCTGGAGAAGTGCCTCGACATTGCCCGGCGGAGGTATCCCGGATGATCGAGAACGGCCAACGGGACGGCGGCTATGTGCTGTGCTACGGCGGGAAGCGGATTCCGTTTCGAGTCGAATGCCGCAAACGGAAAAAGCTGGCGATCACGGTTCATCCCGACCTGCGGCTGGAGGTTGCCGCTCCGGAAGGCAGCGTCACGGAGCAGGTTCTCCAGCGCGTCGAGAAGCGAGCCGGGTGGATCTTCCGGCAGTGGCGATACTTCGAGCAGTTTCAGCCGACGCCCCCCGGCCGGCGATACGTGTCGGGCGAGACGCACCTTTACCTTGGCAGGCAGTACCGGCTCAAGGTCCACGAACGATCGCCGGAGACCGTGAAACTCATCGGCCGATTTCTGCACGTGTGGAGCAGCAACCGCGAGGACTGCGACCGCATCAAGTCGCTGGTGCACCGCTGGTATCGCGAACACGCCGAGCGAGTCCTGGGACACCGCTTACGAGTGTGCTTGGAGCAGTCCCCGTCCTTGAAACTTCCTCACGAGCCTCGGGTGACGATCCGCAGAATGACGCACCGCTGGGGAAGTTGCACCAAGGCGGGCAATGTCCTGCTGAACGTGGAACTTGTCAAGGTGCCCGTCCACTGCGTCGATTACGTGATCGTCCATGAGCTTTGCCACTTGCACATTCACAACCACAGCCCGGCGTTCTACCGGCTGCTGAGCCGGTGTCTGCCGGACTGGGAGCGAAGAAAACGGCGACTCGAACGCTTTGAACTCTGATCCGTAGCGGTTTTCCGAAGGCAACCCATGCGTCTCTGGCTCCGCTTCCTCGTGGCGTTGGTGGTTCTGGCTCTCGCGGCGCTGGCCCTCGTGGGCTATGCCAATCGCCAGCGGCTGACGGGCCAATGGATGGCGTACCGGGTGGGCAGGGCGGCGAGCTTCGAGGAGGCATGCCGGGCGATGGCGTGGTTCGAGACCGGGCCGGAGCGCGAGGCTCGCCTCCGCGAGTTGGTCACCCGATGGGGCGACGGCAACCTCCGCTTCGATTTTTACCTCGCCCGCTACGTCGCGTCGCCGGAAAGCTCCGAAGCGATCCGCAGGCGATTCTCCCTGGAGCTTGCCTGGCGCGAAGGGCTTCTGCCGCGTTGGGCCCATTGGTGGTGCTGGCGGACAGTCCAACAGCCCGATCGCCACGTCGAAGAAATCCTCGCTTACGTCGACATGTTGCACGCAGCCCAGGACCTGTCCAAGGAAGTCAGTTGGCGGGAGATCCTCGACCTTCAGGCGATCTTCTATCTCTCTGGGCAGCCGAAGTGGGCCGAGCGACTCACTCCGGACAACTGGCGCGAGCGTTACCAAGAGTGGCGCAAGTCGCGGACCGACAGCCCACTGCGCGTAGCCAGACCCGCCGAGCCCCTGCCCGATTGGGAGGGGAACACCCCACCATAAATCCGCTTTGGAGTGCGGGGACTTGTCACCGCTTTCTTTTGGCGGGTAACTGTTTATACCGCCTCAGGTTGCAAACGCTTTGTGGTGCAGGCGTCTCGCCTGCCAAAAGATGCAGCCGAGACGGCCGCACCACAATATTGGCAGCCTGAGACGGTGTAGCCGCATGAAGCAAACCACGGATTTCACGGATGTCTTAGGGAAGTACCGATCACGATGCCAATCGTTTCATCCGTGAAATACGTGGTATCCGTGGTCAATTACTCCAGACGGCTCAACAGTTCAAAAAAGAAAGCGGCAACGAGTCGCCGCACTCCAAATTCGCTACCGCCGAAGGCGGTTTTGGGCCGTGACGCGGATTACTTTCGGATGAAACGCACGAGCCTGATCGTCGGGCACGGCGCAATAAGTAAGAACGATCACCAGGTCACCCGGCATTCCCAGGCGGGCCGCGGGACCGTTGAGCATCACCGTCCCCGAGCCGGCCTCGGCCTCGATGGCGTAAGTCACCAGCCGAGCCCCGCTATTGACGTTGAGCACGTGGACCTGCTCGCCGGGGAGTATATCGGCCGCCTCCAGCAGGGTTCTATCGATCGCGATGCTCCCTTCGTAGTCCAATTCGGTACCGGTCAGTTTCGCCCGGTGGATCTTGGACTTCAGCATGAACCGTTGCACCAAACTCCCCTCCTTCTTGGGACTTGCCCGGTGGGCCGCTTGTTCAGCCCTCCCCCAGACCATTCACTATGACGCTTGTGCCGCGATTTTTCAACCACCACGCAGCCCCTTGCAGCCGGACTGGAATCGGTCTATAAACGCCCGGGGGTAGCCGAAGTCGCCAGACTTCGGGCTTGCGTAAGAGCCACCCGAATTCTGGCGAATTCGGCTACAAGCGCCCTCCAATTGCCAAGATGTCAGCAGCGCCTCGAAGGAGTAACCGATGAAAACGATCAACGTGGCCATGATCGGACAAGGGTTCATGGGCCGGTCGCACTCGAATGCCTGGGGTCAGGTGGCGAAGTTCTTCAAGCCGCCGATCGCCCCGGTGATGCACACCGTGTTCGGTCAGGCGGAAGAGAATCCGCAGGCTTTCGCCCAGAATTGGGGCTGGAAGAATGCCTCGACCAACTGGCAGGAGCTGGTCGAGTCGCCGGAGATCGGCCTGGTCGACGTGGTGACGCCGAACTACATGCACGCCCCCGTGGCCAAGGCCGCCATCGCGGCCGGCAAGCACGTGTCTTGCGAGAAGCCCATCGCCGGCACCCTGTCCGACGCCCGGGAAATGGTCGAGGCCGCTAAGAAGGCCAACGTGAAGACCTTCGTGTGGTTCAACTACCGTCGCTGCCCGGCCGTGGCCTTCGCCCACCAGCTTGTCAAGGCGGGCAAGATCGGGCAGATCCGGCACGTGAGGGCAAGCTATCTCCAAGATTGGGCCCCGGAAAGCGTGCCCCTGTTGTGGCGGTTCGACAAGAAGCTGGCCGGCTCGGGGGCCCACGGCGACCTGAACGCCCACATCATCGACATGACCCGCTTTGTGACCGGCGAGGAAATCACCGAAGTGGTCGGGGCCCTTGCCGGGACGTTCGTTAAGAAGCGGAAACTCCCGGCCGGGGTGGCCAGCGGGGCGATCGTTGCGGGCGGCGCCGGCAAGGAGGAATGGGGCGACGTGACCGTCGACGACGCGGTGCTCTTCCTGGCCCGCTTCTCCGGCGGCGCCGTGGCCAGCTTCGAGGCCGCACGCCAGGCCACCGGCAACCAGAACCGAAACCAGTTCGAGATCAACGGCACTAAGGGAGCGTTGAAATTCGACTTCGAGCGGATGAACGAGCTTCAGTTCTACGACGCCACGCTCCCCCGGGCCGTGCAGGGCTGGACGGACATCATGTGTACCCACGGCGGCGACCACCCCTATGTGGCCAATTGGTGGCCCGATGCCCACATCATCGGCTACGAGCACGGCTTCACCAACCAGGCCTTCGACATCCTCAAGGCCATCGCGGGCGAACAGCCCACGGTGCCGATCCCTGACTTTGAGGACGCCTATCAGACCCAACGGATCCTGGAAGCCGCCCTGCTCTCGGCCGAGAAGCGCGGGCCAGTGAAACTCGACGAAGTCAAGTAGTGAAGTAGGGTGGTTGCTCGCAACCACGCGTGCGTGCAAGCACGCACCCTACCGCCGACCGCATCGCGACGCAGGGCGCCGAAGGCATACGGAGAGGGCCTTCGGCGCCCGCCTTTTCTTCACGTGGTCGCGTCGCTCCGAGACGCGAAATCTCGGATTATTCATGGGATCGTAGCCGAATTCGCCAGAATTCGGGAGACGACAAGCACTTACCCCGAATTCTGGCGAATTCGGCTACGCGCACACTGCGCCGCATT
>CAYTJV010000164.1:0-13609 GCA_964438165.1 uncultured Planctomycetaceae bacterium | reverse complement strand
GGTCGGCGAGCCGCAGATCCTCTTTCAGGTCAAGCAGGCGTATCAATGGGCGATCCAGGAGCAGACGGCCGGGCCGCTCTTGCACACGGCCTTTCAAACCGCCTTGAAGGTCGCCCGGCGCGTGGCCGGCGAAACGACGATCCAGCAGCGGCGGGTGAGCATTCCCAGCGTCGCCGTGACCGACTTCGCCCGCCAGATCTTCGAGCGCTTCGACGATAAGAAGGTGCTGGTCATCGGCGCCGGCGAAATGGCCGAAGAGACGCTCCGCTACCTGCGCGACGAAGGGGCCTCGGACGTGACGATCGTCAACCGCAGCGCCGATCGGGCGGCCGAGCTCGCCCGGCAGACTAACGGCCGCACGGTCCCCTGGGATGCCTTGCCTCAGGCCTTGGGCGCCGCCGACGTGGTGATCAGCACCACGGGGGCGGAAGAGCCGGTCGTGACCCTGAGCCGGTTCTTGGCCGTCGAGGCGGCCCGCGGCCAACGCCCGCTGTTCATTCTCGATCTGGCCGTGCCGCGCGATTTTGAGCCGGCCATCGGCGACCGGCCGGAAGTGTACCTCTACTCGATCGACGATCTGCGGCAGGTCTGCGAGCGGAACCGGGCCGATCGCGACAAGGAGTTGCCCAAGGCGCGGAAGATCATCGAGGAGGAGACGGTCCGGTTCATGACCGATTGGCATCACCGCACGACCGGCCCGGTGCTCCGGCAGCTCAAGCGCGACTGGGAGCGCTTGAAGGAAGACGAGCTGCGGCGACTGCTGAACAAGCTGCCGCAACTCGATGAGCGAGGCCGCGACGAGATCCGCCAGTCGTTCAACCGCCTGCTGAACAAGCTCCTCCACCCTCCCATGGAGTCGCTCCGCGACGAAGCGCGTCACGGCATCCCCAGGACCCTGCTCGACGCGTTGGCCAAGCTGTTCCAACTCAAGGACTGAAACGTAGCGCGGCCGAGTCGCAACCAAGACTTCCGAAGTCTTGGAGACTTCGGAAGTCTGCGCACGGGCTGAACAAACGAGTCAAGCGAGCTCCTTGCTGGCCAGCACGGCGTCGCCTTCTTGGGTATCGTCGATGGCGAAGCCGCGGTTGCGGAACAGGGCGCGGGCGCGGACGTTGTCTTTGGTGGTCTCGGCGACAATTCTCTTGAGCCCCCAGCGCTTGGCCACCTCCAGACAGTAGTCGGTCAACAGTGCGCCCAGGCTGCGCCCCTGCCATTGATCGGCCACGATGACCCCGTATTCGGCCGTTTCGTGGTCCACGTCGGCCACCAGGCGGCCCACGCCGATCAGCTTCCGTTGGCCGTTCTGCCCCACTTCGGCGACAATCGCCATCTCGCGGTCGTAATCGATGAAACAGAATCGCGAGGCCATTTCGTGGGTCGTCCGCTTGAACAGATAGCGGAAGCGGAAGCGGATCGTCTCCGTGGAGCAACTCGCCACCAGGTCGTGCCATAGGGGCTCGTCTTCGGGCTTGATCGGGCGGAGGATCACGGGGGTGCCGTCCTTCATCTGGCGCTCGGTGACGAACTCCTCGGGGTACGGGCGAATGGCCAGATGCTGATACGGGCGGACGGTGTGCGCTGCCAGCTCGCGATCGACCACCACGCGGGCATCCAAGGCAATCACGTCGTCCGGCGTGACCAAGAGCGGATTGACGTCCAACTCCTTGATCTCCGGATAGTCGGCCACGAGGTACGAGAACCGCATGAGGATCTCGATCAGCCGGTCGATGTTCGCGCCCGGCCTCCCGCGATAGCCGCGCAACAGCGGCCACGACTTGAGCGACTCCAGCGCCCGCCGGGCCAGCGACTCGTTCAACGGGGGCAGGGCCAAGGCCCGGTCGCGGAACACCTCCGCGGCCACCCCGCCCATGCCCACCATGATCACCGCGCCGAACAGGGGGTCCTTCTTGGTCCCCAGAATCAGCTCGAAGCTGACGGGGTAGCTGACCATTTTCTGCACGGTGACACCGACGATTTGGGCGTCGGGCCGCTTCTCCGCCGCGGTCTTGGTAATGCGGTCGAAGGCCTGTCGCACGGCGTCGTCGTTGCTCAGGTTGAGCACCACGCCGCCCACGTCGGTCTTGTGGGTGATCTGCGGCGAGTGGATTTTCAACACCACCGGATACCCGCAGCGCCGCGCCACGTCCACGGCCTCGTCGGCGGAGCGGGCCAGGTAGGGCTTGATGACCGGGATCTCGTAGGCCTCCAGGAATGCCTTGGAGACGTTCTCCGAAAGGACCTCGTTGCCCTCGGTGAAGATCGTGTTGAACACGCCGCGGAGCCGCTGGCGATCGAGCGTGAAGGCCATCGGGATGTCGCGGGGGGTCTCGTGCAGCGTGCTCAAGTTGCGGGCGTAGGAGACCAGGTGCATGAACGCGCGGACCGCTTTCTCCGGCGTGCGGTACGTGGGAATGCCCGCCTGATTCAAGACCTCAGCGCCGTCGCTGACGCTCTGGCCGCCCATCCAGGCGGCCAGCACCGGCTTGTGGGCGCCGCGAGCGACCTCGCCCACCGCCTTGGCGGTCCCGGTCGGGTCGGTCATGGCCTGCGGGGTGAGGATCACCAGCACGGCATCCACGCCTTTGTCGCGGAGCACGATCTCCAGGGCCTTGGCGAACCGCTCCGGGGGGGCGTCGCCGAGCACGTCGATCGGATTGTTGTGCGACCAGAACGGCGGAAGCGACTCGTTCAGCTTGGCGATCGTCTCCTCCGACAGCTCGGCCAGCTCGCCGTTGCGCTCGATCAAGGCGTCGGTGGTCATCACGCCCGGTCCGCCGGCGTTGGTCACGATGGCCAGCCGGTCGCCCTTGGGCGTCTGCTGGCGGGCCAACAGCTCGGCGCAGTCGAACATGTCCTCGATCTGGAAGACCCGCTCGATCCCCGCCCGTTGAAAGGCCGCCTCATAGACCGCGTCGACGCCCGCCATGGCGCCGGTGTGCGAGGCCGCCGCCTGCGCCGACTCGGCGAACCGGCCGGCCTTGTAGGCCACGATGGGCTTGGTGCGGGCGAAGGCCCGGGTGGCGGACATGAACTCGCGGGCCTCGCTGATCGACTCGATGTAGAGGATGATCGACTGCGTCTCCGTGGCCGAGCCGAAATAGTCGATCAGGTCGGCCATGTTCACGTCGAGCATGTTGCCCACGGAGACGAAGTACGAGAACCCGATCCCTTCGTCGATGGCCCAGTCGAGCACGGAAGTACACAAGGCCCCGGATTGGGAAATAAACCCGATGTGCCCCTTCTTCGGCGTGGCCGCGGCGAAACTAGCGTTCAGACAGATCTTGGGAACGATGATTCCCAGGCAGTTCGGGCCGAGGATTCTCATCCCATCGAATTTCGCCTGCTCTTCGAGGACTTGCCGCTCCAACTTGCGACCCTCTTCGCCGATCTCGCGGAAGCCGGCGGAAATGATTACCAGGCCGCGGGTGCCTGCTTCCCCCAATTCCCGGACCAGGCCCGGCACGGTCACCGCGGGGGTGCAAATCACCGCCAGATCGGGCGCGTGGGGCAGACTCTTGATGTCCTGGAACGCCTGGATGCCTTGCACCGATTCCCGTTTGGGGTTCACCGGATAGACTACGCCGGCGAAACCCGAGCCAATCAAATTCCGCAGGACCGTGTACCCGACGCTCGTGGGGGTATCGCTGGCTCCAACGACGGCGACACGATGGGGGTCGAAAATCTTGTCCAGATTGAGGATACTCACGACGCACTCCCGAGAGGCCCTAGCTTGTGAAGTCTCCTAGTATAGTATTTCGACGTAACCTGCGAAAGCATTAAGGACTGCGTCGAGAGGTTCGTTGGCGCAGAGTTTGAGGATTAAGATGACGAGTCTGGATGACGAAGACCGCCCTTTGGTCCACTTGGCCCGCCAGAACGTCAAGGTCCGATTGCTCCGTGCCCGGCTGATGCTCCGCGAGCGCCTCACCCGCGTCTTGGGCGACGAGGCCACGCAGGCGACGCCCCATCAGGACCACGAGTGAACCTGGCGAAACCCGCGACGAGACGCCTGTGGCTGCTGAACGATTGACCTGGTATAATTGCCCTGGCTTTGGGGCATGAAGTCACACTCAGCGGGCAGGAGTTGCAGCAATGGGAACCGAAACGATGGGACGTGTGCTTACGGAAGCGACAATTGAGAATCTCCATGATTTGCTGAATGCTCGGGCGGGGCTGTTGCCGCCGGAGAAAGTCCGCCGCGTCACGGTGCCCGATGCGCTGGTCGATACGGGCGCGACCTTGCTGTCGCTCCCCACGCGCATCATCCGGCAACTGGGGTTGAGTCCGGTGCGCACGCGAAAGGTCATCAGCAGCACTGGAGCTACGGAGGCAACCGTCTACGACCCCGTGCGGCTGACGATCCAGGATCGGTATTGCCCGGTCGAGGTCATGGAAGTGCCCGACGACGTGCCCGTCCTGATCGGCCAGTTGCCGCTGGAGAACCTCGATCTGGTGGTCGATCTCCGCGGCCGATGCCTGACCGGCAACCCGGCTCACGGCGGCGAGCAGGTGTTTGAATTGTATTGACTGCCCGTGGTCGAGATCAGTTCGGGTCCGCCGCCTGCAGGATCTCGACGGTTCGCCGGTGCTGCGGCGAGGTGACGGCGCCTTGGAGGATTGGGTCCTTCGTGTCGACGAGGTGTCGGTGCAGACGCTGGAGCAAGTCGGCCCGGATTGAAGCGTACTGCGGCCGCTGGGCAACGTCGTTCTGCTCCCAAGGGTCCTTGGCCAGGTCGAACAGCTCGACGTGCGGGTGATACGCCACCGCGCGGTTGGCAGGCACCAAGATGTCGGACGGCGGGCGCCAGCACTGCGACGGGTCCATGAACGCCGGCGCGGTGGTGAAATTCGCGATGAGCTTGTGCGTTTCCGTGCGGACGGCGCGGCGCGGATCGTAGTAGTCGTGGTAGGTCAGCTCCGAGAAGATTTCCTGGCGGGGCTCGTAGGGCTTGCCGTCCAAGAGCGGAACGAACGACCGGCCTTGCACGTTGGCTGGGATCGCCACGCCCACCAGGTCCAGGATGGTCGGCAGGTAGTCGATGTTGGAAATCATTTCGCTTTGGACCAGTCCGCCGTGCCAGCCCTTGCGGCTGGGCAGCCGGAGCATGAGGGCCACCTGCACCCCGGGCTCGTAAAGCCCGCACTTCGCCCGCGGCATGGCGATGCCGTGGTCGGTGGTGAAGATCACCAGGGTGTTGGACTCCAGGTTCGACTCCTTGACCGCGGCCAGCAACCGGCCGACTTGGGAGTCGACGTGGCGCACGGCCCCTTGCAGACCGGCCAGCTCGCGCCGGGTCCCTTCCGTATCGCGGAGATAGCCGGGGATCTGGATTCCCAGGGAATCGTCGGGCTGGAGAGCCGGGCCGGGGAAGCTGTTGTCGTTCGGCAATGCCCCCGGCCATGCCGGCTCGCGGTACGGCAGCCGGTGCGGCTCGATGAATCCGACCGAAAGGAACAGCGGCCTGGCCGGCTTGACCGCGTGCTCGCGGAGCAATCGGATCGCGGCGTCAGTTGCGGGCACGGCAACAGCTTGAGGAATGTGTCGCTCATACCCGCACCGCTTGAAGCCCGATGAGGTTTCGTGGATCACTCCGACCGCCGCGGTCGCGTAGCCGGCGTCGCGGAGGATTTGGGCTAGGTGCCGCTCGCCGGGGTTTAGGTCCCAGGCGAAATTGGCGTGGCACAGTCCCATCACGCCGTTGGAGTGCGGCCATCGCCCGGTGAAGATCGAGGCCCGCGAGGGACTGCACCCCGGGTTCGTGCAGAAGCTCCGCGAGAACCGCACGCCGCCGGCGGCCAGGGCGTCGAGATTCGGCGTCTGGACCGTCTTGACGCCGTAGCAGTGCAGGAACTGGCCCAGATCGTGGGCGTGAACCAACAGGATGTTGGGACGCTGCGGCTCGGCGGCAACGACGGGGGATCCGGCGCAAGTCGCCAGGACAACGAAGATCGCGAAGACATGAGCGGATCGCATAACGTTACTCGACCTCCTGAATGAAGTTGCACGATCGCCCATCATCTTCCTCCGTGTTCTCCGTGCCTCCGTGGTGAACTCTGTCCTCACTTCTTCAGGCTGAACTTGTGCACGGTCAGTTGTTTGTAGGTCTGTCCGGGGCGGAGGACGCTCGAGGGGAATTGGGGCTGGTTGGGCGAGTCGGGGAAGTGCTGCGCCTCCAGACAGAGCCCATAGTGCTTGCCGTAGTGGGCGCCGCCGGGCTTCGAGAGGTTCAGCCCGTTGGCCGTGTAGAGCTGAACGCCCGGCTCGGTGGTGTGAACCACCATGAGGCGGCCGCTCTTGGGGTCGAAGACCCGGGCGGCCAGCGAGAGCTGCCCCTTGGCCGCCTTGTTGAGCACGTAGCAGTGATCGTAGCCGCCGGACACCTGAGCGATGCGCGACCCGACGGTCATCGGCTGGCGGAAGTCCATCGGACCGCCATCCACGGGCCTTAGCTCGCCGAGAGGAATCTGGGTCTCATCGACGGGGAGGTAGCCGTCGGCGTTGATCGTCAACTCGTGGCCAAGGATGTCGCCCGAGCCGGCCAGATTCCAGTACGCGTGATTGGTGAGGTTCACCACGGTCGGCCTGTCGGTTTCGGCCGTGTACTCCATCTTGAGCTCATTGTCGGCGGCGAGCGTATACGTGACCGTGGCGGTGAGGGCGCCGGGATAGCCTTCTTCGCCCTCGCGGCTCACATAGGCCAGCGCCACGCTTACCGAGTCGGCTTGCTCTTTCAGCTCGGCCTTCCAGACCGCTTTGTCGAACCCGACCTTGCCGCCGTGGAGGTGATTCGGGCCGTTGTTGGTGGCCAGGGTGTACTCGACGCCGTCGAGCGTGAATCGGCCCTTGGCGATCCGGTTGGCATATCGCCCGCAGATGGAGCCGAAGCACGGATGGCCCGACGCATAGCCCGCAAACGAATCCAGGTGCAGCGTCACGTTGACGTGCCTGCCGGCGCGGTCGGGGACCTCGACGCCGATCAGCGTGGCCCCGTAGGTCATGACCTTGACCGTCATGCCTTGGGCATTGGTCAAGGTATAGAGATCGACCGTTTTGCCGTCCCGCGTCGTGCCGAAAAGCTGCTTGTTGATTGTCATGGGTTTGGTGCTCCGTGAAGTCCCTTCGCTGGTCCGACCGCCTCCCAGTGCCTCGTGCCGCGCGGCCCAGGACCCGATCGCCGCACAGACTCCCGTGCCCGCAGCTAACGCAAGCCATTGCCGCCTGGAAGGGTACATAGGATTGCTCCTCCGTTTTTTGGAGTGCGGCGATTCATCGCCGCTTTGGCTCGCGGTTGTGCGTGCCGCCGAAGAAAAGCGGCGATGAATCGCCGCACTCCAAAGTTCTTGCGCGACTTCCGGTGGGCCTGCGCTTCGCTTGTCCCACCCTACGTTCTGTTTGCCGGCCTACTCCACGGCGGAATTGGTTAGTTCCAGGTTGTCGAGATAGAACGCCGCTTTCTGCGTCCCGAGGCTACAGAAGCCGAGCCAGTCGAGCTTCTTCCAATCGGGGTTGGCGTTGGGAAGTTGTTTGAAGACTTGGGGCGGCTGGCCCGAGAGCGTCATGGTCAGATCCCAGGTTCCCGTCGATTGCGGTCCCAGGCCGGCGGCAATCTCGAAGTGAACCCAGGCGTTCTCGGGGAACTTCAGCAACTCGCGGCCGGCGATCAACTTGCCATCGCGGACCCAAAGCGAGGGTCCCACGCGGTACGGGCTGGAGTCGTCGCGCCACTCGTGATGAAACACCGCGCCCGGTCCCACGCGGAGATCGAAGCTCATTTTCGTGACGCCCTTGGCGTGCCGAGGCACGTAGAAGAAGTGCGGGTTGAAGGCCCATTGCAGGCCCGTGTTGTCGGCGACCTTCAGACTGTGCTTGCCACCGGCGGCCGTTTCCTCGGTCACGGCGATCTGGTCGCCCTTTCCCTCGACGTTCACATGAGAGTCGGGCACGGGAGAACCGCGCGGCGTCTCGAAATCGTCGCGCAGCACCAGGGGCGGAGGTGGCGGCGGCTCGGGGGCGAACCGGACCGGCGGGTATTGCACTTCGCCCGCCCGCTTCACCCAAGCCGGATCGCCGTACACGCCCGCCTTGCTGAAATCGAACGGCCGGAAGCCGGCTTTCGTGGCCGGAGAGTCGGGCCGGAGGTGGAAGTCGAACTTGGCCGCGTCGACGAACTTCGGGTCGGCAACCAGCGAGCCGGCGTCTTTGCCCAACGCCTGCCACTGCGAGAGGCTCAGCCCCTCGAACGTCACCGGCGCGCCCGAAGCATCGTAGTAGAGATTGCCGGCGAGCTTCACGTTCGCATCGCGCCAACTCCCGCTGAACAGCGAGCCGCCGTTCCAATAAACGATGTTGTGCTCGAAGGTGAACGAGAGATGACTCTCGACGCGGGAACGCTGCAACTGCCCGTCCATGCTGAAGGCGAGAATATTGTTGCGGACCACGTTCTCCTTGCCGTAGTGCTGGTGGTAGCTGCCTGTCTTGACGTTGTAGACGAGGTTGTTTTCCAGCACGATGTGCGTGCTCCCCTCGTCGTTGTACAGGCCCCAGCCGCCGCGGCCGTAGCGGTCATAGGAGTAAACGTCATGGATCACGTTGTTGCTCACCGTGGTGCCGTCCGCCGGCCCGAGGGTGTAAACGCCGCCCATGTCGCTGAGCACGCCCCAGCCGAGATGGTGAATGTGGTTGAAGTCGATGGTATTGTGATGGGCCCGGCTGGGGGCGTAGCCCCATCGCCAGCCGACGGAAATGCCGGTGTAGCGGAAGTCGGCGATCTCGTTGTGGGTGACTTCGTTGTGCGGGCTGTGGCCGATCCAGACGCCCACGGCCCCGGCATCCAGGTGGCCGCCGCAGCGGATGATGTTGTTGTCCACGACGATCCGCGACGTCTCGTCGGCCGGACTGGCCTTTTCGTTCTCCCAGCCTTCGCCGATGCGGACGCCGCCCGCGCCCATGTCGTGAATGAAGCTCCGCACCACGCGGCAATCGCGGCAGGCGCGGCGAAACCAGAAGGCGTAGCCGGCCACGTGCCCGACTTCGCAGTCCTCCAGCGAGACGTTCCGCGCACCGTCGGCGAGAATCGCGGTAGGTGCACCAATGGCCGCCTGCCCGTCGCCGTGCCCTTGCGGCGGCAGGATGAGCTGGTCATGGCGGAACGCCAGGCCCTTGAACGTGATATGCTCGACGAAGCGTCCTTTGGCCGGGTCGCCGGCCAGTCGCACCAGGCCCGACACCATCGGAGCGACGACCTCGGCCTTGGTCATGTCCTCGCCCGGCCGGGGAATGTACGAGAGCGTGCCGTCGCGATCCAAGAAGAACTCGCCGGGACCATCCAGCGCCGAGGCGACGTTCTCGATGTGGTAGCGCTGGCTCGGACCCCACATGAGGACCGGCCAGGGGGCGTTTCCGGTGAGGATCACGGTTCGCGTCTTCGGCTCCAGCGACGCCACCCGGTGCCGCGAGGTCTCCCACGAGTGATAGAGCACGATGGTCGCGTCGCTCAAGCGCTCCTTGGGCACGGCGGACAGGACGGCGAAATCGCTCGGCGCGGCCACCAGCGCGCGATGGGCCATGTTCTCCATCTTGCCGGTGGCCGGATCGATCGCCGCATCGACCTTCCCTCGCACATAGTAGTAGAACTCGTTGGGCGTCCGGGCCCGCACCGCGCGGTGCCCGTTCACGTAAAGCTGCTCGAAGTACCACTTGCCCGCGGCCACCTCGGGGATCTTGGTTTTCCAGACGCCGTTGGCGGCGGGCTGGAAGCCGCGGATGGCGCGGCCGCCGGAGATCACCGGCGCCGCTCCCGGGGCGGCTTCGTAGAGCATGGGGGCCTCGGCCGTGCCGCGATCCTCCGGACCGAACACGATCGGCTCGTCCAGCCAATACGTGCCGCCCGCGACGACCACCCGCGTCGGTTCCCGCTGTGAAGTCATCGCCCTGATCCATCGCACGGCGTCGCGGGCCCCGGCCAAGGAGGCCACCGGCCCGTCGGTCTTTCCCGCGTTCGGCCGGGCCAGGAGTCCGCTCCAGGCATCGTTTCCGTCGGGGGCGACGTAGAAGGTGATGGCCGGCGATTGCTGCGCGGCCGAGCCAAGTACCAGGGCAACGAGGAGCGTCCGGAGTTGCGAGCGATTCATGGCTAATGCTCTCCCAATCGCCATTGGACCCGTAGCTGAATTCGTCAGAATTCAGGCTCCTTGGGGAAAACGCCCCGAAGTCTGGCGACTTCGGCTACGAATCACCGACTTCCATTAGCCGCCAAACCCGTTTCCATCGACACGGGGTCGGTGGGGACTTCGCGGCACAGTCTAGCGCGCGGCGGGGCGGCGATCAACACCCGCGACGCTCGAAAATCCGCCAAATTTCGTCGGGCGTCATGGTCGCGGTGACGACGATCCGCCGGATCGGGATATCCACTTCCCGGTAGTGCTCGACCAGCGGGTTGGTGCGCTCATGGAACATCGCAATTTTGGCGCGGACCATCTCCTCATCGTCGTCGTTGCGCCCGGCGCGGTCGCCCGCCACGTTGCCGCGAATCCTTTGGATCGCCGTCTCGCTGGTGCAGCGGAGGGAGAGCACGGTGCCAATCTCCACGATGGCGTCCACCGTTTTGACCTGATCGACGTGCCGCGGCAGCCCATTGAGCACCACGCACGCCTCCGCCGGCGCCCGTTCGGCGAGGAATTCGCGGAGGATCTGCTCCGCAAGGGGAGCATCCTCGTCTTCCAGCAACGTCCCCGCCTGCAGCACGCGATGGACCGTGGCCACGTCTTCCTCGCCGAATCGGCCCTCGGGGAAGTCGCCCGCGGCGATTCTGCGCAACTGGGCGCCGAAATCGAAATGGACCCATCGACGCTCCCAGAGCCCCCGCTCCTCGATGAGGTTTCCCAGAGGCGTCTTCCCGGAGCCGGTCGGCCCCAACAACAGCAGCGCGCGCCGTCTGGCTGACCCGTTGCTCATGCAGTGCTCCCTTGTGGTGCGATCACTTCATTGGTCGGGTTGAAGCGGGCTTTCGTCCGATAGCACAGCGGCGCCTGCTGCTCCCGACGCACTCCGTCGAGATTCGCGATCTCCAGATGGCCGCGCTGTTCCAAGTATTCTACCCTCGATCCAACGTCCATCAGAGCCAGTAACTCGTAAAAACCCTGCTGCCTGGAGTACATCCGCCGGGTGATCTCCGCCACGGAGGCCGGTCGCGCCGACCGTGCCGCGATGTCGAGCGTGCGATCGAGCCTTCGCTTCTGGGCAGAGAGTATTTCCTCGATTCGATGCCGGACGGAACTTATGGGTGGTTCATGCCCACCCAAAGCGATGCTCACTCCCTCCAGCCGCCGGATCTTCTCCAGGGATTCCAGGTAGTGGCCCAGCCCGGTGTAGGCCGCCAGGCTCTCGGGCCACTGCTGCGGAATGGTGCGGGCCAGAATGTGGTCGCCGCAAAGGAGGACGTCGCCCACCAGGATGCAAACGTGACCCGGCGAGTGGCCCGGCGTGTGGATCACGCGCACGCCTTCGGGTGGCTCGTTTTCATCGAGCGTGAAGCCGACCGGCACGCTCCGCATGCGTCCTTCGGTGAAGCCGAAGACTTCGATCAGGGCAGGATGCCGCGCGCGGGGCACGCCGGCCTGTCGCAGGAAACTCAGCAGCCGGCGATTGAAGACCACGGCCCGCTCGTCCCAGGCCATCACCACAGGACTGTCCAGTGGGTGTACGCCCACGCTTGCTCCCGTCAACTCGACCAGGTCCGCCAGCCCGCCGATGTGGTCGATGTGGGCGTGGGTAATCAAAATCCGCTCAATCTGCCGCAGCTTGAAATCCTCGCCGAATTCAACGGCAATCGACTCCAACCCCGCTACGATCTGTTCGGTGCAGTGCGACTCGCCGCTGCCGGCATCGACCAACGTGGGCGGTCCGGCGCCCAAGAGCAAATACACCCGCCCCGAGATGCCGGGAAGCACCTCGCACGCGGCGCGGTAGATCCGTGCCCCGGTGTTGGAAACAAAACGTCGTAGGGTGGCCAATCGCGGCATGGCGTTTGAACGTGGCGACTAATACGTGGGTACCGGCCAACATAGGCTGACGACCCCTCATTGTTAGCTATAGATCCCCTGTTGACAAGTGGTTCTAGGTTGCAACTACCCCTGGAACGGCTTAGATTACCGGACGTGGTCACCGCTACACGGGGGAGCAGATGCCGCAGTGTATCCTGGCTTTGGACCAAGGCACCACTTCAAGCCGGGCGTTCGTGTGGGATGCCCGCGGCCGGGCCCTCGCGTGCGCCCAAGAAGAATTCGAGCAGATTCTGCCCGGGCCGGGGCTGGTGGAGCACGACCCTGAGGCGATCTGGTCGTCGCAGCTCCGCGTGGCCCGCGATGCCCTGGCCCGATCGGGCATGTCGCCAAACGAAGTCGCCGCCCTCGGGGTGGCCAACCAACGCGAAACCACCATTCTCTGGGACCGCCATACCGGCCGTCCCGTGGCCAACGCGGTGGTCTGGCAAAGCCGGGCCAGCGCCGGAATCTGCGACCGGCTCAAGGCCGAGGGGCTCGAGCCGGTCTTCCGCGCTAAGACCGGGTTGGTCGTCGATGCTTATTTCTCCGGCACCAAGATCAAGCACCTGCTCGACTCCCACGACGGCCTGCGTACACGGGCGGCCAAGGGGGAAATCCTCTTCGGTACCGTCGATACGTGGCTGATCTGGCGATTGACCGAGGGGAGGCACCACGTCACTGACCCCAGCAACGCCAGCCGAACACTGATCTACAACATCCATAGCCTGGACTGGGACGACGAGCTGCTGGCGATCCTCGACATTCCCCGCGCCATGCTTCCCGAGGTTCGGCCGTCCAGCGGACTCGTCGGGGAGACGTCGGCTGAGTGGTTCGGCCGGCCGATCCCGATCGCGGGCATCGCCGGGGACCAGCAGGCGGCGACCTTCGGGCAGGCCTGTTTCGAGCCGGGTACGGCGAAGAACACGTATGGCACCGGCTGTTTCATGCTTCTGAACACGGGCAGCCGGCCGGTAGCGTCGCGCCATAATTTGCTCACCACGATCGGTTGGGCCTTGGGCGAACAGGTGACGTATTGCCTTGAAGGGTCGGTCTTCGTGGCCGGCGCGGCGGTGCAGTGGCTCCGCGACGGACTGGGCATCATCGAAAGCTCCGCCGACGTAGAACGGCTTGCCGCCACCGTGTCCGACAACGGAGGCGTGTCCTTCGTGCCCGCCCTGGTTGGTCTCGGGGCCCCGTACTGGGATTCCTATGCGCGGGGCACAATCCTGGGGATCACGCGCGGGACCAAGGCCGGTCATCTTGCCCGGGCCACCCTGGAGTCGATGGCCCACCAGACCCGCGATCTGGCCGAGGCAATGCAGGGCGACGCGGGGATCTCGCTCCGCGGCCTGAAAGTCGATGGCGGGGCCTCGGTCAACAACCTGCTCATGCAGTTCCAGGCCGACGTGCTCGGGGTGGAGGTGCGCCGGCCAAAGGTGGCGGAGACCACCCCGCTGGGCGCGGCGGATCCGGCGGGCCTGGGCACCGGCCTGTGGCCCGACCCGGCCCATCTTGCCGGGCAATGGAAACTCGATCGCGCCTCCGGCCCCCCAGTGGCCCACCAAAA
>CAYTJV010000163.1:9712-13610 GCA_964438165.1 uncultured Planctomycetaceae bacterium | reverse complement strand
CGCATTTCCGAGCAATTGCTGTGGAGCCGGCGGATTCACCGGTGATTTCGGGAGGCAAGCCGGGGCCGCACGAAATCCAGGGGATTGGGGCGGGCTTCATTCCTAACAATCTCGACACCAGCCTGCTTAGCGGCGTCGAGACAGTGACCAACGAGGAAGCTCTGACCTGGGCGAGGCGTCTTGCGCGCGAGGAGGGGATTCTCGGTGGCATCAGCACAGGGGCTAACGTTGCCGCTGCCGTCCGCGTGGCGGGCAGGCCCGAGAACCGCGGCAAAGTAATCGTCACGGTGGCCGCTAGTTGCGGTGAACGGTATCTCTCCACCGCGCTGTTCGAGGAGCGGCCCGGGTCAGGAAGTATTTCACAAGCTACGTAGAACGGGATGACTATTCGCGCAGCGGTGCGCGGAGTTCAGCGAGTCGTTTGATCCTGCCGATTATTGCGATAACGACGGATTATCGAGATTGGCCCTTCTTCTTCGGCGGTCCCGCTGCCGAGTGCCCAAGATACAGGAAGGAGTGGAGCCTACGTGCCATGTTCAAGCACGCATTTCCATTGGTCTACGCGCTCTTTGCCGTAGCCGGTATCGCGGTTGGCAGCCAGCCACCGACCTCAGCGGACCAGCACTCGGCGATTGACAATTTGGTTCGCGGAGGTGCAGAGGAGTCCGGGCCGGCTTCACTGCCGCAGACGCCGGCGAGCACTGCCCCGGGGTCGTATGAAGAAGCAGTGGCGGGGTCTCCTGCTGCCTCTGCGACCGATCCCCCATCGCAACCCGAATCTGAAACGACGCCAGCCGACCCAGCCGGCGCTGGGGCAACGCAGCCTGTGAAGAAGCCGCCGGCGAACCCATACAAGGGGGTCTTCTACGAAAACGACTTCCGCTACCTCGATGACCCTGCTAACGAGTATCACTACCTCGGCGACTTCATGAAGCGCCGCAGGCTGTGGGATTCCTTGATTCTCGACGTGGGCGGCGAGTACCGGCTGCGGCAGAACGACCAACACGTGTTGACGCGGCACGACAACTTCCTGCTCCACCGGACGAGGGTTTACGGGGACCTTCACGTCGATGGTTGGTTCCGCACGTACATCGAGGTCATCGACGCCACAAGCGAGTGGGAAAACCTCACTCCTCGCCTGACAGACGAAAACCGCTTCGACGCGCTGAACTTGTTCGGCGATTTGAGGATCGTCGAGGGCGAGCAAGGAAAGCTTTGGCTGCGCGGCGGCCGGCAAGAGCTGCTCTATGGCAACGAGCGATTGATTTCGCCGAAGGACTGGATCAACACCCGCCAGACCTTCGACGGCGTGAAGCTCTTTTGGCGCGGCGAGGATTGGGACGTGGACGCTTTCTGGACGCGGCCGGTGCCTCAATTGCAACACGTCGATACCGATCACAATTTCGACCATCCCGATCCCCACCTGGAGTTCTACGGCCTCTACACGACTCGGAAGGCATGGAAGGACCATAGGGTCGATCTCTACTACCTGCGACTCGCCAAATACGATGGACCGATTCCTTTTCAGAACCATACCTTGGGCGGCCGCTACGAGGGGAAGCACGAGGCGTGGCTCTGGGAAGTCGAGGGCGGCTACCAGTTCGGAGGATTCGGGGCGCTGGACCACTCGGCCGGCTTTTTCGTCTTGGGCGCGGGACGCAAGTTGGTCAGCGTCGGGTGGAACCCTGTTCTCTGGGTCTATTACCAGTGGGCCTCCGGCGACCGCGACCCGGGCGACGGCGACCGCGGGACCTTTAACCAGTTGTTCCGAACGCCCCACAAGGACCTGGGTTGGATGGACATGGTGGGCGGGCAGAACATCGAGGACCTGAACTTCCGCCTCACGGTGACGCCGCAGCCGTCGTGGACGTTCATCCTCTGGTGGCACATTTATCATCTTCAGCAAGCGCGGGACGCCTTGTATGACGCCAGCGGCGCCGCCATTCGCCAGGACCCGACCGGCGCGGCAGGAAGGGATGTGGGCAGCGAGGCCGACCTGGGGCTCCGCTGGACCTTCCGGCCGCGAGCCGACGTGCTGTTCGGCTATTCCCACCTGTTCCCCGGCCCGTTCCTCTTGGACACCCCCGGCGGGGCCAGCGGCCGCGACTTCTACTACACTCAGCTCAGCCTGCGGTTTTGACCGTCCGCGCTGGTGACCTTACTGAACGGTTTGGGTGAGTCGCACGCCTGGCCTTTCTGAATGGCGTGATCGCACGCTCGGACCGCGATGCAACGCTCACGGAAGAATCTCGGTCACTAGGATTCGGCCTACCTCGCGGCCCTCCAAGATGACGGACACTTCTTCCGGCGGCCGGAAATCTCGGCGCTGATGGTAGTCGGGCTGCTGGGCGGGACCGGACGGATCGGTATAGACCTCGATCTGATTGTCCGAGAGATTCACGATCCAATAGGCGGGAACGCTCGCTTCGGCATACAGCGCCCTCTTCCAATTGCGGTCGCGACGCAATGATGCGTCGGCCACTTCGATGACCAACGCCACATCGCGCGCCGCGGGATGCGATTCGGGATAGTCCTCTGGCTTTCCGCGAACCACGATCGTGTCCGGTTCCGGCTCGCTCATCGTCAGCGTCACGGGCTCCTGGGAGTCCACGTACCAACCTGCGGGAACTACCTGCTCGATCGCCGTGCGGGCGTGCCACGTCGTAATAGTGTGTGCTCGGCTCTTTGTCATCTTGGGCACCAAGAAGCCGTCGAGGAGTTCCACCGGATCGTCCTCGGTGAGGATCCCGGTTCGGATCATCTCGTGGTACTGCTCCACGCTGAATCGCCAGATGGGCTCGGTGGGCACAATTGGGGGCGGATGGCCCGGCAGGCTCTCGACTTGAGGAGAAAGGGACATGGTTCGTTTCTCTTTGCAGAATCAGATTTCCGCCAATTCCCCTCCATTATAAATAGTAATGGGGGGCAGTCAACTGCCGTTTCGAGGGACTCCTTGCTGGCGAGGGGAGAAGTTGACATGACTCGATCCGCATCGGGCCTCATTCGATCTCGAAGATCGCTTCGATTTCGACGGGAACGCCCAGTGGCAGGGAGCTCACGCCCAGCGCGCTGCGGGCGCCGACGCCGGCCTCGAGCCCGAAGACCTGGGCAAACACCTCGCTGGCGCCGTTGATCACCGCCGGATGCTGCTGGAAATCCGCCGTGCAACTCACCAGCCCGAGCACTTTGACGACGCGGCGGACCCGGTCGAGACTGCCTAACTCAGCCCGGAGCGTGGCCAGGATGGCCAGCGCGGTTTGCCGGGCGGCGGCGGCGCCGGCGGCCTGGTCCAGTTCGGCCCCCACGCGGCCGGTCACCAGCGAGCCGTCGGGCCGCGCCGGCAGGTGCCCCGACGTGTAGGCCAGGCGGCCCACGATCACCAGCGGCTTGTAGAGTCCCTTCGGACGGGAGACACTCGGCAGCTCCAGTTCAAGTTCCGAGAGTCGTGCTTCTGCGGTCATCTTTGGACACGCCGGTTTTTGCTCTTCCCCACCGGCCCCGTGCCGGTGAAAAGGGGTTTGGCACGGCGGCCACGGTAGTCGCCAAACCCGCTTCCACCGACGCAAGGTCGGTGGGGACTTTGTTGGATCAAGCCTCTTTCACGTTTGTTAAATCAGGCCTCTTTGTTTTCGCTCTTCCCCACCGGCCCTGAGCCGGTGGAAAGGGGTTTGGCAACTACGGCGGCCACGGTAGTCGCCAAACCCGCTTCCACCGACGCAAGGTCGGTGGGGACTTTGTTGGATCAAGCCTCTTTCACGTTTGTTAAATCAGGCCTCTTTGTTTTCGCTCTTCCCCACCGGCCCTGAGCCGGTGGAAAGGGGTTTGGCAACTACGGCGGCCACGGTAGTCGCCAAACCCGCTTCCACCGACGCAAGGTCGGTGGGGACTTTGTTGGATC
>CAYTJV010000163.1:0-9612 GCA_964438165.1 uncultured Planctomycetaceae bacterium | reverse complement strand
GACGCAAGGTCGGTGGGGACTTTGTTGGATCAAGCCTCTTTCACGTAGTCGCCAAACCCGCTTCCACCGACGCAAGGTCGGTGGGGACTTTGTTGGATCAAGCCTCTTTCACGTAGTCGCCAACCTGCTTCCACCGACACAGGATCGGTGGGGACTTTGTTGGATCAAGCCTCTTTCACGTAGTCGCCAAACCTGCTTCCACCGACGCAGGGTCGGTGGGGACTTCTCGATCTCCGTCTCCTCGCAATGTTAACGAGACGCGCGCGGAAAACTATTTGCCGCTAACGTTCGGCGCCAGCCCGCAGCGGCGTTCGCTTTTCAAAGGCCGTCAGGTGCGTGCCGTACAGCTTCTTCGCTTCGTCATTGGGCGCCGCCAGTTCGATGGCTTTCTTGGCCGAGCGCACGGCGTCGTCGAACCGGCCCGCCTCGGCGTAGGCGGCGGCCAATGCGTCCAGGTCGGCGGCGCTCTTGTCGGAGGTCAACTTGCAGGCGCGGGTGGCCAGTTCCACTGCTTTTTTGCCGTCGCGGAGGTCGGCCTCGGGGTGGGTCGCCAGGAGCAAGGCGAGCTCGCGACATGCGGCCGCATCGTCCGGCTTGTCTGCCAGCCGCTTCCAAAGACCCGCGATCTGGTTATCGGACTTGGCCAGGGCCAGACGGTTGGTCAGCTCATAGCCGGAGCCGCGCAACTGGTGGACCGAGGCCGGATCCTTGGGCTCCAGCCGGATCGCCTCCGTGAAGTCCTTGATCGCCTCCGCGGCGCGCTCCGTCAGCAAGTAGGCGGAGCCGCGGAACATGAAGGCATCGGAGAGGGCGAACATGGGATCGGGCTTTTGAGACGATCGTTGGATCGCTTCCGCGAAGTCCGAGATGGCCTCGTTGTACCGCTCCAGCTTGAGGTAGCAGTCGCCGCGGAAGAAGAAGGCCGCCGCCCCGGCCGGGTCGGAGCGGATCGACGCGTCGAAGTCGGCAATCGCCTCGGGCAGCCGCTCCACGGCCCAATAGCTGCGGCCGCGGTTGAGATGGTCCTTGGGATCGGGCGAAATCTGAAGCGAGGCGGTGAAATCGTCGGCGGCCTTCTGATACTCCTTCTTCTGGAGCCACGCCGTTCCGCGGCGGCTCAAGGGACGAAAATCCCCGGGAAGCTGCGCGGCCGCCTCGGTGAGATCCGCGATCGCCTTATCGTACTCGCGCTTGTCGAGCAACTCCGTGCCGCGCCCGAGCAAGGCTTCGGGCGACAGCGAACATACCTTGTTCGCCGCCGCGGTCGGCGACGCCATGTTCGGCGGCGTCACGGTCGGCGATGCCACGTCCGGCGGCGCTACGCGCGGCATCGCTACAGACGGGGGCAAGGGCTCCGTCTTCGAAGCGACGTCGGCCGGTTTGAGAGCGACGCTGGCCGGCTCGGGGATCGCCGGCACGAGCGTCGCCGGTTGCAGCCGCCACCACGTGCCGTACGCCAATGCGCCCACGAGCGCTACCAGAACCAGTCCCTTCACAACCGCCCCAGGGCGGGGCGCCGGCCGAGCCGGCAGCAGCTCGGTGCGCACGCCCTCCGTCCCGGCCATGACCGCTTGGCGCAAGGCCTTGACCAAGCTCAGCGCGGATGGAAACCGTTTCTTCGGATCGCGGGCAGCGGCGCGCCGGAGCACGTCCTGTTCCGCGGAAGAGCACGCGGAGAAGTCGTACATGTCCTGGTTCTTGGCATCGAGCACGGCGGTGATGCTCTCGCCCTGATAAGGCAGCTTGCCGCTTTTCAACTCGTAATAGGTGATGGCCAGCGAGTACTGGTCGGTGGACGGGCTGATACTGTTGCTGTCGAGCAGCTCGGGCGGGGCGTAGGCGATGCTGGCCGCGCCGGTGGTGATGCGATCGACTCCCATCATCCGCGCCAGGCCGAAGTCGCACACCTGCACGGCGCCGCCGACGATCATCAGGTTGTGCGGCTTGATGTCGCAGTGTTGAATGGCCGCGGGCCCGGACCCCTGCTCGTGTACGGGACTATTGAGGTAATCGATGGCCTCGGCGGCGTCTTCCATGTAGCCCAGCAACTCCTCGGACGGGATCCCCGCCAAACCCCGGGCGCGGCACTCCTGGAGACGATCGTACAAGCTCTTGTCGCCGAGGCCCATGGCGATGATCAGCTCGGCCGGCGCCGGCGGCGGGAAGACGGACGCGGCCACCATGGTTCCCTTGAGCGATTCGCCGGACGTTTCCGGGCCCACAAGCTGGGTCGGGCCGGCCGGGGTGTCATCCAATACGTCCCCGTCGGCGCTTTTCAACCAGAAGGCCACCAACGGCATGAGGTTTGGGTGCCGAATCCGCTTGACGAGCTGCAGGGCGCGGAATTCCTTGCGCCCTTCGGCGCCGTCGAGACGGATGATCTTCATGGCCGCCTCGGCCCCGCCCGGCGTGGTGGCCTTCCACACTTCGCCGAAGCCCCCCCGCCCGAGAAAGCACACGAGCCGATATCCGGCCCCCGGGACCGGTTCGTCCCCTTCATGGTAGACACGCTTCGCGGCCATTTAAGAATCACGCCGGAAAAGAACTGAACAAATAAGAAATCCGAAGCACGAAATCCGAAACAAATCCAAATGCCGAAATTTCAACGGCAAAATCCCGAACTCGGCGCTTTCGGACATTTGGACTTAGAGTTTGTTTCGCATTTCGGATTTCGACATTCGGATTTTCACTCGAAAAATGACCAGGTTATTTTCGCGCGGTTACTTAGACCCTTCTCGCCCCGCGAGAATCAGGGAGGTGAACGGGAGGATCTCGTCGGGCGCGGCCATCGGATTCTGCCGGTCCTTGGTGAGCTTCCGGACGGCCGACTGCACGTACGTGACGGCCTCGTTGAGCGTAATCACGGGGGTGCGCAGCCCGGGGGCCTCGCCGCGCAGCGCTTCGAGCAACGATTGGGTGAACGCTCCGTGCTGCCAGAGCTTGTTCTCCGCCGATTTCTCGTGGCCGGCCGAGGCGGCGAACGTAAAGACCACGTCGTCCTGGAGCTCGCGAACGGCAGCCTTGAGATTCTGCGAGCGCAGCGGTTGGACGGCCCCCGCATGGCAGGTATCCAGCAGCACGAGCCGCCGGCAGGGAATCCCGGCCAGCAATCGGAAGTCCTTCCATGAAATGCACGCGGCGTACTGCCTCTTGTCCAGATCCTCGACTTTGAAGTCGTGACCCACAAAATAGTACTGCCGGGTTTCGGAATCCACGATCCCGTGCCCGGCGAAGAAGAGGACCAGGAGGTCATCCGGGCGGGCACGCTCTTTGAGATCCCGGCACACGTCCTCGATGGCTTTCTGCCATTGCTGCGGGGTTGCCTGCTCGTTCTTGAGGACCACTGCCTTGTCGACCGTGTACCACCCTTTGGACCGCTGCTGGAGCATTTTCGTCACCGATTCGGCGTCGGCGACCGCGAAGGATAGCCGCTGGATCGCCGGATCGGCGTACTTGTCGATCCCCACGGCGAGGATTCGCAGCCGCGCCGCGCGATCGGGCTGCACCCCTGCCGGACGTTCGATCAGGATATCGCTCAGGGCCGCGGTCGGGGCATCGGTTCCCACGATGAGCTGGATCAGGTTCTTGGGGTCTGCCGGGAGCCGGACGTCCCAGTCGTAGGTCAGCTCCCTGGCAGCGGGCAACTCGCGCTCTCGGACGAGCCGCTGCCCGACCGCCGCTACCCCGTTGGCGAACACCTTCGCTTCGATGAGGTTGCCCGCGGCAGGCATGATGATCCGGGCGCGGACCGTGGTGGTGTTGCCGGCCACGAGCTCGCCGGATCGCGGAGAGACGATCTCCAGCCGCGGCGTGGCGGAAATCTGGTCCGGAAGAATCCGCTGCGACTGTGCCGGCGGCTTCTGGCGCGCCGCTTCAAACGCCTGCTCCAGGCTTCCCGCCGGCAGCAATTGTTCCATGATGTCCGGGCGCTCGAGCTTCTTGCGGAACTGGTCGGCGCGATAGAAATCGGGCAGTACGTCCAGCCCGCGGTTGACCTGCCAACCGAACAGCGTGTAGCCGTTAATCGAGGCGTCGTAATAGCCCTGCGGGGTCCAGAACGCCCATTGGCGGTCCGTGCTGACGAACAAGGTAGCCAAGGGCCGCCAGGCGGGCAGCAATTGGAACGGCGGCTGACGCGCGCCTTGGCGCACGTACTCGAAGGCGACTTGCGTCCCCCACGGGAGACCCTGCAATTGCTCGCGGATGGCCGCCGGGCGGGTCTCGGCGTGATCGGCCTGGCCGTCGTTCCAGCGGATCTCGCGGAGCACGTCGCCGTCGCGCATCCCCTTGCCCCACAGCGGGCCGGCGGGATGGACGCTGCCGGCGACCAACTCCTTGCCCCGCACGGCGAAGTCGGCCCCCCATCGGCCCGGCAGTTCCGCCCCGCGCTCGACCGACGCCAGACTCCAGAACGCCACCGTGCCATCGGCCGATGCCGAGGCAAGATACCGCAGGTCGCGGGACACGGCCACCGAAGTGACGTAATCGTGGTGGCCGCGGAAATGACGCAGCACCGGGCATCGCCCCTCGGGGACCAGGCGGAGCGCGTACACGCTGTTCTGCAAGTCCGTGCCCACGGCGATGGCAAACGGCTCACCCTTGGCGTTGGCGATCCAGCAGTAGGATCGCACCCGGCCCTCGAAGCTCGGATCGAGCACAACCCGGCCCTGCGCGACCCGGTCGCGATAGGTCTGAAGACTGCCGTCGGCCTGGGGCTCAGCCGTCCAATTGCCGCGGCACCAGTCGGGGGCGAGCCAGTCGGCCGGGTTCAAGGGTCCGGCAACCCCTAGTTCGAGACCCACGGGGTCGAAGCTCTCGTCCAGGTCGGCGTAATCGTTGAAACCCCGCTCGTGGACCGTGGTTCCAAAAGCGATTCGATAAGGCGGATCGCCGCGGGCAAAGGCCACCTTGAGAATCCGCCGGCCCGTGCCGCGCAGCGCGACCGGCTGCTGCGGCGCATCGAGGGCCTCGAGGAAGACCTCGTTGTCTTTGCCGCCGGCGTAGGCCACGTCTTTGTTGTCCGGACTGACGGCGCATGCCTGCACGTGATCCGGCAAGGACCGGCTGCGTTTCACGCTTCGCGCGGCCACGTCCCACACCTGGAGCTGGCTCGTTTTCCGCCCCGGGTCGACCGCCGTGCCGACCGCCAGGGTCCGCCCATCCGGGCTGAAACTCAGCGAGAGAACGATTCCCTGCGGGTCCAGTTCGGCCGGCGGCGTGCCGGCCTTCAGGTCCCACAAGTAGAGCTTGCCCGCCAAATCGGCCGACGCCAGAAGCCGGCCGTCGCGCGTGGCCGCCAGGCCGCTGACCATCCCCTGGTGTACCGTGTCGAGCGTGCGGAACGCAGCCGGGTTGTCCATGCCGATCTGCTGGAGCTTCCAGCCCAAGCGTCCGTCGGGTTGGCGTCCGATGCAGGCCGGAATAACGACCTCCTGGTTGCCCAGGATGGCAATCGGCCGGAGCTTTGGCTGCTGCTGGATGAGCTGCGCGAGTTGGGGATCGTAGGTTTTGGCGTCCGGGTGGTAGAGGGTGCGCGGCTGCCACTCGCCTCGGCGCCAGAGCACGGCCTGGCCGCCGGCGTCCGACGAGGCAAGCCAGTTTCCGTCGGCCGAAAACGCCAGAGCGCAAACGGTCTGCCGGTGCCCTTGGAGGACCTTCACGAGGTTTCCTTCCACGGGGTGGACCAGGAGGATCTCGCCCAGCGAGCCCATCGCCCCGTAGCCCCCCAGGGCCAACAGCGGCTCGCTGGGCGACGAGGCGAGCGCATAGATGCTGCCGCGCAGGCCTCGGGCAACCTGCCAGCGAATAGTGCGCTCGCGGAGGAAGGTGCGCTGGAGATCGCGGGCAATCGCCGTCAGGTTCCAGACTTGCGCTGCCTTGTCCAGCCCGGCGGAGCAGAGCCGCTTGCCGTCGGGCGTGAAGGCCAAGGCGCGGACCGCCGCCGTGTGACCGCCGGCATTGATCCGCAGCCACGGCTCTTGGGCCGGATCCTGCGCCGCACCCTTATCGCCGGGTTGGGGCGGCGGGGCGGCTGCCGCGCCGGCCGTCACGATGGCCAGGATGAACCCGGCGACAAAGACACCTGGACAGAATCGCGTAGCCATGGGCGGATCCTCAAGGTCGACCTGTCTTCAAGGCGATCGAACGAAGGGGAATCGTCACAAATAAGGTGGGCCGGGCCTCGGACTTGGTGCTGGCGACCATGGCGAAGGTGCTTCCGGTCTTCCCCGCGGCCGGCTCCTCGATCACGGTTTCCGTGGCCCCGCGTTGCTTCACGTCGCGGCTGAAATCCTGCATCGCGTCGTCGCTCAACAGTCCGCGGTACGTGGTCGTCCCCGCCTGCTGGTCGCGGATCGACTTGAGCCGCTCTTGCACCTTGGCCCGGATGCTGCTCTTGATCTCTTTTTCCTGCGGCGTGAGCTGGTCGTCGGGCTTGTTGAACACCACGTTGGCCAGCGCGGCCAGGTCGGAGACCGGCTTCTCCGTGGCCACCACGAGCAGGTGCTCGTTGCCGGGCGGCTCGGCGAACTCGAAACACCCGTCTTCCGGCAAGGAAACGGACTCCCCTGCCTTGACGAACGGGGGCTTCTCTTCACTGGTGGGCAGGAGGCAGACGCGATGCCCGCTGGCGCCCTCATGGAGAATGTAAATGTAGGAGCTGCCTACCGGCTGGATCTTCACGTGGATGCGATCGCCCAGTCGGAACTGATGCGTCTTGATATCCGTCACGGGCGTCTTCTTGCCGTCCGCGGCGAGCAACAAGATCGCGTATTCCAAGGCGACCACGTGCTCGACTTCCTTGGAGAATCCGATCTTTTTGGCCAGCGACTTCCCGTCGCCGTCCTTGGCGTACTTGCGGACCAGGTCGCGAAACGTCGTCCCGTCGTCTTCCGCCGCCTTGGTCGTCCACGGGATCAGCACCAAGGCGACCGTAAGGACCGCACACAAACGGAGAGCGCAAAATCGTGCCATGACGCCCTTCCTCCACTGCTCGGACTGTTGGGGGTTACTTCACCGCAGGCCGCAACCGAACGCCGCCGCGCCACGCGGCCGAACTCATGGCGCACGTTAATTACAATCATAGGCTTATCGCCAAAGCCGACAAAGCTATCCGAACGGGTGGTTGGCACCCGAGATTCGGACGAACCGCCGATCCCCACATAATTGTTATACGTCGGCACCCTGGATTTGAGCAATCCCACGTTAAAGCCGCTATCTTCGGCACGACGATTACCATTACGGATGCCTGACCTTAGAGGCGCTGACAATACGGGGCCGGGCACCTTCGCACAGCCAATTCAGCGGCGCCTTTCCACTATTATCGCCGGGATCGCGTCCCGGTTG
This sequence comes from uncultured Planctomycetaceae bacterium, assembly GCA_964438165.1. GTDB lineage: Bacteria > Planctomycetota > Planctomycetia > Pirellulales > Thermoguttaceae > CALFBP01. The sequence goes on along the minus strand of CAYTJV010000163.1, from coordinate 2,268 downwards.
CGTTCGGGGGAGCAGGTTATGTCGATTTCGCCTTGCCGGTTTGGCGTGGGGACGCTGATTCTTGGGTCAGCCGTGATTCTTGGGATTGCGGCAGACCGGCAGCCCGCTTCTGCCGCAGACTACGGTTCGCCTGATGGCACCGAGGTCAACGCGGCCACAGACACGGGCGTGCAGCCTGTCGGGTTTAGGCGTCGGCCGTGTCCCCCGGGTTGGGTAGATCCGAGATCATCGTGCAGTTCGACCGGCGATTCTGAGCCACGCGTGACATTTTAGCGGTCTGGCGTAGGACGACTGCTTCGCCATTCGGCTAAAGTGTTACAGCCATGCGAACAGCCGCATCATCGTAACAGATCGATCCCCCCGATTTAAGCGACTTAACGTTAAAGCCGTTGCCTATAGCACGACGATGACAGCAGCAGATGCCCGATCAAGTCCAGGGGGGGGAAATAAGCCATGTCAGCTCGCGCTTACTTTCTTGTTGGGGGAACGTTCTTTCTGCTCTTTGCCGTCACCCTCACGATTGCGGCTGACGGCCAACCTGCCAGTGCCGCAGACGCGCGGTGGCCCGAGGCCGCGGACGCAAACACGACCGATGGCGGCGTGCAGCCCGTGGGGTTCCGGGCCAGGCGACGCCCTTGTCCCCCAGGATGGGTAGAGGCGGCTCCCACCGAGACGCCGGTTGAGCCCACCCCCGCTCAGAGACCAGGTGCTGTCTCCCCCATGGAGGCAGCAATCCCCCCCAGCGCGCTGGCCAGTGCGATTGGCGCGGCCGAGGGTCCGTCCACCGCCACCCCGAACATGATCGGCGACAGCCTGAACGGCGGCTTCGGCGGAATGCGATTCTTTGGCGCGGGGGCGCTGTCCCCCGAGATCACTCCCGAGGGCGCTACGGTCGGCATTTCCGGCGGTGACCGCCGCTTCAAAATCGCGCAGGACGAGAACCCGCTGCCCACCGATCGCGTTTTCTTCAACTTCAACCATTTCCAGAATCCGATTCTGGACATCAACGGCGACAAGCGCAACCTGGAACGGTTCACCTTCGGATTCGAGAAGACGTTCCGCGACGGACTGTGGTCGCTTGGGCTTCGGGTGCCGTTCGCTGCCGGCTACAATGCCACGCAATCGATCGAGGACGGGGCCTCGCTGTCGGGCACCGAATTCGGCGACATGAGCGTGGTCGTGAAACGGGCGCTGGTGCAGCGGGAGCGTTTCGCCTTGTCCGCCGGACTGTCCATGGTGTTCCCCACGGGGGCCGATTGGAGGATCGCGGACAACACGGGAACGCTCGTCGAGTTCCGGAACGAATCCATGCACCTTGGGCCGTTCGTCGGCGCGATCTTTTCCCCCACCGACCGCCTGTTCTTCCTCTGCTTCGGCCAGTTGGATTTCGACACCAAGGGCAATACCGTGCTGATGCGCGATGTCCAGACGAGTCCCGGCTCACTCACCGGCGTCGGCGTGTTTCACGATCAGACCCGCGGGTTCATGGATTTCACCGCCGGGTACCGGCTCTACCAGAATCCGTCGGCCTGCTTCCTGACGGGCATCATCCCCATGGTGGAGTTGCACTACACCAGCACGCTGACGGACATGGACTTCGTGAGCGGGCCGCTGGGCGACATCGGCGCCACCGCCGCCGGCGGCGCCGGCCGGCGCGACATCCTGAATATGACCGGCGGCGTGCAGTTGCAATTGGGCGCCCTATCGAGCTTGACGATCGCCGGCGTGCTGCCGCTCACGACCGGACTCGACCGGGAGTTCGACTCCGAGTTCATCGTCCAGTTCAACCGGCGATTCTAGGGAAGAAGGGATATGGGAGAAGAGAGGAGAGGGGAGATTCGTTTCTCCTCTCTCTTCTCTTTTTTTTCTTGCGGCCACGGGCCGAGAAAAGAAGGCACGAGGCAGGAGAGAGGAGAGGGAAGGTCGTTTCCTGTGTCTCCCCTCTGCCTTCTTCTTCACGGGCACGGGCCGCGGTCGGGTGGCACGCCCAGAGTCTTCGATGCGCGTGGCTGCGAACCCTATCCGCCCGTCAAGCACGCCCTTCGCAAGGCGTCAGGGCGTGCCACCCCGACGCGCCGTTTATGAGCGGTTTTGGCGGGCGTCACCCGGCTCCTTCCGCCCTACGACTCGCACTCTGTGTGCGCTGAGGGGGCGTGCGCCGCGCCAGCGCGCGGGCAGGCGGCGAACGGCGGCGAATCCGGCCCCGCGGCATCGGCTTCGTTTGCCGCGGCGGCTGCTCGCTCTTCTTCGATTCGATGGGTTCCATGT
>CAYTJV010000162.1:0-13632 GCA_964438165.1 uncultured Planctomycetaceae bacterium | reverse complement strand
CGATCGGCCCTGGACAAGTTCCGCCACAAGGCCCGCGCCGCCGGGCTGCCGGGGCTGCATCTGAACGCCGTGGTCTGGGGCCAGCCCATTCTGCCCAACGAGAAGAAACCGGCCGACGCGGCGAAACTGGTGCGGGACCTCGCCTTTGACTCGGTTACATCCTACGTCTGGATCCATCACGTGCTGCTGCCGACGCAGAAGACCGACTACAACACGGTCCGCGACGGCTACTTCGCCTACTGGGACAAGGCCGACAAGATGTTCGGCGTACCCTATTTCCCGAACGTGAGCATGGGTTGGGACTCCAGCCCCCGGGCCCACCAGGACGACGAATTCGGCAACTTCGGCTATCCCTTCACCAACACCATCAGCGGCAACACGCCCGAGCGGTTCCGCGAAGCGCTCCAGAAGACCAGGGACCGCATGACTGCCCGCAAAGACGGGCCTCGCGTTCTGACCATCAACTGCTGGAACGAATGGACGGAAGGAAGTTACCTCGAGCCCGACACCCTCAGCGGAATGAAGTACCTGGAGGCCCTCCGGGAGATTTTCGTTCCGCGCAAGCCGGCGGATTCAGCCCCGAAGGGGCGCGATACGAGAGCCCAGGGCAACGCCCTGGGGAGGAGTCGAGCGCAAAATCGGAAGCCCTGAAAGGGCGGCATAGGGGCCGCTCACGAGGCAGATTTCGCCCCTTCAGGGCTCCAGACCCGCTCCCCAGGGCGTTGCCCTGGGCTGTCATATTCCGCCCCTTCGGGGCTGAGGAAGGTCGCCGAGCGCTGAATCGCCTGGAACGAAACCATGAGCCGTGGAATTCCTATCGCCAGCGGCGGTGCCTGTCCCCTTTTCCGGGCTCACATGCTCCACGGCTCGCGCAGCGCGCGGCTGCGCATCCGGTTCGCCACGTCGTCGCCGACGAACTCCTCCTTGGCCGGGTCCCACTTCAAGGGCCGGCCGAGGCACACACAGATGTTGGCCGCGTGGCACGCGGTGGTCGCCCGATGGGCCACCTCCGCGTTGCACACCGGCTGCTTGCGCGTCCGGACGCACTTGAGGAAATCCTGGATGTGATTGGACGCCTTGTCGTACGAGCTCCGCTGTCGCGGCTGGTAGGATCCCAGCAGGGTCGGCGGATCGGCGTCCAGGCCCAGGTTGTCGTCCACGGAAATCCAGCCCTCGGTGCCCTCGAAGCGGGCCAGGAGGCAAGCGCCGTCCGGGATTCCCGCGTGAAACACCAGCCGGACTCCGTTGGGATACTTGGCCGCGACTTCGCTGGGGCCTAATTGCTCGTACTCGACCGGCGACGACATCTCCGAGTCGTTGGCATACTGGGCCAGGTCGGCCTGGTGCGTTCCCCAATCGGTGATGCCGCCGCCGCCGAGGTCCGGAACGTTGCTCCAACCGCCCAGCCCGGCAATGTACTCGGCGTTGTACGGCCGCCAAGCCGTCGGACCCAGCCACAAGTCCCAATCGACGATCTCGCGGGGCGGCTCGGGCTGGGGCGGCCGCGCCTGGAAAGCCCCGATATTGGGAACGAAGCCTGGCGTATAGGCATAGACGGTCCGCAGTTGCCCGAGCTTCCCGCTGCGGGCGACCTCGGCGGCATAGATGAACTTCGCCACGCTCCGCCGCTGCGTGCCGCCCTGGTACACCCTGGCGAGGCTGCGCATCGCGTCGGCCACCGCTCGGCCCTCCGCGATGGTCAAGGTCATGGGCTTCTCGCAGTAGACGTCCTTGCCGGCCTTCGCCGCCAGCACAGAGGCCAGCGCGTGCCAGCGATCGCCGGTGGCAATCAGCACCGCGTCAATGTCTTGCCGGGCCAGCATCTCCCGCAGATCGCGGTACGCCGCGCAATCCCGGTTGCCGTAGGCGTCGTGTACCACGGCCTGGCCGGCCTCGCGCCGTTGGCTTTGGACGTCGCAGACAGCCAGCATCTGCACCTTGGGCTCGGCTAGAAAGTTCTGCATCACCTGTTGGCCGATGCAGCGACTGCCAATCCCGATCGCCCCCATCCCGATCCGCTCGCTGGCCGGCGCCCTGCCCGCAGCACCCAAGGCCGTCGAAGGAATCACATACGGGGCAGCGACGGCTGCACCGGCGCCGGCCAAGAAACGGCGGCGCGTCCATTTGCGGATTATCATGATGGTTCTCCTTTTTCGAGATCGCCGTGACATCGACCAGAACACTCGCGCCTACGAGGAGTGCCGCGATCAGCGATGGGGGCACCATGCATCAGCCTCTAAAACAGCGACATCCTCGTTTCCCAGGCGCTCGGCGGGGCTCGGACCAGCTCCTCCATCGCCGCATGATGATCGAAACGCTGCGGGGGTGCAAGAGGGCTGCGGGGATGGCGGCCGAGCCGAACCGGCCCGCCCTGCGTCGGTGGAATGGGGGCGGGACTTGCGGCCGCAGCGTCAGTAGGAGTTGTACGGGTCGAGAGAGAAGGTCTTGGCGGTCCGGCCTGCGCTGCACCACGCGGTTGTCCCCGTTTGGCACGGGCAGAGCGCTGGCGAACGCAAGCAACGATAGTCCGGTGTGTGGACGTGCTCGGCCCCCGTGGTGCATTAGCGAGTCGCTTTCACTCGCCAGACCGTCAGCACGCGAACCGTTCGGTCCTCCTCCAAGACCTCGTAACCTACGAAGGGAAACATCACGGCGTGCGAAAGCCGGTGTAGAGCGCCGGAAGGGCCTCGCGGAGGGCTTTTTCGTTCTCGTAGGGGTCGCTGCGGTCGTAGATGAGGAAATTCGTTGGCCCGTCGCAGAGCTCGAACGTAAACATGCCGTCGTCGCGGACCTTGACCCGGCACGGCCGCAGCTCGTTCGGCAAGACCTTGTCGCTGGGCAGCACCTCGCCCGCGGGCACGAGGCGGCACGTTCCGTCAGCGCGGCGCACGATCCGCCGGTCGGCCACCTGGGCCCAAACGGCAGTCTCCCACACGTTGTGCGGGCGGCCGATGAAGCTGTTGAGCACGCTGCCCGCCAGCGGCTGATCGACCGCGCGGAGGAAATCCGACCGCGTCGACCGCGTGAATGCGAAGGCCAGGTAAGCCTGGAGCTTGGGGTCCATGCGGGCGATGAACTTCAAGTCGGGAAGCTTCCAGAAGCAATTGTGCGGTCCGTAGGCAAAAGGATATCGAAGTTGTCGCCCACATCCTGGTGCGGATGATACAGGTCGGTGCAGTCGATGACCGGAATCCTGCGGACCGCAGGCCTTGCCGCCTGCGACCCGGCCGCTCGTTCCGCGGCGTTCACGCGGCCGAACGCCGCCGCAGCGACGCCGAGCGTGCTGGAAGCCAAGAAAGTCCGCCGACTGGTAGTGCCGAGATGAATCATGGAAGATCCCTTCTTCGGACCATACGTCTCCCGCAAATCATTTTTCTCCGACGACAAACACTCGCGTGTCGCCTTTCTTCATCGACAAGGTAATCCTTGGCCCTTGGCCGACAGCCTGATTGCCAAGAAGATCGCGAATCGGACCCGGTATCCCCGCATCGATTTCCAGCGGGCCGTCCTGCGAGGCGTGGAGCACCAGGTACGGGCCGTTGGCGTAGACGTTGCAGTCGCGCTGAGTGAACAGGTGGACGCCGGCCTTGCGTGCGGCGAGCCTCAAGAGCTCCGATGTGAACCCCGGCGCTCCGACGAAAAGCGATATCCCGTCGGCCGTGCGCCGCAGGGCAACCGCTGCCGAGCCGTCGGGATAGGTCGCCAAGGTTTCCTCCGCGGTGGCATCGGTGGCGGCAAACAGGGGTTTGACCGGCCCGTCGGTGCCGAACGCCTCGTGCAGGCCAAGTCGTTGACCGGCCGCGGTCGGCTTCGCTATGGCCTTTGCGGGCGTGACGTTCTTGAACTGAAAGCCGGTCAACTGCTGCATCGCTTCGAGTGACGTGCGGTGATCCTCCTGGTAGCCGGGCGCGTAGCACCAGATCCGTGCGCTGCCCCGGGTGGCGGTCAGCAGTTGCCCGCGCTCGGCAGGCGCGAGGCACCAGGCGGTCAGGAAGACATACATTTTGGCCTTGACCTTGCCGGCAATCACGTCGTCCTGGAGATACTGGCCGTACGGCGTGCCCATGCGGCCCAGGGGGCGACGGACCTGGTACACGCCGGGAAGCGTGACCGCGGGGCCACCTGCCGCAACACGCATCATGGCTTTCTCATCGATGACGGCGGCCACCTCGGGCCGGAAGGGACGCGGGTGCTTCAGCAGTGGCTCGTCGAGGGCCGCAAGCCGCGCCATTTTGGCCCACATGCGCGGATCGTCGAACCAGCCGGTCGCGCCCAGGTCCATCCACCAGGTGCCGAAATTCCGCAGGGCACACTGGCCGGTGTTGCGCAGCAGTTCCTGATTGGTTTTCTCGAGAGTATCGACTCCGTCGTACATACCCGGGAATTGGCCGCTGCCCAGATAAGTCCGGGTATCGTCCTCATAGTGGGAAATGGCGATCCGACAGGTCGCGGCTTGCTTGGTTGTTGCAAGTCGACGGCTGGTGGCCCGCTTCGAGCGGGAGATGAAAGCCGTGGGCAAGTTGGAGCATCCGCACATCGTGCGGGCGATGGACGCCGGCTGCCACGAAGGCACGCATTTCCTGGTGATGGAATACGTCGACGGCATGGACCTGGCGCACGTCGTCAAACACTGCGGCCCATTGCGCATCGCCGACGCCTGCGAGGTGATCCGCCAGGCAGCCTTAGGCGCCGCGCAACAATAAGTTGCCGGATTACGTGGGATAGGCTTCCAGCCTGTCGCCAGAAAAGACAGGCTGGAAGCCTATCCCACGTTTCACGTTGCGGTACTTTATTGTTGCGCGGCGACTAAAGGGAAATCGGTTATGGTAATCTGAGCTGACAGTCCCCTTCTTCCTCACGCCCTTCGCAAAGCCTTAGGGCGTGCCGACCGGGCCGGTGAGGAGAGCTCGGGCGGGGTCGGCGGCTAGACGGGCGGGGGTGGGGAGCTTGATGGTGAACTGGGTGCCTTTGCCCAGCTCGCTTTGCAGGCGGATCTGGCCGCCGTGGCCTTCGATGATTTTGCGCGTGGTGGGCAGTCCCAGGCCGGAGCCCGCCTTCTTCGTGGAGAAGAACGCCTCGAAGATCTTTGCCTGCGTCGGGCCGTCCATGCCGCCGCCGGTGTCGATCAGGTCCAATGCCACGCCGTCGGCCGTGGCGCTGGTGCGGACCACGAGTTGGCCGCCTTCGGGCATGGCCTGCTGGGCATTGAGCACGAGGTTCAACAGCCCGCCCCGGAAAGCCTCGCGGTCCAAGAGCACCATGGGCAGATCGGCGGCGAGGAATTCGATGATCTCGATCCGCGACTGGTGGGCCTCGGGGCGGAAGAAGTCCAAGACTTCTTTGACCTGCTGGTTGAGGCTGCTCGGCTGGAGGTTGAGCCGGCGAATCTTGGCGAAATTGAGGAAATCGTCCAGAAGCTCCTGCAAGCGCTGGCACTCGCGCTGGACGCGCTGCACCTTGGCCAGGGCGCGGCGGTGCAGGGGGGTTTCGGGGTCCGACGAAAAATCCTCGGCCAACAGATCCATGTTCAACCGGATCGTCGACAGGGGATTCTTGATCTCGTGGGCCAAGCCCCCGGCCAGCTTGGCGATTTCGGTGTACTGATCGACGAGCTTCTGGTTGACGTCGTTCACGCCAATTCGCCGTGGGAATTAGAAAACACCACGGAGGCACGGAGGACACGGAGAGCTGTGGGACGGATGGATCTCGGTCGGGTGGCACGCCCAGAGTCTTCGATGGGCGTGGCCTTGGTTCATGGACTGACCAACCACGCCCTTCGCAAAGCCTCAGGGCGTGCCACCCGGTCCGCGGTATCCGCCGCTTCAACGGAACGCCACGGAGGGCGTTCCCTACAGGTCTCCGTGTCCTCCGTGCCTCCGTGGTGAACCTAGCGTTGTCGCGTTAACTCCGGCCGCGGTTGGCAGCGGGCGGGTCGGTTTCGCCGCGCTCTTTCATGGCGCGCTTGCGGCTCAGTTTCACCCGGTCCTGCTCGTCGATGGCGATCACTTTGACCGACACGCGGTCGCCCACCTTGCAGACGTCGTTGACGCTGGAGACGTACTCGTCCGACAGCTCGCTGATGTGGCACAACCCGTCCTTGCCCGGCAGGATCTCGATGAACGCGCCGAAATCCTTGATGCTCGTCACGCGGCCGTTGTAGATCTTGCCGATCTCGACGGAGGCGGTGAGGGCTTCGACTTGTTCCATGGCGGCGCGGGCGCCTTCCATTTCGGTGGAGGAGATGATCACCGTGCCGTCGTCGTCGACCTCGATCATCGCCCCGGTGCTCTCCTGGATGCTGCGGATCATCTTCCCGCCCGGACCGATCAACAGCCCGATCTTCTCGGGATCGATCTTCGTGCGCAGCAGGCGCGGGGCGAATTTCGAGATCTCGGGCCTGGGGCGCGGGATGGCGGTGAGCATCTTGCGGAGGATCTCGATCCGCGCCTGGCGCGATTGCTCCAGGGTGGCCCGCACGATCTCTTCGCTGATGCCGGCGATCTTGAGGTCCAGTTGGATGCCGGTGATGCCCTTTTGCGTGCCGGCGATCTTGAAATCCATGTCGCCGAAGTGGTCCTCGTCGCCGATGATGTCGGTCAGCAGGACCCAGCGGTCGGACTCCTTCACCAGTCCGATGGAGATGCCGGCCACGGGATTGGCGATCGGCACGCCGGCGGCCATCAGCCCCAAGGTGGCCCCGCACACCGAGGCCATGGAGCTGGAACCGTTCGACTCGAGGATGTCGGAGATGATGCGGATGGTGTAGGGGAAGTCCTCGGGCTGGGGGACGACGGGCTTGACGCTCCGCTCGGCCAGGGCCCCGTGCCCGATCTCGCGGCGTCCCGGCCCGCGGATCGGCCGCACTTCGCCTACCGAAAACGGCGGGAAATAGTAGTCCAGCATGAACTTCTTGCTGTACTCCTCGGCCAGTCCGTCGACCCGCTGCTCGTCGCGCGTCGTGCCCAGCGTGACCGTGATCATGGCCTGGGTCTCTCCGCGCTGGAACAGCGCCGAGCCGTGCACGCGCGGCAAGACGTCGACCCTGCAGGTGATCTCGCGGAGCTGATTGGCATCGCGGCCGTCGGACCGGGTACCGGCGAGGATCAGATCGCGGATCGCCCGGCTCTCCAAGTCGTGCCAGACGCGATCCAGGGCCTTGGCAGCAACCGCCCCGTCGGCCGCCGGATCGGGAATCATCTCGGCCACGACCTTGTCGTGCAGCGCGGCGACGGCATCGGCGCGGGCCTGCTTGCCCGGCGTTTGCTTGGCCGCGCGCAGGGCGTCGTAGTAATTCGCCTTCAACTGGACGGCAAGCGGGTCGGGGGGCGGCGTCTTATACTGGGTCTTGACCGGCTGGACCTTCTCGATCAGCTCCCGCTGCAAGTCGACCACCTGGGCCACGAACTCGTGGGCCGCGGCGATCGCCTGGGCCATCACGTCTTCGGGCATTTCCTGGGCGAAGCCCTCGATCATCAGCACCGAGTCCTTGGATCCGGACACGATCAGGTCCAGGTCGCTGACCTCCAGGCGCTCGACGGTTGGAAAGACCTCGAACTGACCGTCGACGCATCCCAGGCGGACCGCCCCGATCGGCCCCAAGAAAGGCAGCGGCGAGAGGGCCAGAGCGGCCGAAGCCCCGATCATGGCCAGCACGTCGGGATCGTTCGCGCGGTCGGCCGCCAGGACGAACGCCTGGACCTGGACCTCGTCGTGGAACCAATCGGGAAACAGCGGACGGATCGGCCGATCGATCAGTCGCGAAGTGAGGATTTCCCGCATGGTGGGTCGGCCCTCGCGCTTGAGGAACCCGCCGGGGAAGCGTCCGGCAGCAGCGACCCGCTCGCGGTAGTCGCAGTTCAGAGGAAAGAAGTCGATCCCTACTCGCGGGGGACCCGTGACGGCGGCACAAAGCACGACGCTTTCGCCGTATCCGACGATGCAACTGCCTGCCGCTTGTTTTGCCAGCTCTCCGGTTTCAATCCAAAGAGTACTCGCTCCAATCCGTTTCTCAACACGTACTTTCAATGTAGATTCCTACCTTCACCTGCGTTGCGAGTCCCGGGGACGGGCAAGAAGGGGGCGCGGGACGGCGTGGCCACCTCAACGGCTTCGACCGAGAGAAGACTACGGGGGCTACTTGCGGATCTCTAACCGCCCAATCACTTCCAGATACCGCTGTGGATCCACCTTTTTGAGGTAGTCCAGCAGGCAGCGGCGGCGGCTAACCAGCATCAACAGACCCCGGCGACCCGCAAAGTCCTTGCGATGGCCTTGCAGGTGTCCGGTCAGGGAATTGATCCGACTCGTCAAGATGGCGATCTGCACTTCAGCGGAGCCGGTATCGTTTTCGCCTCGCCTGAACTGGCCGATCAGCTCCTGTTTCCGCGATTTGGTAATAGTCATCTGCTACCGCAATTCCTCAAGTCCAGCCGGCTTCAGGTGTCAAGCCCCGAAGCGTTCTCCTCTCACCGTGTCTCCCAAGACTCTACCTAAACTTACCTACAACTAACTCACTATGCAGGTAAGTGTACCAATCCCCCGGCGTTTTGCAACGGGTAATTGAAATCCGGCCAAGCGGGATTGCGCGGCCGAGCTTACCCAAACTGGAGAGTGGGAGATGGGGATGTGTGGAGAGGGGGACAAGAGGAGAGGGGGAGATGATTCAACTTGTGGGTCAACTCGGCGGAATTCAGGCATTTCGGTGGGCTCGATTCCTGGCGACTTCGGCGACCTTTGCCGAGGCTCTCCTCTATCTCCCACTCTCCCCCTCTTCTTCACCGGCGTGGGCTGAGCCATGTCGCCACATCGAGTCCTTGATCGTCGATGCGAACGGCGATGGCCCCGTCTTCCGCAGTGTGGAGCACCTCGGCTCCTGTGGCCCGATACGTAGCGGTCGTTTGGCCGACATTGAAGTTCAGTGCGCCGCTGACGATCACGAAACGCGGGGTGGCCCAGGGGGCGAGTCCGGGAGGAGCGCTCCTTCGGCCACCGTGGTGGGGGGCCAGCAGCACGTCGCAGTGCAAAAGTTCCTCGGCCAGCACGTCGCCCAAGCCCTGCCGCTCCAGGTCGCCCGGCAGGAGGATCCGTTTGCCTTGGTACTCAATTGACAGCACCAGGCTGTTCGCATTGTCGCTGCCGAGCACGCCGCGCCGCGGCGGATGGAGGACTTCGATCCAGCAATCTTGTCCGCCGGAAAGACGGTCGCCCGCAGAGGTCTTTCGCACGGGCACCTTGGCTCTGCGGAGGGCGTCTTGCAGGGCGGTCAGGCCGGGTTCCTCACGCTCGAACATGAGCGGAGAGACGTAGACAACTCCGACCGAGAATCGCTCCAAGAGGCCCGGCAGCGCGTTGTAGTGGTCGGCGTCGGCGTGGGAAAGCAACACGGCGTCGAGGTGCATGATCCCCTGCGACCAGAGATAGGACGAAATCGCATTGGTGGCCCGCGCGGAAGAAGTGAGCGACCCCGCGTCGTAAAGCAGGGTGGCGCCGGAGGGCACCTGCAGCACGGTCCCGCAGCCGTGGCCCAGCGACACGAACGTGCAAGCCAAGTGCGGCCGATCGCGCGATACCAACGGGGTGCCAAAACCGACCGCCACCCAGAGGGCCACAAGGGCCACGAACCACCGCCGGGGCGGTCGCAGCCGGGGCCATGCCAGCATGATGCCCAGCCCGCCGTAGAGCCCCGCCAGCCACCAGTCCGCCGGCCCGGGGACCCAGAAGTAGCTCGGAGGGAAGCCCCGCGCAGTCTCGATGCCCCATTGGAGCACGGCGATCGTCCCATCACAGCACCAACCGAGAACCGGCGTCGCAGACGGGCAGATGGCGCCCACGGTGAGCAACCCGAAACCGCTCCAAATGGCCGCGCTCATCGGAAGCCATAAGAACGTATTGAGCACCAGGGCGATGGGCGAGAAAATGTGGAAGCGAGCCGCGACCAAGGGCGTCGTCACAAGCCAAATCGCCACGCCGACCAGCGTGAGCTCCCACGCCCAGCGCCAAGCGGACAAAAGCGCTCGGAGCGGCCGAGGCCGGCTTTCTTGGATCAGCCGCTCCAACGCCGCCCGGGCCGCATCTCGGGGCCCGGACAGGGACGGAAACCATATCAGAACCATCATGCACAGAAACGACAACTGCACGCCGATGCGAAACAGATCGGCCGGATTGATCGCCAGCACCACCAAGGCCGCAGCGGCGAGCGAATTCATGGCCAGGGCCTTGCGCCCGAGCCAATAGGCCCCGCACATCACCAGCACGAGGACCATCGCGCGCACGGCCGGCGGCTGGGCGTCGGCCAACAGGGTGTAAAGCACGACGACCGCCGCCGTGCTGAGCGATGCCATCCCTCGCGGCACGGGCAACAGCCGCATCGCCAGGAGCACCAGCGCGGCCAGGATTCCCACGTGCATTCCTGAGATCGACAAGATGTGGACCGTTCCGGTCTGAACAAAGGCCTCGGTCTGCTCGGCTGTCACTTCTTCCCGGCACCCGAGCAGCACGGCCGACGCCACTCCGGCCCGCCGCGGGTCGAGGTGTTGCCACAGAAGCCGGTCGCCGGCCGTGCGAGCGGCGTCGAGCCACCTCCGCACACTCCACGGCGATCCGGGCTCGACGACCGAAACGCAATCGGGGAACTCTGCCCGGAGCATGCTCCGCAACCGGTCGGCGCGGTGATGGACCGCGAAGTCGAACTCGCCGGGATTGGAGGGCGGGCGCGGTCCGGCGAGCTGGGCGAAAATGCGAAGTCGGTCGCCGGCACACAGCTCGGGCAGGTGCCCGCCGACCGTGAGCCTGGCCCGGCCGGAGGCCGGCTCCCAATCGCTGCCGTTGCGCAGCCCGACCACCTCCATTTCCACCCGCGTGCGATCGCGCGGAGGAAAGAACCGCATCGCATCCGAGGCCGGCGGCAGCACGCGCCGCGGGCCGGCCAAAGCGACCGCCTCGAGGCAGATCGGCTGTTCACGCTGCCGCGTGTAGAACCCCAAGTCGTCCTGGTCAAAGAAATTCCACCGGCAGTGGTGCCACGCCCCGCCGCACGCCGCAGCGGCCAAAAGAATCGCCACGCTCGCCACGCGATCCGATTGGCGACGCCACCACAACCACCAGACGCCCCAGGCCAACGCCCCTACTGCCCACCACAACGCCGCCGGCCACGCCAAATAACGGTCCGCGACGATCCCCGCGCACACCGCCACCGCGACCAGCACCAGCGGCTGATACCGCGGCCCGGCTGCACGCGACTCATCGCCCTGGACAGGCTTTTCGTCCATGGGTAACATTGTGGTCGGAGAAGCCGATGGCGACAAGTCGCGCGGCTGGAGATCCAAAAACTCAGACTGCAAACGCCACCGCCGACCCTGCGTCGGCGGGGCGATGATTGGCAGCTATACAACGACACCTGACCCAACGCGCCGTTTTCTCGCTGCTGCCGCCCGGCCGGGCGGCAGCAGCGAGAAAACGGAGGGTTCTTATGGAGATCGCGTTTGTAGCTGCCAATCGTCGCCCCACCGGGATAAACCCGGCGGCGGCGTTTACACTTTGAGCACAAACACGATTGACGGCTAAGGGCCTATCCCAAAACCGCGGTGGGCAGTCGCAAACTTCCGAAGTCTTGGAGACTTCGGAAGTTTTGGGATAGGCCCTAAGTTCAAAGGGACGTGCAATGAATAGCCAGTACACAGCCGTCATCAAGAACACCGGGGATTGGTGGATAGGCTGGATCGAAGAGGTTCCGGGGGTCAACTGCCAAGAACGCACTCGGGAGGAGTTAATTGAGACCCTGCGGATAACACTCAAGGAGGCTTTGGACCTCAACCGAGAGGAGGCACTCGCCTCTGCCGGCCCCGACTTTCAAGAGGAAAACATCGCGGTATGAAATCGACCCGTCGCGGGCTCAATAAAGCTCGATCACGTGCTCGCCGCCGTGAGCCGGATTGCCGATGAGTTGTCGGCTGCGGCAATCGGTCACGAGGTCCAGCAATTCCAGCGGCACCTGGCCAATCAAGACGGGCACCGAATCCGGGACTTCCATCACGTCCACGGTACACTCGCGGCCTTGAATGGTCAGCCGTACCGCCTCGTACAGGGCGGCACGGCCCTCGCCGGCACTGGTCGTGACGCGCTTTTCCGACCGCTTCTTCAAGCCCAACTGCGCGATCACCCGCGTCGGCAGCGCCAACGTCGTCGCGCCTGTGTCCACCAGTGCGTCTGGGACCACGATCCGGCGGGCCTGCTGCGGTGAGCGCAAGTGGCGATCCACTTCCCAGGCATCTTCGAGATTCTCAATCGTCGCCTCGACGAGCACACGGCCCATCGCTTCCGGCTCCATGGTCTGCCCTCCTGTAGAATCGGGGTCTCTCAATTGAGTCTACGCGAACGCACTGCGGGGTTCAAGTGTCGTAGGGACGTCTGGCAGGTCCGACGATCCCGAATAGATGGATGAGCGGCCGGACCCTCAATGCTCGACGCGTCCCCCCAACCGCCCAACCACGCGGCGGAAAAACACCCGACAAGCCGCTTGAAAAACAGGCTTGACAAAACCACGTTCATAGCTGCCGCTCCATCCGCTCGCCGAGCACGAAGCGGTGGTCGCGGGGAAACTTCGCGATCTTGGGGACCATCCAAACCGCAAAATCGTAATACGCCCGAATGATCGGCAATTCCTCGTCGTGTGCCATCTGTTACACTATCGGGGGGTGTACCGCCCAAAATCCATTGCGCGCCTCGCGGCGGAAGTAACAAAGAAAAAAAGGTCAAACCGCAAAGGGTAAGACTGGGCTGATGAAACGCCGCAACCAATGGCTACAAAAGGAGTTATGAAATCGCCCATCCTGCCAAACGTAGCAGTACGATCCTTATGGACGATCGTTACCCCCTTCAACTTGTATATGAGCACTCCATCGCCACTATATGTTGTGGTTTCAGCGTTTCATCAGCCCAGGGTAAGACTGTCATAGGCCATACTGTTACGGAGTCCTCGCCGCACGGAAACCGCTGTTGGGGTACCGGTTGACCGGGGGGAACCAGTAGCGGTAGGCGGAACGGGGGTACCTCGCGGTGAAGAGCCAGGAACCGCCGCGGAGCACGCGGTTGGCTCCAGAAGATGGGCCCTTTGGGTCGTCTGCGGGAGATTCCCCGTAGTAGGCGTCTCCGTACCAGTCGGCACACCACTCCCACGCGTTTCCATGCACATCATACAGTCCCCACGCATTCCGCTGCTTCTGGCCCACGGGGTGCGTCTGGTTACTTGAGTTCCCGCCAAACCAGGCGTACGTGCCCAGGTCGCTCTCGTTGTCGCCGAAGCTCCATTGGGTCTGCGTCCCCGCACGGCAAGCGTACTCCCACTCGGCCTCGGTGGGCAGGCGGTACTCCTTGCTTTCCTTCTTGCTGAGCCAATCGCAAAACGCCTTGGCGTCGTCCCAAGTGACGTTCACAACCGGGTGATCGTCGGTCTGCGACCCAAAGGCGGTCTGCCAGCCGCTGCCCGCATCGTACTTGCTGTCCTCGACGAACTTGCGGAACTCGCCCACCGTGACCTCGTGCCTGCCGAGCCAGAAGGGCCTAGTTACCCGCACCTTGTGCGACGGCTTTTCCTCGCTGCCGCCCTGCGGCGAACCCCTCGTTAACCCGCCCGCC